>JBAYOD010000092.1:0-12045 GCA_041678445.1 Burkholderiaceae bacterium | reverse complement strand
TGTCGGCGAGCGCCGACAACGGCGCCAGGTTGTCGACCATCCGTTCGACGGCGGCCCGGTCGCCGACGTCGCACAGATGGATGGACTCGACGCCGCCGAGCTCGTGGGCGAGCGTCTCCATGGCTTCACGGCCGCGGAAGTCGGTCAGAACCAGGCGGGCGCCGAGGCTGGCGCACAGCTTTGCCGTGGCCGAGCCGATGCCGCCGGCAGCGCCCGTCACCAGCATGCGGGTGTCCGACAGGTCGAAGGCGGGGCGTTCGGTCAAGGGTGCGGTCATGGCGGTACGGAGGCAGTACGGATCGGCAGGGGTCAGACCGACAGGTAACGCTGCTTGATCTCGGCGTCGGCGTTGAGCTCGGTGATCGTACCGGTGAAGACGTCGGTGCCGCGGTCGATGACGACCGCCCGGTCGGCCAGGTCGAGACAGAAATGCAGGTTCTGCTCGGCCAGCACGATGGTGGTGCCGAGCTTGCGCAGCGCTTCGATCAGGTCGCCGATCTTCTGGACCATGATGGGCGCCAGCCCTTCGCTGGGCTCGTCGAGCAGCAGCACGCTCGGATTGCCCATCAGCGAGCGGCCCACCGTCAGCATCTGCTGTTCGCCGCCAGACAACTGGCCGCCCAGGCGGGTGCGCAGCGGGGTGAGCAGCGGCAGCATTTCGTAGACCCGTTCGAGCGGCCACTCCGAGCGGCCGTCCACGCCCCGCTTGATCGCGATGAGCAGATTGTCCTCGACGCTGAGGTCGGGAAAGATCTGCCGGTCTTCGGGAACGTAGCCGATTCCGGCGCGTGCGATCGTGTGCGTGGCTTCCCCCCGCACGGGCTTGCCCAGCAGGCGGATATCGCCGTGGCGCGTCGGGACGATGCCGGCGATGGCCTTCATCGTCGTGCTCTTGCCGGCGCCGTTGCGCCCGAGCAGCGCCAGGGTCTCGCCCCGGGTCACCGTGAGCGACATGTCGAAGAGGACCTGGCTTGTGCCGTAGAAGGCATCGATGTCGACGACCTCGAGAACGGTGCTGCTCATGGGCGGGCCTCGCGCGGCGTGCCGAGATAGGCTTCGATGACGGCAGGGTGGTTGCGGATTTCGTCGGGATTGCCTTCGGCGAGCAGCGCGCCGTGGGACAGCACATGGATGCGCTGCGAGACCCGGAAGACGATTTCCATGTCGTGCTCGATCAGGACGATGGTCAGGCCGCCTTGCTGCCACAGCGCGTAGACGGTTTCGATCATCTGCTCGCGTTCCTCCGGACCCATCCCGGCGACCGGTTCGTCGAGCAGCAGGACCTTCGGTCCGAGCACCAGTGCCAGCGCCATGTCGAGCAGCTTCTGGTCACCGTGCGACAGATTACCGCTGACGACGTCGGCCTTGCTCTGCAGGCCTAGCCTGGTCATGACCTCGTGGGCGCGGTCGCGAGTCTCGCGCAGCGGGAAGCGTCCGGTGAGCTTCAGCGACTTGCCCAGCGGCGACATCAGCGCACCGCGCAGCGACTCCTCGACCGTCAGCGTCTTGAACAGCTTGGAGACCTGGAAGGCGCGGCCGATCCCGCGGCGCACGATCTCGCTGCTGGGCAGGCCGACGATGTCCTGGCCTTCGAGCAGGATGCGCCCCGAATCGGGAGTCAGAGCCCCCGAGATGAGGTTGAAGAAGGTGGTCTTGCCGGCGCCGTTGGGGCCGATGACCGCGCTGAGCGAATGCCTGGGGAATTCGATCGAGACATCATTGGTCGCGACCACGCCGCCGAACGACTTGCGAAGATTCTCGGCGCGCAGCATCAGCGGGCTCCCGATTGTGGTGCAGCGCTGCTGCGGGCGGCCGGCAGGCCGCCGTAGGTCATCCAGGGGGTGCCGACCAGCCAGCCGGCATCGACCGGAAGATCGACACCGGTGATGGCCGAGGCGGCCGCAGAAGCGAGAAAACCGACGGCCTGCGCGACTTCTTCGGGCGTGACCATGCGCCCGAGCGCGGCCGTCCGGGTCAGGTCGCCGGGGTCGCGGTCGCCGCGATCGATGGCGGCCTGCAGCGCCGGGGTCAGCGTGTAGCCGGGCGAGACACAGTTGACCCGCACGCCCGAGTTTCCCCATTCGGCAGCCAGGCAGCGGGTGATGGAGATGACCGCGGCCTTGGCCGGTGCATAGGCGTGCAGCGGCACTGAGCGCGAGCCGGTGATCGAGGCGATGTTGACGATGCTGCCTGCGCCGCGCGTCACCATGCGCGCGCCGAAGGCCACGCAGCACAGGTAGGTGCCGCGCTGGTCGACGGCGACGACCTGGTCCCAGAGCTGCATCGGCATCTGCTCGGGTGGCTGGCGCAACTGGATGATGCCGGCGCTGTTGACCAGCACGCCGACCGGCCCCTGCGCGTCTTCGATGGCCTGTGCGGTCGCGTGCACGGCGTCTTCCCGGGAAACGTCACAGTCGTAGATTCGAATGCCGGCTTCGCGCAGATCGTCGGGCAGTGTCGTGCCCGGAAGGTCGACCACGGCAACCCGGTCGCCGCGGGCCGCCAGCAGGCGGGCGCAGGCCAGGCCGATGCCGCTTGCGCCGCCCGTGACGACGCTCAGGGGAGTCTCTGTCATGTATCGGTCTCGTCTCTTGCGAAGCCCCGGCTCAGGCCTTGCGCAGCTGGCGCCAGCGCTGCACCACGAAGTCCGTGATGCCGCGTTTGAAGCCCAGCGCGAAGATCAGGACGATGATGCCCAGTGCAATGCCGTGCAGTTCGGTGGTGCGGGTGACCACGTCGTTGAACATCAGCAGCAGGCCGGCGCCGACCAGCGGGCCGATGAACACGTGCAGGCCGCCCATCATGATCATGAAGACGGCCTCGCCCGACATCGTCCAGTAGCTGAATTCCGGGTAGGCGCCCGACACGAACAAGGCCATGATCACACCGCCGATGCTGGCGAACGCACCCGCCAGGATGAAGGCCTGCAACTTGACCCGCCAGACGTCGATGCCCAGGAAACGCGCGCGATCGGCATTGTCGCGCACCATTCTCAGGGTGTAGCCGAATGGCGACTGCAGGATCATCCGCATCAGCAGCAGGCAGCCGATCCCCATCGCGCAGGCGAACCAGTAGAGGACTTCCACCCTGGCCAGGTCGATGCCGAGGAAGACCGGCCTGGGAATTCCCCCCATCAGACCCTGGTCGCCGCCGGTCATCGACATCCACGACAGGATGACCGAGTAGGTCAGCATCTGGAAGGCCAGCGTCAGGAACGCGAAATAGATCTCCTTGAGGCGCACGCAGATCGCGCCGACCACCAGTGCCATCGCGGCGCAGAACACCACGGCGCCGAGGATGGCCACCGGAATCGAGGTGCCGGCTTTCTGCATCAGCAGACCGAAGACATAGGCGCCGGCGCCGAAGAACATCGAGTGCCCGAACGACACCATTCCGCCGTAGCCGATCAGGATGTTCAGCGAGGTGGCGAAGACGCCGAAGGCGGCCAGCCGGATCACGAAGTCCATCACCAGTCGTGACGGCGAGAGCAGCGGGATGGCGGCCAGGATGGCCAGCCCGATCAGGGCGCAGGTCAGTTCCCTGCCCAGGCCCGCGCCGCCTGCTGCGGCCGGGCCGGGACGCTGCCCCGGGGTATCCGAAACGGCCTTGCTCATGTGCGCTGCTCCGGACCGCCCAGCAGGCCGCTGGGTTTGAGGATGAGAATCAGCGCCATCGCGATGAACATCATTCCTTCGACGAACAGCGGGAAGCCGATCGAGCCGAACGAGCGGACCAGCCCGATCAGCAGGGCGCCGACCAGCGCGCCGCTGACCGAGCCCATGCCGCCGATGACGGTCACGATGAAGGATTCGATCAGGATCGAGAAACCCATTCCGGGCGACATCGAGCGTACCGGTGCGGCGAGGGCGCCGGCCAGGCCGGCGAGCACCCCGCCGCAGGCGAATACACCGGCATAGATCATGCGGGTGTTCAGCCCGAGGGCAGAAGTCATCGTCGGATTGTGCGCGGCAGCCCGCACGATCTTGCCGACCCGGGTCCGGGTCAGCAGGAACCAGAGTCCGAATGCAATCACCGCCGAGGCCGCGATCAGGTACATGTAGAACACCGGAATGATGCCGCCTCCGATGAACAACGGTGGCGCCTGGAAGGCCTCGGGCATGCCCATCGACCTGAACTCGGCCCCCCAGATCAGTTTGACCACGTCATCGAGGATCAGGATGAAGGCGTAGCAGACGAGCAGTTGCATCAGCACGTCGGCGTCGTAGACGCGGCGCATGAAGAAGCGCTCGAATACCAGAGAGAACAGGCCGACGGCCAGGCCCGCGAACAGTGCAGCCAGCAGGAAGCTGCCGGTCGTGTGATACGCGCTCATGGCGGTGTAGGCGCCGAGCATGTAGAGCGAGCCGTGGGCGAAGTTGACCACGCCGAGCACGCCGAAGATCAGCGTGAGTCCGGTTGCCACCAGGAACAGCAGCGCGCCGATGATCAGGCCGGTGCTGGTCTGGGTGACGATGCATGACAGTGAGGTCACGCATTCGATGAGTTCGTTGGGATTCAAGTGTGTCTCCTGGCCTGCACGAACGGATCTGTCGCCGCTCGACCGGCTGCGGCGCCGGCGGACCGGGGCGGTCGAAACCGCCCCGGAGGGCCGCAGGGTGTCAGGGGGTCAGGCCCGGCCGGGCCAGGTCAGGCCCAGCCCTTGCTTTTCTTCCACTCGGTTTCGAGTTCGGCGATCGTCTTCCAGTCGCCCGCAACCGGATTCGCCATGTAGGGCTCCTTGTTCGAGAGCACCCCCCAGCCCACCGCATAGCCGACCAGCGTGCTGTCTTCGGCACGCATGGTCACCGTGCCGTCGGCGCCGCTGCGCGAATCGATGGTCATGCCGCGCAGCGCATCGGCGATCTTCGCGCCGTCGGCGCTGCCCGCCTTCTTCATCGCCTCGGTCAGGAAGGCCACCGCCAGCGAGTTCTGCCACGCCCAGTTGGTCGGCATCTCCTTGTGGGCGGCGAAGTATTCGTCGGCCCAGGCGTTGTTGGCGGGCGTGTTCGGGAAGCTGCGCAGGTAGCGGTTGCCCGAATGCAGGTTGGGCGGCACGTTCTTGATCTGCGTAAGCACCGTGTAGTCGGCCATGTTGACGGCGAAGAAATGGCGGTCCTTGAACAGGGCGTAGATGTTGCCCTGGTCGATGAAGGAGCTCAGGTCGCCGCCCCACAGCGCCGAGTAGATGGCTTGCGGCCGGCCCTGGACGAGGCGGGTGATGACCTCGCTGTAGTCGGGCTGGAAGATCTTCGGCCAGACATCGCCGGTGACTTCGATGTCCGGGTTGAAGTGCTTCAGGTACATCAGGAACTCGGCGGTCGTGTCGCGGCCGTAGGCGTAGTCGGGCGAGATCGTCATCCAGCGTCGGAGTTTGAGCTCCCGGGCGGCCTGGGCCGCATAGGCACCCCCGACGACCGCATCGTGAATGCCCTGGCGCGCGCAGCGGAACGCGTTGGGGATCCGCAGTTTCGGATCGGCAGTGAGCGACGAGGTTTCGGAGTTGGTGTGGATGCACAGCACGCCGAGATCGCGCGCGACCTCATGGACGGCGAAGGCACCCGATGAGGCCTCGGCGTCGATCAGCATCTCGCAGCCGTCGGTGTTGATCAGCTCGCGCGCGACCCGCGCCGCTTCCTGCGGCTGTCCTTTCGAGTCCCGGATGACCATCTCGATCGGCCGGCCGTTGAGGCCGCCTGCGGCGTTGAACTTGTTCACCGCCATCGTGACGGCGTAGCGCGAGGACAGGCCCAGTGTGGCCACCCGGCCGGACAGGATCGTCGGCATGCCGACCCGGATCGGCTTGTTCTGTGCCAGCGAGATCATCGGGAAGCCGGCGCCGGCCAGGCCGGCGAAAGCGGTGGCGCCCTGGATCAGCTTGCGGCGCTGCGGTTGGGTCGGAGCGGTATTTTCCTTGCGCATGAGTGTCTCCTCAGGGTTCGGGGTCGATTCGGGACCGGATCCGGCTCGATCGAGGTCTCGGTTTATGATTGATGAATCATCGTTCATGTTAGAGGGCGCCGAATACGGTGTCAACTGTAATACGGGCCGCGGCGGGTCGCCATAGCAGGCTCGTACGAGACCCGCCGGAGACGGCCGGCCGGCTCAGTGATCTGCCTGCTCGGGCGGGGCCGGCAGATGCCAGTCGCGTGCCAGCGAGAGCAGCCGCAGGCCGGTCGCGGTGACGATGCCGGCGGTCAGGGCCAGCCAGTCGGTAGCCGGCGTGGCCGCCACTGCCAGGTAGACCCAGGCGCCGGCAAACGCACAGATTGCATACGGTCGCCGATCGCGAAACACCACCGGGATTTCGTTGCAGAGGAGGTCGCGCATGACCCCGCCGAACACCGCCGTGACGACGCCCATCAGCGCGCAGACGATTGCCGACTGGCCGAGCCCCGCCGCAGTGCCGGCACCCGAGGCGGCGAACAGGCCCAGGCCGAGCGCGTCGGCCCACAGCATCGGCCGGGCGGTCGGCGACAGCCGGGCGATCCGCAGGCCCAGCGCGCCGAACAGGGCCAGCGCCAGCACGGCCCAGACATAGCCGTCGTACTCGACCCAGAAGAACGGCCTGCGATCGAGCAGGAGATCGCGCAGCGTGCCGCCGCCGAAGGCAGCGAAGAAGCTGACGGCGGCCACCCCGACGATATCCATCCGGCGCCGGCTCGCGGCAACCAGCCCCGACATTGCGAAGGCCAGCGTGCCGGCGATCTCGAGCGCGGTCAGCGCGAGCCGGTCGAAGGCAATGGTCGTGACGCTCATCATGGGCGCTCGCAATTCGATCCGCCGCGGGGGTGGCAGGCCATCGTGGAACGCTGGATTGTAGGACTAGTTCACAGCGCGGGCGTGCCTTGATCGCTTACGATCAGCGGCCGTGAGTCCCACCCAAAACACCCCTTCGGCCCCGCTGCCGAGAATGTTCGCCCGCGTGCGCGAGACGATGGGCATGGCTTTGTCGCGGGCCCTGCGTGAAGCGCTGATCGGGGTGTCGGTGGAACTGGAGCGGCAGGCCGGCAGCGTTGCCGACTCGTACGATCGCCAGGCCATGCAATCAGCTGCCAGGACGCTCGGGCGGGAGTCGATCGTGCGCTCGGCGCGGGTGCCCGAGGAGCTGGCGCGGCGTGTGCTCAGGAACCTGGAGCGGACCCGCGATGACGACGCACTGTCGCTGCTCGAACACGAGGCCCTCGAAACGCAGATCTTGGCCGGTGCACTGGCGGCTGCGGTGCGTGAGGAACTGGGTGCCGACTACGTCCGCTACGCCGGTCGCATCCAGCGCCTGGTCGGCCGGTACTGGGCCGAAGACGATGCCAATCCGCTCGGAGCGCGCACCCTCGCATCGGCCATGGTCGCCGTGCTCGGCGGGGTCGCCGAAACCGCGAACACCCGGCGCGCGCTGCGCCAGGCGCTGGTTCGAGAATTGACCGGCCCGATCGCGACCGCGATCCGTTCGGCCGACTCGCTGCTGCACTCCGAAGGAATCGTGCCGCTGGAACCGCCGGCCGGCGCTGCAGGCGATGCCGCCGGCCAGCCCGGAACGCCGGACTCGGCCGATGTTCCCAGGGCGCCGGATCGACGCAGGTCGTCCGATCGGCGCGCATCGCCCGAGCGGCGCCCGCCGCCCGGACGGCGTGAACCGGCAGGGCCGCCGCAGGCCGAACGGCGAGAGCCGCCTCCGCCGTCGGAGCCACCGGTTCCGCCCGAGCCGCCGACCCCTCCCGAAGCCGGCGCACGGCCACGGCGCCGTACCCGTCCGCCGGCGACCTCGGTCGGTGGCGATGCACAGTCGGTGGCGCGCGATGCCGCCGCGCTGGGCCGGTCCGCACTGGGCCAGTTCCAGGGCGCTGCGCCGGAAACCGGAGCGCTGCGCAGCCTGCAGACGATTGCCGGGCTGTCGACCGATGCAGTGGCCTTCGCCCATCGAGCCGGCCTCGCGCCTTTCACCCGCGATGCGCGGGCCGCGTTCTTTGCGGCGGCCCGCAAGGGCCTGGCCGAAGCCGCCGTGGCGCCCGGCCAGATTGCCATGACCGACGTGGTGGCTGCGATGTTCGACTATGTCGTCGACGATGCGCGGATTCCCGAGCCGGTCAAGCCGCTGGTCTGGCGGCTGCAGGGCCCTTCGTTGTCACTGTCGCTGCTCGACCCCGGCTACCTCGGCGAGGAGCCACGATCGCTGCGCCGGCTGGTCGAGAACTTCGGCGCGATCGCAGTGGCCTATGCCGACGAGCTGACGCGCGACAGCGAACTCTTCGGACGGCTGGAGACCGTCGTCTGGGCTGTCGAGGTGGTGGCCGGCGCACTGAAGACGCGCTCGTCGGTGATCGCCACCCAGGCCGAGCGCGAGTACACACGGGCAGCCCGCAAGGTCGGCGAGCTGGTCGAGCAGGTGGCCAGCGAACGTGAGGCGCTCGAATCGCCGCAGGCCCAGCGCAACCGCCGCGACTATGCGCGCCGGCCCGGGCGTGACGAGGAACGGCAGGTGACGGCCAAGGTCCGCGCACTGATCGACCGGCGGCTCCAGAATACCGACGTCCCCGATTCGGCTCGCGACTTCCTGCACAAGGTCTGGTTCCGGCACATGCGCACTGCGGCCTTGCGCAGTGGCGAGGACAGCGTCGAGTTCCAGTCGGGGCTGCAGGTCGTCGACGATCTGGTCTGGAGCCTGGATTCGCGCGAATCAC
This sequence comes from Burkholderiaceae bacterium, assembly GCA_041678445.1. Taxonomy (GTDB): domain Bacteria; phylum Pseudomonadota; class Gammaproteobacteria; order Burkholderiales; family Burkholderiaceae_E; genus Zeimonas. The sequence continues at coordinate 3,370 of JBAYOD010000092.1, read as the reverse complement.
TGAGCCGGCGGGAACTGGCCCAGCGAATTCCGCCGCTGATCCGGCTGATCAGCCAGGGGGTCAGCGAAATCGGCGCCAAGGATGACGAGTATCGGTTGTTCTTCGACGAACTGTTCCTGATCCATCTGCGCCGGATGCAGCGTAGTATCCCGAAGGATCCGCCGAAGGATCCGGGCCGTGAGCGCGCCGCAGGCAGCGTATCCGCTGACGCCCGCGACCGCAGGCGACCGGGCCCCAGTGCCGTGGCCGACCCGGATCCGGGCGCCGGCAACGCAGCCGGCGCACGCAGCGCGGCGATACCTCCTGTGCCAGGCGCCGCCGAGCCACCGATCCCGGGTTCGCGCCGGCTGCCGATCGACGGCGCCGAAGCCTTTGCGCAGCTGGTGCGCGGCGACTGGATCGAGTTCGAAGACGATGACGGCGTCTGGCGCTACGCACAGATCGCCCGGATCAACCCGCCGCGCACCGTCGCCCTGTTAGTCAGGCGCGGCGATACCCAGGCGGTTGCCATGCGGATGGAAGCGCTGAGAACCCGTTTCGAATCGCGGCGCGCCTTCCTGATCGCCACCGGCCTCTGATCAGCGAACGTCGACATATGACAGGCCACTGCAACGTAGCGACCGATTGCATCGTCAGCCTTGAGGGCTCGGTAGATTCGGACGAGGTGGTCGAACTCTACCGGGCCAATGGATGGTCATCGGCCAGCAAGCCGAAGGAACTCCTGTCAGCGCTTCGTGGTTCCCATTCGCTCGCCACCGCACGCGCAGATGGTCGACTCGTTGGGCTGACGAACGCGATCTCGGACGGAAGTCTTGTCGTCTATTTTCCGCACATGCTTGTTCATCCTGACTGGCATCGCCGGGGAGTCGGTCGCCAGCTCATGAATGCGATGCTTGAGCGCTATGGCGGCTTTCATCAGCTCATGCTCACAGCGGACGGTGATGCGGTGAAGTTCTATGAAGCCATGGGTTTCAGCCGTGCAGGGCGGACTGTGGCGATGTGGAGCTACAGCGGAACGGACCACTGATCGAGCGAAGGGCTGTCAGGCAGCCACGCGCTGATTGCCCTGCGCCGCTTCCCCGACCGGAAAGGTCACGACGTGATCGGCACTGAAGCGGATGCCGATGTATTCGCCGATCGCGTGGTCGTGGTGGCTGGGCACGAGTGCCAGCAGGCTCGCGCCGCTGGGCAGGCGCAGCGTGTAGAGAAAGGCGGCGCCGCGAAAGGCCTTGTTGATCACCTCGGCCTGCAACGGGCTCGTATCGTCGTGGACCACGTCATCGGGGCGCAGCAGCACGGTGACTTCACCCTGCGGGTTGGCGCTGGCATCGGCCAGTGCCCGATCGGCGCGATCGCGCAACGGCAGTGTGCCCAGTTCGATCTGGACGAAGCAGCGGCCGTCGCGATGGTGGATGCGGCCGGGCAGGAAGGCGCCCAGCCCGACGAAGTCGGCCACCTGGCGGGTTTCGGGTTGGTGGTAGAGCCGGTACGGGCTGTCCCACTGCGCGATCCGCCCGCCGGCCATCACGCCGATGCTGTCGGCCAGCGCAAAGGCCTCGTACTGATCGTGGGTGACCAGCAGCGCCGTCGTACCGTGCCGCTTCAGGATTGCACGCAGATCGAGCGCCAGCCGCTCGCGCAGGTCGGGGTCGAGGTTGGAGAAGGGCTCGTCGAGCAACAGGATCGACGGTGCCGGGGCGAGGGCGCGCGCCAGCGCCACACGCTGTTGCTGGCCACCCGAGAGCTCGTGCGGAAAGCGCTTGCCGATGGCGGGCAGGCCGACCAGTTCGAGCATCGCCGCGACCCGTTCGCTGCGTTCGGCCGGCGGGCGGTTGCGCAGGCCAAAGGCCACGTTGGCGGCGACGTCCAGATGGGGAAACAGCGCGTAGTCCTGGAACACGATGCCGACGCTGCGCCGCTCGGGTGCCACGAAGGCCTGCGCAGAAAGGATATCCCGGTCGCCGATTGCGATGTGGCCGTGCTGGGGTCGCACGAAGCCCGCGATCGCGCGCAAGGCGGTGGTCTTGCCACAGCCCGAGGGGCCGAGCAGCGAACCGATCTCGCCGGGCGCCAGCCGGAACGACAACTGGTCGAGCGCCACCACGCGCTGTGCGCCGGCGCCGAAGCTCACGCCCAGTCCTTCGACGCACAGCGAGGCACTGCCGGGAGGGCGGGTCGGATGCCCGAGCGGGATGGCGGATTCGGCAGGTCGCACGGCTGAATGACTATAATTCTCAGTCCCGAGATTGTAGCGAACTGTGTCCGCGGTCGTCGAATCCCCTCCTGCGAAGGTCTTGCGCGAGCGCAATGCCGATCCCCTGACCCTCGGGGTCGTGACGCTGGCCGTTCTGGTTGCCGCGCCGATCATCGCGCTGGTCTGGCTGGCGTTCGCGCCCGGCAGCGGCAGCAGCAGCTCGCTGAGCCACCTGTTCGGGACGGTGATGCCGCGCTACACGCTGGTCACTGCCCATCTGGCGCTGGTCGTGGTGGGTGTCGTCTCGGTGGTCGGCGTATCGACCGGCTGGCTGGTCGCGGCCTACGACTTCCCGGGGCGCACGGCGCTGGCCTGGCTGCTGGTGCTGCCACTGTCGACGCCGGCCTTCGTGATGGCCTATGCCTATACCGACTTCCTGTCGACCTGGGGGCCGCTGCAGACCGGCCTGCGCCGGCTGACCGGCCTGGAGGTCGGCCAGTACTGGTTTCCGGACATCTACTCGGCCAACGGAGCAGGGGTGTTCCTCGGCCTGGCGCTCTATCCCTATGTCTATCTGCTGTCGCGGGCGGCCTTTGCCGACCGCAGCCCATCGCTGGCCGAGGCGGCCCGTTCGCTCGGTTCGAGCCGTCATATGGTCTGGTGGCGGGTGACCTGGCCGGTTGCCCGGCCGGCGGTGGCGGCCGGCACGGCGCTGGCGCTGATGGAGACGCTGGCCGATTTCGGCACCGTCAGCTATTTCGCGGTCGACAGCTTCACGGCCGGCATCTACCGCGCCTGGCAGGGCCTGGGCGACCGGGTGGGGGCGGCGCAGCTTGCCCTGATGCTGCTGGTCTTCGTCGGCGCCCTGATGTGGATCGAGCGCGGTTCGCGCAGCCGGATGCAGTTTCACGCGCGCTCGGCTCGTCCGGCGCCGCGGGTTCGCCTGAGCGGCTGGCGTGCCTGGCGCGCCACCCTGTGGTGCTGCCTGCCGCCGCTGGCCGGTTTTCTGTTGCCGGCGCTGCTGCTGCTGTACAGCTGGGCGGGCGACGGCATGCAGGTCGACGGCCGGCTGGCCGGATGGGTGTTCAATACGGCGCTGCTGGCCGGTGCCGGTGCGGCGGTGGTGCTGCCGCTGGCGCTGCTGGCGGCCTATGCGGCCCGGCTCGGCGACGGGCG
>JBAYOD010000091.1:0-12183 GCA_041678445.1 Burkholderiaceae bacterium | reverse complement strand
TGCGTGTCAAACCAGTCCAGGGCCGGCTGCGGCGCATCGAAGGCAATCACTTCCAGTCCACGGCTCGCCAGCCATCCGGCGAGCGCCCGCTGCGAATCGTCGGAATTGCCGACGATCACGAGCCGCCGTGACCGGGTGGCCGGCCGGTCCCCGGCGCCCGTCCCGGCAGCGGGCAGCCAGACCCTGAAGACGGACCCCTGGCCCTCACCCGGGCTGAGCGCCTCCACCCGGCCGCCGTGGCGCTCGACGAAGTGGCGTACCAGCGACAGGCCCAGGCCGAGACCGGCCCGCCGGCCGCTGGCCGGGTCGGCACCGCGATCGAAGGGCATGAACAACTGGCCGATATGCTCGGCCGCGATGCCACAGCCGGTATCGGCCACTTCCAGCACCTGCCATGAACCCTGCCGGTACAGGCGGATCGCCACCTGGCCGCCGGCCTCAGTGAACTTCAGCGCGTTGCCGAGCAGATTGCCGACGACCTGCTGCAGGCGCAGCGGATCGCCGTCGAGTGCGTGGCAGCCTGCCGTCTCCAGCGTCATCGTGACGCCGCGCTCGACCGCCTGCTGATGCTGCGACTCGAACACCGCTCGCACGACGGCCTCGAAGTCGACCGGCTCGCGGTCGATGCGCAGCCTGCCCTGCCCGATCCGCACCAGATCGAGCAGATCCTCGACCAGGGCGCTCTGGGCCTCGGCGTTGCGCCGTACGATGCCGGCGGCACGCAACTGTTCGGTATCGTCGCCGCACCGCCGCTCGATGACGCCGATCCAGCCCAGGATGGCCTGCAGCGGGGTGCGCAGTTCATGGGAGACCTGCGCCAGGAAGTGATCCTTGGCCGCGTTGGCATTCTCGGCCTCGATCCGGGCGCTGCGCTCGTCGTCGACCGCTCGCGCGATCGCGACCGCGGCGGCCGTGAGCACGGCCAGCTGGACGAGGATCGCCCGCTCCTCGTCGCCAAAGCGGTAACCGGACTCCGCAAGCAGGTACAGGACCCCCAGCATCGGTCCGCCGGCGATCCGGATCGGCACCGCCATCGCCTCCATGGCAGCGGATTCGAAGAGCGCTTCGCGATCGGCGTCGTCGAGTTCGAAGCGCCCGGCCTGCGCCGGTCTCGGCCAGTGCGCCGCGCGCGCCAGCATGCGCTCGCGCAGCCCGTCGTCGATGTCGTCGGGCACAACCCGCCCCAGCCCTGTTTCAGCGAGCCTGCCGCTGCCTTCATCGCCGGGGGCTTCGTTGCCGAAGGCGACCAGCACCCCATACCGGCAACCGACCAGCCGGCAGGCCTGTTCAGCCAGGTAGCCGAAACGCGCCGTGTCGTCCGGCAGCTGACTGATCGCCAGTGCGGCATCGGCCAGCGCCTGCAGCTGGACATTGCGCTGCGCCTCTTTCTCGAGCGCCTGGACACGCGCCCGCTCGGCGACCTCGCGCACGGCGATCTGGTCCCTGAGCCGGTCGTTGGCAACTACCAGCGCAGCCGTTCGCTGCGCCACCCGCTGATCGAGGGCATCATTGGCACGCCTGAGCGCCGCCGTCATCGAGCGCGCGATCGCATGGGCACGATCACGCGTCGCACTCATCGACCAGATCACCGCGGACAGCAGCAGGCTGACCAGCAGGCCGGCGACCAGGACACCGACCGGCCGGCCCTGATCCAGATCGGCCATCAGCTGCGGGCTCGGCCGGGCTTCGATCTGCCACTGCCGCCCCCGGAAGCTGATCGGCACCTGCACACTCGGCCCGCGCTGCACCGTCGCCGGCACGAAACCCTCGTCACGATAGAGCTCGCGCGGCTCGCCCCCCGAGACGTCGGTCAGGCCGACCCTGAGCGGCAGGACCACACTGCGCGGAATGCCCTCCATCAGGTCACCGGAACGGAATGGCGCGTAGACCCAGCCCAGGAAGGCTTCGCGGCGCTCGGCCAGCGGCGCGGTCGCGACGTCCTCCCGATACACCGGCACGTACAGCAGGACGGCAGGCCGCGACTGCGGGTCGCCTGCGTCCTGGACCAGTTCGACCGGGCCGGTCAACGCCGGCACATTGCCATCGCGCGACGCCGCCATCGCACGGCTGCGCACGGGGTCGGAATACATGTCGAAGCCCAGCGCCTTGCGGTTGCGCATGTCCATCGGCTCGATATAGACAATCACGCCGGCATCGCCGTTGGCGGCCTCGGGCCAGACCTGGAAGTCGGGCAGCCCGTCCGCGCGCATCGCCTGCTCCAGCTCGCTCAACCGGCTGCGCGGCGTCCAGGCCGCGAAGGCCACCCCCTGGACCCCTGGATAGGCCTCGTCCAGCGCCAGGGCAGCGACATAGGCAGCCCACTGCTCGCGTGTCGGGCGCACGGTGGCCGCAAACAGCGATGCGCCGCCGCGCAGCGCGAGTTCGTAGACGACCAGCCGTTGCTGAACCTGGGCGGCAAGCAGCGTGGCGCGCTCGAGCAATGCGGCGTCGATCCGCTCGCGCCCGCGCTCGAGCTCGCCGCGCCACAACAGGGCCGTGATCAGCAGACCGGCAAGCAGAACGCCCGCGGCCAGCGCCTTGCCCCGGAGCCGGCCGGCTTCAGGATGGCCCGCATCGGAACTCCCAGTCACGTCGCAACTCCATCCGGTGCGGCTATGCTTTCACCTTACCGTCAGATCTTACCGCGCAGTCCGGTAAGCGGAGGTGAATCGACGATGCAGGCAGCCCTGATCCTGGTGGTCGACGACAGTAACGACGTGGCCGATTCGATGGCCTTGATCCTCGAGATGGCCGGTTTCCGAACCGGCCTTGCGTACGATGGCCGGGCCGCGCTCGCTGCCATCGCAGACAAGCCGCCGGATGCGGTACTGCTCGATCTGTCCCTGCCCGACATCGACGGCTGCGAGCTTGCCCGGCAGATCCGCCGCGGCCAGACCACGCCCCCCTTGCTGATTGCCCTCACCGGTGAGGGCAGCCCGGAAAAGCTTGCCGCAACCCGTGCTGCCGGTTTCGACGCCCATCTGGTCAAGCCGGTCGACCCGGATGTGGTGACCCGGCTGCTGATCGAACGGGGCCTGCAGCCGCAGGCGGGCTGAAGACCGGCCCTCACGACGGCCGGGCACCCGGCTTGCTGCAGGTTTCACGACCTCTGCCACGGTTCTTGCACGGATTGGCCACGAAGATGTCATCAATCGCCCGCTCGGCTGTCATCACCTTCGATGCGGCACTCGCTGTCGAGGGGATGAATCCGCCTGCGCGCCTGCTGTGCGCTGATCGCGACTGGCATGGCCAGGCACTCGCCGATTGCCTGACGAGCTTCGCACAGCTGGCTCCGGCCGCCGGGGCCGGCCGGGCGACTCCGGGCATCACGGCGCCGGCCGTTACCTCTGCGAGCACCTCGGCCACGCTGCGCCTCCACCTTCGGGCCGGCACGGCCTTCACGCTGCTGATCGGCAGTCGGGTCTGGCGCGCCGAGATCACCAGCCTGAGCGGACCGATCGACGGAACCGGCCCGGCGGAGCATCGACCATCGGCCGGCCCCGGCGTCCTGATCCTGCGCGAAGCCGGCGAAGCCAGCGATTACCGCGACCTGTCTCTGGAGCGGATCGAGTTCCGCACGGCGCTGTCACACGACCTGCGCACACCGCTCAATGCCATGGCCGGCTGGATCCATCTGCTGTCGAGCACCCTGGCCGACCCCCCCGAGCTGGCGGTCCGTGCCCTGGCCGGGCTGCGCCGCGCGGTCGGGCGCCAGCGCGAGCTGATCGAGACCCGCATCGACCGCAAGACCGGCCCGGACACCCGACCGGCAAACCGACCGGCGGGCGGCCTCGAAGCGGCGAGCCCCCCGGACGGCTCGTCGTGTCCGAACCTCGCGGGCTGCCACATCCTGGCCGTGGACGACGATCCGGACCTGCTCGACATGTTGTCCGAACTGCTGGCCGCCGAGGGCGCGGTCGTGGCCACGGCCGACTCCGCAGATTCGGCGCTTGCGCACTATCTGGACTGGGCCAGAAAAGGGGGCGAACGGATCGTGATCTCCGACCTCGCCATGCCGGGGCGCGATGGCATGTCCCTGATCCGCGAGATCCGGCAGATCGAGCGATGCCACCACTTGCCGCACCTGCCCGCTGTCGCGCTGTCGGCGCACGGCATTCCCGACATCCGCCGCCGGGCGCTCGACAATGGCTTCGACCTGTTCCTGGACAAGCCGATCGATCCGCCTGCGCTCGTCAAGCGACTCTGCCAGCTGGTCGACCGCTGAACCGACCGGCCGCCCACTTCGAGACCATGCCCAGCAAAGCTTCTCCCGCTCATCCGCCTGTGCCACATGCCCTGATCGTCGAGGACGATCCCGACAGCGCCGAAATGCTCGAAGCCCTGGTGGCCGCGAACGGCTTCGCCACCGCGATCGCCGGCACCCTGCACGATGCCCGCCGGCAACTCGGCTTCCGTCCGCCCGACGTCGTCCTGCTCGATCTGAATCTGCCCGACGGCTCGGGCATCGACTTGTTCGATGCGATGAACCACCACGCCTGCCAGATCGTGCTGATCACCGGCCAGGCCAGCATCGAGACCTCGATCCAGGCGCTGCGGCTGGGGGCAACCGATTACCTGATCAAGCCGATCAACGTCGACCGGCTGCGCGCCGTCCTGGCCCGGGTCGCGGCCGCCGGCCGGCGGCCGCGCCCTGCAGTGGGCGACGACGCAACGGTCGAGCGCGAAGGCCGCTACGGCAGCCTGTGGGGGCGCTCGGCCAGTATGCGCAAGGTCTATCAGCAGATCGCCCGCGTGGCACCCACCGCCGTCACGGTGCTGGTCACCGGCGAGAGCGGCACCGGCAAGGAGCTGGTCGCACAGACCATTCACGACGCCTCGACCCGCGCGGGCGGACCCTTCCTGGCCGTGAACTGCGGCGCGCTTTCACCACAGCTGATCGAGAGCGAACTGTTCGGTCACGAGAAGGGCAGCTTCACCGGCGCGGTGCGCCAGCACCACGGTTTCTTCGAGCGTGCCGATGGCGGCTCGCTGTTCCTCGACGAAGTCACCGAAATGTCGATGGAACTGCAGGTCAAGCTGCTGCGGGTCCTGGAAACCGGCAGCTTCACGCCGGTCGGCGGCGACACCCCGGTCACCACCGATGTGCGCATCATCGCGGCGACCAACCGCGACCCGCTCGAAGCCGTTGCCGACGGCCAGCTGCGCGAAGACCTGTACTACCGGCTGGCCGTCTTTCCGATCAGCCTGCCGCCGCTGCGCGAGCGCCGCGACGACATCGCCCTGATCGCACGGCATTTTCTGGCGAAACTGAACGATCGTGACGGCGAGCGCAAGGATCTTTCCGAAACCGCCCTGCAGCAGTTGCGCCGCTACGACTGGCCGGGCAATGTGCGCGAACTGCGCAACGCGATCCACCGCGGCCACCTGCTCGCCGACGGTGACACGATCGGCGTGGCCGATCTGCCGCGGCCGGCGCCGGACGCTGCCTCGTTCCGGGCGGCCCCCGGAACAGCTGCCGACCCCGGCCCGGCGGTCGATCCCGGCATCGCCACAAACCCTGCTCCGGCGGCAAGTGCCGGACTGGCGGTCGCCAGCCCGCCGCCCGCCGCAGGCGCGCCACCGCTGGGCATCGCCATCGGCACCCCGATTGCGGCGGCCGAGAAGGCGCTGATCCTGGCAACCCTCGCGCATTGCGGCGGCCACCGCGAGCGCGCTGCCGCCATGCTGGGCATCAGCGTCAAGACACTCTACAACCGGGTCAAGCGCTACGAGGCCGAAGCCGCGGGGCAGGCCGGTTCCGCCGACGGGCCCTAGTTCCGGCCCAGCGCGTCGAGACGCCGCGCCTCGACGGGCGGAATCCCGATCTCGTTGCGGTACTTGGTCACGGTGCGCCGGGCGATCCTGGCGCCGCGCCGGGCCAGCGCCTTGCCCAGCGCGATGTCGGACAGCGGCTCGGACGGGTTCTCGGCTGCAACGATGTCACGGATCAGGATCTGGACGGCCTGCGGCGACATCCGGCCCCCGTCGCCGGAAACCAGCCGGCTGCCGAAGAAGTGGCGGAACGCGACGATACCGCGTGGCGTCGCCATGTACTTGCCCTGGGTCACCCGCGACACGGTGGATTCGTGCAGGCCGGTGGCCTCGGCAATGTCGCGCAGCAGCAGCGGCTGGATCGCGATGTCGCCCTCTTCGAGCCAGCGCGCCTGAGTCATGACGATCGCCTGCGCGACCACGGTGATGGTGTCGCTGCGCTGGCGCAGACTGCGCAGCAACCAGCGAGCCTCATTGAGCTGGGCCCCCAGCGCGGTATTCGACCAACCGCGCCGACCGCGCACGATCTGCGCATAGGCACGGTGCAGGCGCAGCGACGGGCTGGCATCGGGGTTGGTTACCACCTGCCAGTCGCCCGGCCGGCCGCGGACGATCACGTCCGGCACGACGTAGTGCACCGCCCGACCATCGAATGCCTGCGCCGGCCTCGGCGAGAGCTGCTGGATCAGCGCCCGCGCGATCGCCAGTTCACGCTCGCTGCAATCCAGCCGCCGCATCAGTTCCGCCGAGTCATTGCTCGCCAGCAGCGCCAGGCAGTCCGCAACGATCCGGCGCGCCAGCGCCCGCCCGGCCGCCCCCGCCGGCTGGCGATCGAGTTGCAGCGCCAGGCATTCGGCGACCGAGCGGGCAGCCACGCCCGCCGGTTCCAGGCTCTGCACGAAGCGCAACGCCACCGGATAGCAGACATCGAATTCCTCGCCGAAGTCCGCCGGCGCGGACAGGCTGGCCAGCAGCTCCCGAGGCGTGTCACGCAGGTAGCCGTCATCGTCGAGCGCGGCCACGATCAGCTCGGCGATGGCCGCCTCCAGATCCGACAGGCCGGCCGCCGCGAGCTGCGCTTGCAGATGTTCGCGCAGGGACACCGGCGCCGGCGTGGCCGCCAGCAGGTCCGCCGCCTCGCCGCCCCTGCCGTGGCCGACCCCTGCCCAGTGCAGAGGCTCGACCCGACCCGCCCCGTCACCGTCACCGTCCTCCGCGTCACTTCCGGGCAACGACCCGCCGTCGCCCGGCAGGGTTTCGAGCAACGGATTGCTGTCGAGCATCGCGGCAAGCTCCTGCGCAAGCTCGGCTCCGGACATCTGCAGCAGCTTCAGGCCCGCCTGCAGCTGTTCCGAGAGCGCAACGCCCTGGCGGGCCTGCAGACGGGGGGCGGTTTCGAGCATCGGGTCGACCTCACGGGAATGAACTGCCCAACAAAGCAAGCAGCTTCCGTGCCAGATCGTCCAGGGCCGGTTCACACCACGATCGTCCCCGCGTGAGCCCATCGGCGCCCACCAATGCGCCTTGCAGCAAATACCGGCTGCCGTCGACGACCGGTCATTCTTGCCGCCGCAACCGGTCGGATTTTCCGGTTGGCCCCGCCGCACGCACCGACCGGGTCGACAGCCTTTCCTGGCAGGCCCCGGCGCGGGGACGATCGGAGTGAGCACAGGCTCTAGAATCGATGCCGCGACAGGCTGCCGCCACCACGGGCTGCACCGACCCGCTTCGAGGAGGAGGCGATGAAGACTTTCGAAGGCTGGGACAACCCGATGGAAACCGACGGGTTCGAGTTCATCGAGTACGCCGCCCCCGACCCGGCGGCCCTCGGGACCGCGTTCGAGCGGATGGGCTTCACGGCGATCGCCCGCCATCGGCACAAGAACGTGACGCTGTACCGCCAGGGTGGCATCAATTTCATCATCAACGCCGAGCCCGACAGCTTCGCGCAGCGTTTCGCGCGACTGCACGGGCCGTCGATCTGCGCGATCGCGTTCCGCGTGAACAACGCCGCGCAGGCCTACCGGCGTGCGCTCGACCTCGGCGCCTGGGGGTTCGACAACCGCAGCGGCCCGATGGAGCTGAACATTCCCGCCATCAAGGGCATCGGCGACAGCCTGATCTACCTGGTCGACCGCTGGCGCGGCAAGCATGGTGCAGCCCCCGGCAGCGTCGGCGACATCGACATCTACGATGTCGACTTCGAACCGATCCCCGGCGCACCGCTCGAACCCGCCGGCTACGGCCTGACCAGCATCGACCACCTGACTCACAACGTCCACCGCGGGCGGATGCCGGAATGGGCCGAGTTCTACGAGCGGTTGTTCGAGTTTCGCGAGATCCGCTACTTCGACATCGAAGGCCAGGTCACCGGCGTGAAGTCGAAAGCCATGACCAGTCCCTGCGGAAAGATCCGGATCCCGATCAACGAGGAAGGGACGGAGACGCCGGGCCAGATCCAGGAGTATCTGGATTCGTACCGCGGCGAGGGCATCCAGCACGTGGCCCTCGCCTCGAACGACCTGTACCGCACCGTCGACGGGCTGCTGGCCGCCGGCGTCAGGCTGCTCGACACGCCCGACACCTATTACGAGCAGGTCGAGCAGCGCATTCCCGGCCACGGCGAACCGCTCGCCGAACTGCACAGACGCCGGATCCTCATCGACGGCGCGCCGGGCGATCTGCTGCTGCAGATCTTCTCGGAGAACCAGCTCGGCCCGATCTTCTTCGAGTTCATCCAGCGCAAGGGCAACCAGGGGTTCGGCGAAGGCAATTTCAAGGCACTGTTCGAATCGATCGAGCTCGACCAGATGCGACGCGGCGTCCTGGACTCCGGTGCCCCTCGCTGAGCTGTTCGCCTGCCTGCTGGTCATCGCCGGCGGCTACGTCGTACTCGGCCTGACCGGCTTCGGCTCGGCGCTGACCATCGTGCCGATCCTGGCCCAGTGGCTGCCGCTGACCGAGGTGGTGGCGACGGTGCTCGCCCTCGACATCTTCGCCTGCCTGCTGCTGGGGGCAGTGTCATTTCGGCAGGTGGTCTGGCGTGAGTTGCTGGGACTGGTGCCCGGAGTCGTGCTGGGCGCCTTGCTCGGCATCCTCCTGCCCGGTTACGTCCCGGCCGCGCTGCTGCTGGGCGTGCTGGCCATCCTGATCATCGCCTTCGCGATCCGCGGACTGCTGCTCGCCCGGCTGCCGGTGCTGGCCACCCGCCGGCTGGCAGGGCCAGCCGGGGTTGCCGCCGGGGTGATCGAATCGCTGTTCGGCGTGGCCGGGCCCGTGGTCGTCATGTACCTGGGCGGGCGGATCCGCGACCCCGACCGGCTGCGCCCGACGGTGGTGGTCGCCGTACTCGGGGTGTCGATCGGCGCGCTGACGGCCATCACGCTGAACACGTCGCTGCCGACCGGCGAACGGCTCTGGCTGCTGGCCGGCGGCGCCGCGGTCGTGCCGCCGGCGCTCTACGCGGGTACCCGGCTGGCGCGCCGGCTGGGCCCGATGCGCATCATCCGGATCATCCACCTGCTGCTGGCCAGCGGCGGCGCCCTTCTGCTGCGGGCCTTCATCAGCTGATTCAGCCGGCCGGCGCCGCCGAAAACCCGGCCTGCCGCCGGGCGCTCCGCCCTGCTGCAGGCTCAGCGCTGCTGTGACTTCTCCAGTGCCTGCCCGATGTCCCAGAGCAGGTCGTCGATCGACTCCAGCCCGACCGACAGCCGGATCATGTCGGGGGTAACGCCAGCGGCGCGCTGCTCGGCCTCAGACAGCTGCCGGTGCGTGGTCGACGCCGGATGGATGATCAGCGTGCGCGCGTCACCGACGTTGGCCAGGTGGCTCATGAAGGTGGCCGCGTCGATGAAGCGCTCGCCGGCACGCCGCGCGGCGTCGGCCGGACCGCCAGCCGCCGCGCCGGCGGGCGGCTTGACCCCGAACGACAGGATGCCGCCGGCACCACGCGGCAGGTAACGGCGGGCCAGCGCGTGCCAGGGGCTGTCCGCCAGACCCGGATAGTTGACCCAGGCCACCAGCGGGTGCGCGGCGAGGAACGCCGCCACGCGCTGCGCGTTCACCACATGCCGGTCCATTCGCACCGGCAGCGTTTCGATGCCCTGCAGCAGCAGCCAGGCCGACATCGGCGCCAGCGTGGGTCCGAGCGTGCGCGCGGTTTCCATGCGCGCCTTCATGGTGAAGGCGAAGTCGCCGAAGGTCTCGTAGAACCGCACGCCGTGATAGCCGGTGGACGGTTCGACCATCTCGGGGAACTTGCCATTGTCCCAGGCGAACTTGCCACTCTCGACGATCACGCCACCCATTGTCGTGCCATGCCCGCCCAGGTACTTGGTCGCCGAATGCACGACGATGTCGGCACCATGTTCGATCGGCCGGCACAGATAGGGCGAGGCCAGCGTGTTGTCGATGACCAGCGGCACACCGTGCCCGTGCGCGATCTCGGCCAGCGCGGCGATGTCGACGATGTTCAGGCGCGGATTCGCGATGGTCTCGGCAAACAGCGCCTTGGTGTTCGGCCGGAGCGCCCGCCGGAAATTCTCCGGATCGTCGGGCTCGACGAAACTGCACTCGATGCCGAAGCGCGCGAAGGTAACACCGAACTGGGCGTGGGTGCCGCCATACAGGGTGTTGGCCGAAACGATGTGATCACCCTGCTTGCACAGGGTCAGCATGGCCAGCATCTCGGCGGCCATGCCGCTGGCCGCCGCGATCGCGGCGCGGCCGCCTTCGAGGGCAGCCATCCGCTCTTCGAAGACGGCCACCGTCGGATTCGACAGCCGCGAATAGACGTTGCCGAAGGTCTGCAGGTTGAACAGGCTGGCGGCATGCTCGGCCGAATCGAACACGTAGGACGTGGTCTGGTAGATCGGGGCAGCACGGGCGCCGGTGGCCGGATCGGGAATCTGGCCGGCATGCAGGCACAGGGTCTCGATGCCGAAATCTCGGTCAGTCATCTGGGCGGGCCTCGGTAAATCGGTATCAGTAGGCAAGCTGGCGCGGACGCCGGGCGGAAACGATTCCGGTGTTGACCCCGACCCAGTTCAGGCCACCGAACAGCCGCGCGTGCTCGATCTTCACGCAGCGGTCCATGACCGAGTCGAGTCCGGCCTCGCGCACGAGCTGGTCGGCCTCGAGGTTGATCACGCCCAGTTGCTGCCACAGCGTGCGGGCACCGATCGCGATCGCCTCGCGGGCGATCGGCAGCACATCGGCGGGTTTTCGAAAGACATCGACCATGTCGACGGGCTCGTCGATCTCGGCCAGCGAGCGATAGCAGCGTTCGCCGAGAATCTCCGGATACTTCGGGTTGACCGGAATGATCCGGTAGCCGTGCTCCTGCATGTACTTCGCGGCGAAGTAGCTCGGGCGGTACCAGTCTGCCGACAGCCCGACCACCGCGATCGTGCGGTGGGTGGCGAGAATGCGGCGCAGGGTTTCGATGTCGGACATGGGCCTTGACTCCGGAAGGGCGTGCTATTTTAGGGCTGACCCGGAACATCCGGATCGCCCGGGAGCCAGAACCATGAGCAATCCGTTCGGAATCGGCGATTTCGCCTCGATGGGTCAACCCGGGAACAATCCGGGCAGCACCCTGGACCAGACCATTGCACTGATGCGTCAGGCGTGGTCGTCATTCTCTCTGCCGCCCAACCTGGCCCCGACCATCGACCCCGACGAGATCGGTCGCCGGATCGCCGATCTGCGCAGCGTCGAGCAATGGCTGGTGACCAACCTGACCGTGCTGCGCGGCACCATCCAGGCCCTCGAAATCCAGCAAACGACGCTGGCAACACTGCGCGCCTTCGGGGTCGCGGCAGGCGGAGCCGCGCCTTCGGCCGGAACGGCCGCGGCGCCGGCGTCCGGAATGGGGCCGCACGCCGGAACGACGACTGCCGACACGACGCCCGCGGACCAGGCTCCGCCCCCTGACGACGGCGCCTCGACGGCCGGCGCCAGGCCATCGCCGGGCACCGAGACCCAGGCCGGTGCCGACGCTTCAGCCGCTGCACCGGGCCCCGAAGCGCTGAACCCGATGATCTGGTGGGAAGCCCTGCAGAAACAGTTCAGCGAAGTTGCCAGCGCGGCCATCGCCAGCATCCCGGCCGCGCTGGCCGCGAGCGCGACGGCCGGCAACGGCAACGGCAACGGCAACGGCAACGGCAACGGCAACGGCAACGGCAACCAGGATGCCACGCCACCGGCGCGCTCGCGCAAGCGGGCCGACGCCGCCGGCAAAGCCGCCACCGCCCGGAAAGCCGCCAGCGGCACGAGCCGGCGGCCGGCCGCCGGCAGTCCACGGCGCAAGACGACGCCCGACTGAGCGCAAGCGATGCAGCGCTTCACACATGCCCACGCCGCGCACCCGGACTGGCAGACGGCAATCGATCAGGCGCTCGCCCGCCTCGA
>JBAYOD010000090.1:0-12203 GCA_041678445.1 Burkholderiaceae bacterium | reverse complement strand
GAGCGCAGCGAGCGCCGCGCAGCGGCGGGAGCGAAGCGAGTTTCGGCGGCAGGCCACGAACCCGAGCACCGGAGGGCACCCCGCGAAGCGGGGCAAGCACCCGGCGTGCGCCGAAAGCTTCGCCCCGTGTCCTGGCCCGGCGTGCGCCGAAAGCCCCGCCCCGCGTCCTGGCCCGCCCCGCTTACTGCCGCAGCGCCGCCTCGATCGCCGCGACCAGCTTCGGATCGTCAGGCCGCACCCTGCTGTCGAAGCTCGCCACCGGCTGGCCCTGGCGGTCGACCAGGTACTTGTGGAAGTTCCACTGCGGTTCGGCACCGGTTGCCCGGGCCAGCGCGGCGTGCAGCGGATTGGCCCCGGGGCCGCTGACCGACGATTCGACGAACATCGGGAAGCGCACGCCGTAGGTATCGAAGCAGACTGCGGCGATCTCGGCCCGGGTGGGCGCTTCCTGGCGGAAGTCGTCCGACGGAAAGCCCATCACGACGAGGCCGCGGTCCGCGTACTTGCCGTACAGGGCTTCGAGGCCCTCGTACTGCGGCGTGAAGCCGCAGCGACTGGCGGTGTTGACGACCAGCAGCACCTTGCCTGCGTACTGGCACAGCGTCTGCGGGACTTCATCCTGCAGCCGCTTGAAGCTGTGGTCGAGCAGCGCCGGACATTGCCGGGCGGCCAGTGCCGGTGCGCCGCAGGCGGCCAGTGCCAGGGCCGCGCCGGTCTTCAGGGTCTTGCGCCGGGCCGGGTCGGATGGATTCAGGGCTGCAATGCCTGGCGTCATGATGTTTCCTCGTTGCCGGTTTGTGAGCCATCCGTACGGCCTGGCCCGGTGGCCTCGAACAGCGCACGGAACCAGGCCGGAATGGGCAGCGCGCGCAGACGCTTCGGATCGTCGGGATGGGGAGCGCCGATGAAGCGTACTTCCCAGCCCTCGGCGAGCAGGGTCGGCCCGCGCATGGCATGGTGCGCGATCCGGAAGGTCTTCGTGCTCCAGCACTCGATGCGCGACCGGATCTCGATCCGCTCATTGTAGCGGGCGGGCGCGCGAAAGCTCGCTCCGGCGTCGACCAGCGGGCCGAGAATCCAGCCGTGCTCGCGCTGCATGCCGTCGTGGGTCTGACCGGCGTCGCGCAGCATTTCGTGGGTGGCGGCGTCGAACCAGCGGAAGAAGTTCGGATAGAAGACGATGCCGGCCGGATCGCAGTCGCCGAAGCCGATCAGGACTGGATGGACCCAGGTGCGCATGGTCGCTGCCTTCCCCGTTCGGTGAAACCGGCGCCCTCCAGGAGATCGGGCGCCGCGCTTTCAGACCAGGCGGATCTTCAGTTCGCCGACCCCGTCGACCCGGCCTTCGAGCCGGTCGCCCCGCACGACGGCGGCTACGCCTTCGGGCGTGCCGGTGAAGATCAGGTCACCGGGTCTGAGCGTCCAGAACCGTGCCAGGTGCTCGATGATCTCGCCGATGTTCCAGATCAGCCTGGAGACATCGCTGGCCTGGCGCTGCACGCCGTTGACCGCCAGCGAAATGGTGCCCGCAGCCATCGGGGCGTGGCGGTTGTCGCCAGTGCCGGTCGGGCTGCCGTGGTTGCCGGCTCCCTTGTTGCCGGCCCCCTTGTTGCCGGCCCCCTCCTCCGCCCGGCGGATCGGGCCGATCGGGGCTGACTGGTCGAAGGCCTTGCCGATTTCCCAGGGCCGGCCCAGCTTCTTGGCGACGCCTTGCAGGTCGCGCCGGGTGAGGTCGAGCCCGACCGCGTAGCCGTAGATGTGGCGCCCGGCGTCGGCGGCGGCGATGTTGCGGCCGCCCTCGCCGATCGCGACGACCAGTTCGATCTCGTGGTGCAGGTCTTCGGTGCCCGGCGGATAGGCGACGTCGCCGACGCTGCCTTCGGGAACGGCCACCAGGGCGTCGGCCGGCTTCATGAAGAAGAACGGTTCCTCGCGGCCGGTGAAACCCATCTCGATCGCGTGCTCGACATAGTTGCGGCCGACGCAGTAGATCCGGTTGACCGGGAACTGCTCGTCGCTGCCGGCAACCGGCACGGCCGCTTGCGGCGGCGGGGGAAAGACGAAAGCCATCGGTGCTCCGTTGCGAAATGCGGGCAGAAACCGGCCGCGGTCAGAAACCGGACGCAGGCGGAAACCGACAGGTTATCAGTTCATGGTGAGAGGGGTCGGGCGGTTCGTTGCCGACGGAACAGCGCCGCCAGCGGCCAGGCGAGCAGGGCCGCAGCGCCGCCGAAACCGGCGGCGAAGCCCACCAGGCTGGCCCAGTCGAGCCAGTAGCGCAACTCGCCGAACGAGGCGCCCGAGCGGCCGGGCAGCATGACGAAGGCGACCGCCGCGACCACCGCGCCGATCAGGATCGCTGCCGGCAGCCCGCGGCGCCAGGCGCCGCTGCGCAGGGCGAGCAGGGTCAGCACGATCAGGGCGGCCAGCCAGGCGATCACCAGGCCGGCGTTGGCAAGGGCCAGTTCGAACAGGATGTTCAGGGTCAGCCAGATTTCGTACATGATCGGAGTCTCCGTGCGACGGGGGCGGCGTGCGGCGCGCCGGCCGGACCGGGCCGGTTCTGCAGCGGCTCAGGCCCGGCCCTTGAGCACCGCCAGGTAGGCGGGCTTGAGCAGGGTGGTCTTCATGATCCAGGCGAACCAGCTGTCCTGCAGCGGGTCGACGCCCGGCAGCGTCGGGGTGAGCCGGCCCTCGTAGTCGAACTCGATCAGCAGCGCCGAACCCTCGCGCAGCAGCAGCGGGCACGAAGTGTAGCCGTCGAAGGTTTGTGTCGGGTCGCGTCCGGCGATCACGTCGACCAGGTTGCCGGCCACGATCGGCGCGCTCTTCTTGACGGTGGCCGCGGTCTTGCCACGGGGCGTGCCGTTGATGTCGCCGATGCCGAACACGTTCGGAAAGCGCCGGTGACGCAGCGTGTCCTTGTCGACCTCCAGCCAGCCGCCGGCGGCAAAGCCGCCGTCCTGCCAGGCCAGCTCGCTGCGTCCGATCGCATCGGGTGCCCGCATCGGTGGCACGACGTGGATGAAGTCGTAGTCGTGCTCGCTGCGCTCGCCTTCGGGCGAGACGAAGGTGGCGCGCTGTGCGCCGATGTCGATCGCGGCGAGGCGGCTGTTGAAGCTCACGTCGATGCCCAGACCCTGCCAGCGGTTCAGGACGGTTTCGTTGACCACCGGGACGCCGAACACGTTGCCGAGCGCCGAGTGGAAGGCGACCTTGGAGCTGGCCAGCGTGCCGGCCTGGCGCAGCCGGTCGGCCAGCATGAAGGTCATCTTCAGCGGTGCGCCCGCGCACTTGAGCGGCGTAGCCGGCAGCGTCATCAGCGCTTCGCCGCCGCGGGCGCGAAAGGCGTCCATCGCGCGCCAGGTGGCCAGGGCCGCGTCCGGGCCGTTGTAGACGCTGCCCAGGCCCCGGGTGCCGATCGCGCCCGGGTCCATGCCTTCGATCTGGCCGTAGTCGAGCTGCAGGCCGGTGGCCACGACCAGGAAGTCGTAGCGGATCTTCGCGCCGGTATCGGTGGTGACGGTATTGGCCACCGGATCGAACTCGGCCACGAAGGCGCGCTCCCACTGCACGCCGGCCGGCATGAAGTCGGCGTTGCGGTCGCTGACCTTGGAGGCCGGCCAGATGCCGGTGGCCACCAGGGTGTAGCCGGGCTGGTAGTTGTGGGCTTCCTTGCGGTCGATGACGGTGATGCTCGCGCCGTCGAGTTCGCGCGCCAGGCGACTGGCCACGGCCAGGCCGCCCAGCCCGCTGCCGGCCACCACGATCCGGGCCGAGGTCTCGAGCGCTGCGCGCGCGGGGCGGGGAGCGGCCAGCAGCGTGGCGCCGGCTGCTGCACCGAGCACCGAGAGCCGGCCGGCATCGCCGAGAAAATCGCGTCGTCCCGGCTTCGGCGCCCTGCGGCGGTGATCGATCGACATGACGGTTTCCTCCCGGGTCGGTCGTCGAGGGCGGACAGGGCCGAAGGGCACTGGCGCCGGTGGATATCGGCCACTATGACGTCCGGTGTCTGAAGAGTCCTTGCCCGGGATCAGTAAAACCGGCCTCCGTCGGTAAAATGGCCCATTGACTTACAGGAAGTGTGATGAAACCGATCGAAGCGCAGCTGCGCGAACTCCTCGAACGCCGGATCCTCATCCTCGACGGGGCGATGGGCACGATGATCCAGCGTCATCGACTGGATGAGGCGGCGTTTCGCGGTGAGCGCTTCGCGGATCTGGAGCACGACGTCAAGGGCAACAACGAGCTGCTGTCGATCACCCGGCCGCAACTGATCCGCGAGATCCACGATCAGTACCTGGCCGCCGGCGCCGACATCATCGAGACCAACACCTTCGGTGCCTGCGCGATCGCGCAGGGCGACTACCGGCTCGCCCACCTGGCCCGCGAGATGAACCTGGCCTCGGCGCAGCTGGCGCGGGCGGCCTGCGACGCGTACGCCACGCCCGAGCGGCCGCGCTTCGTCGCCGGCGCGATCGGGCCGCAACCGAAGACGGCCTCGATCTCGCCCGACGTCAACGATCCGGGGGCGCGCAACACCAGCTTCGACGAACTGCGCGAAGCGTATGCCGAACAGGTCCAGGCGCTGATCGAGGGCGGCGTCGACATCCTGCTGGTCGAGACCATCTTCGACACCCTGAATGCCAAGGCTGCGGTGTTTGCGATCGACGAGATCCTCAGCGAGCGCGAGGCGCAGGGTCTGCCGCGGCTGCCGGTGATGATCTCGGGCACCGTTACCGACGCCTCCGGGCGCATCCTGTCGGGGCAGACCGTCGAAGCCTTCTGGAATTCGCTGCGCCACATCCGGCCGCTGACGGTCGGGCTCAACTGCGCGCTCGGCGCTGCGCTGATGCGCCCCTACGTGCAGGAGCTCTCGGAGAAGTGCGACACCTTCCTGTGCGTGTATCCGAATGCCGGCCTGCCCAACCCGATGTCGGAGACCGGTTTCGACGAGACGCCCGAGGTCACGGCAGGCCTGTTGCGCGAGTTCGCCCAGGCCGGTTTCGTCAACGTGGCCGGCGGCTGCTGCGGCACCACGCCCGAGCACATCGCGGCGATCGTCGCCGCCATCGACGGCCTGGCGCCGCGGCGCGTGCCGGTGCGCCCGCCGGCCTTGCGGCTGGCCGGGCTCGAAGCCTGCAACATCGATGACCAGTCGCTGTTCGTCAACATCGGCGAGCGCACCAACGTCACCGGCTCGAAGGCCTTTGCCCGGCTGATCCTGGCGGGCAAGTTCGACGAGGCGCTGGCGGTGGCCCGCCAGCAGGTCGAGAACGGCGCGCAGGTCATCGACATCAACATGGACGAGGCGATGCTCGATTCGGTCGCCGCGATGACCCGCTTCCTGAATCTGATCGCCTCCGAGCCCGATATCGCACGCGTGCCGATCATGATCGACAGCTCGAAGTGGACCGTCATCGAAGCGGGCCTGAAGTGCGTGCAGGGCAAGGCGATCGTCAACTCGATCTCGCTGAAGGAAGGCGAGGACGAATTCATCCGCCAGGCAACGCTGTGCCGGCGCTACGGCGCAGCCGTGGTCGTGATGGCCTTCGACGAGCAGGGCCAGGCCGACAGCCTGGCGCGCAAGACCGAGATCTGCGCGCGCGCCTACCGGGTCCTGACCGAGCGGGTCGGCCTGCCGGCCGAGGACATCATCTTCGATCCGAACATCTTCGCGATCGCCACCGGCATCGAGGAGCATGACCACTACGCGGTCGAGTTCATCGAGGCCGTGCGCTGGATCCGCGCGAACCTGCCCCACGCCAGGGTGTCGGGCGGGGTGTCGAACGTTTCGTTCAGTTTCCGCGGCAACGACCCGGCGCGTGAGGCAATCCACACGGTGTTCCTGTATCACGCGATCCAGGCCGGCCTGAGCATGGGCATCGTCAATGCCGGGATGGTCGGCGTCTACGATGAGATTGCCCCCGAGCTGCGCGAGCGCGTCGAGGACATCGTCCTCGATCGCAAGCCGGCGCTGACTGCCGAGCGGGCCCGGCTGGCCGCCGCGACCGAAGCTGGCGATGCCGCCGCACGCGAGGCCGCCCAGGCCGCGCTCGATGCCGAGGCGGACAAGAGCGCGACCGAACGGATGATCGAGTTCGCGGCGACCCTCAAGGCCGGGGGCGAGAAGAAGGAAGAGGATCTCGCCTGGCGTGCCGAGCCGGTGGAGAAGCGGCTCGCCCATGCCCTGGTGCATGGCATCACCACCTTCATCGTCGACGATACCGAAGAGGCCCGCCAGCAGATCGCGGCGCGCGACGGTCGCCCGATCGAGGTCATCGAGGGGCCGCTGATGGACGGGATGAACATCGTCGGCGACCTGTTCGGCGCCGGCAAGATGTTCCTGCCGCAGGTGGTCAAGTCGGCGCGCGTCATGAAGCATGCGGTCGCCCACCTGATCCCGTTCATCGAGGAGGAGAAGAAGCGTATTGCCGATGCCGGCGGCGACGTCGCGTCCAAGGGCCGGCTGGTGGTGGCCACGGTCAAGGGCGACGTCCACGATATCGGCAAGAACATCGTCTCGGTCGTACTCCAGTGCAACAACTTCGACGTGGTCAACATGGGCGTGATGGTCCCGTGTGCCGAGATCCTCGCCAAGGCCAAGGAGGAGAACGCCGACATGGTCGGGCTGTCGGGGCTGATCACGCCGTCGCTGGAGGAAATGGCCTACGTGGCCAGCGAGATGGAGCGCGACCCCTGGTTCCGCGATCGCGGCGTACCGCTGCTGATCGGTGGCGCCACCACCTCGCGCGTGCACACCGCGGTCAAGATCGCGCCGCAGTACTCGGGCCCGGTCGTCTATGTGCCCGACGCCTCGCGCTCGGTGCCGGTGGCGCAGAACCTGACCTCGCCCGAGCAGCGCGAGCAGTGGCTGGCCGGCCTGGCCGCCGACTACCAGCGGGTGCGCGACCAGCACGCGGCCAAGAAGGGGCCGAAGCTGGTCAGCCTGGAGGCTGCGCGCGCCAACCGCGAGCCGGTCGACTGGCTGCATGGCGGACCCGACGGCGGGCCTTATGTGCCGGTGAAGCCCAAGTTCATCGGCCGGCGCGAGTTCCGCAACTTCGACCTCGCCGAACTGGCCAGCTACATCGACTGGGGACCGTTCTTCCAGACCTGGGACCTGGCCGGCAGCTTCCCGGCCATTCTCGACGATGCGGTAGTCGGCGAGTCGGCCCGCAAGGTGTTCGCCGACGGCAAGGCGATGCTGGAGCGCATCGTGGCCGGGCGCTGGCTGACGGCCAACGGGGTCGTGATGTTCCTGCCGGCCAGTTCGGTTGGCGACGACATCGAGCTGTACACCGACGAACGCCGCAGCGAAGTGGCCTTCACCTGGCGCAACCTGCGCCAGCAGACGGCCAAGCGCGAGGGCGTGGCCAACAAGTGCCTGGCCGACTACATCGCGCCCCGGCTGATCGATGGTCAGCCGTCGGGCATCGACGACTGGATCGGCATCTTCACGGTGACCGCCGGCATCGGCGCCGAGGCCCGCGAGAAGGCCTTCGTCGCCGCGCTCGACGACTACTCGGCGATCACCTTCAAGGCGATCGCCGACCGGCTCGCCGAAGCCTTCGCCGAATGCCTGCATGCCCGCGTGCGGCGCGACCTCTGGGGCTATGTGCCCGACGAGCAGCTGTCCAACGACGACCTGATCCGCGAGCGCTATCAGGGGATCCGGCCGGCACCCGGCTATCCGGCCTGCCCCGAGCACACCGTCAAGCGGGCGATGTTCGATGCGCTGCGCTGCGAGTCGCTGGGCATCACGCTGACCGACAGCATGGCGATGAGCCCGGCGGCCAGCGTCAGCGGCTTCTACCTGTCGCATCCGCAGGCCAGCTATTTCAACGTCGGTCCGGTCGGCGAGGATCAGGTGCGCGACTACGCCAGGCGCGCGTCGCGCGACGAGGCCGAGCTCAGGCGGGCGCTCGCTCCGTTGCTGTAGGCCTTACTGCAGCCGGGCGGAGGCGGAACCCGGCCGGCGCAGCATGGCCAGGCCCGAGATGATCGGCAGCGCCGCCAGCGCCAGGTAGGCGCCGCCGTAGCTGCCGCCGAGCCGGATGACCTCGGCGAAGACGACCGGGCCGCCCATGCTGCCGGCGAAGGTGATGAACTGCGAGGCGCCGGCGAGGGTGGCCATGTCGCGGTTGCCGGCCTGGCGGGCCAGTTCGGCGAAGTACACGCCGTTCCAGCCCATGACGGTGGCGGCGCAGACGATGGCGGCGACGATCACCACCGCGGTGCCGGCCGATTCGCCGATCAGCCCCAGTCCGATGCAGGCCAGCCCCATGGTCACGCCCAGGCCGCCGAGCAGCCGGCCGGGGGCGACCCAGCGATCGGCGACATGGCCCCAGCCGATCCGCGCGCCGGTGCTGATGACCTGCGAGCCGGCCAGCACGGCCGCGGCAGTGGCCAGCGACTGGCCGAGTTCGAGCTTCAGGTAGGACACCAGGAAAGTGGTGAAGCACAGCTGCGTGAACGCGAAGCTGAACGAGGCTAGGCTGAGCCGGCGCAGCGACGGGTCGCGCATGACGACAGCCAGCCCGCTGTACCACGGACCGCGCGGCGCTCCCTCGCCCACTGCCTCGCGAGCCTGCACGCGGGCGGCCCGGAAGGGCGCGAGCATGCGGGCCAGCGGCTGCAGCGCCAGCGCCAGCGCGACGCACAGGGCGGCAGCCACCCCCAACGAGGCCTGCCAGCCGATCAGGGCCAGGCCGGCGGGCATCGACAGGGCTGCGGCGGCCACGCCCAGCGGTACGCCGGTCTGCTTGATCGAAAAGAACAGGCCGCGTTTGTCGGCCGGCGAATGCTGGGCCAGCAGCGTGGTGGTGGCCGGGTTGATCACGCCGTAGCCCAGGCCGAGCGCCAGCGCGGCGAACAGCAGGCTCAGCGGGTGACCGGCCGAGATGGCGACAGCGCTCAGTGCGCAGGCCAGCATCGAGACCTGCGACAGGCCGACGGCGCCGATCCGCGCCACCCAGCGGCCGCTGACCAGCCCCGAGAGCATTGCGACCAGATAGGCCAGACCGACGAACAGGCCGACCCGGTCGACCGCGAAACCCAGCGTGGGGGCAACTGCCGGGGCCAGCACCGACGGTGCCGTCAGAACCAGGGTTGCCACGGTCTGGACGGCCAGTGTGCCGGCCAGCGTGGCAAGCGCCGGGCTCAATACAGGATCCGGCAGCGGATCGTGCCTTCGATCTGGTGCAGTTCGTCGAGGGCGACCTGGCTGGCATCGCCGTCGATGTCGATCACCACATAGCCGACCTGCGGATTGGTCTGCAGGTACTGGGCTGAAATGTTGACGCCGGCGCCCGAGAAGCGTTTGTTGATGTTCGCGATGATGCCCGGCACGTTGCGGTGGATGTGCAGCAGCCGGCTCTTGCCGGTGTGCTCGGGCAGCGCCACTTCGGGGAAGTTGACTGCCGACACGGTCGAGCCGTTGTTGCTGTAGCGGATCAGCTTCTCGGCGACTTCGCCGCCGATGTTGGCCTGGGCCTCGGCGGTCGAGCCGCCGATGTGCGGCGTCAGGATGACGTTGTCGAAGCGCACCAGCGGCGATTCGAAGCGTGCGTCGTTGCCGCGCGGCTCGGTCGGGAACACGTCGATGGCGGCGCCAGCGAGATGGCCGCCATCGAGCGCGTCGGCCAGCGCGTCGATGTCGACCACCGTGCCGCGCGAGGCGTTGACGAGCAGGCTGCCGCGTTTCATGTGCGCGAGCTGGGCGGCGCCGATCATCTTGCGGGTGGCCGCGGTCTCGGGCACGTGCAGCGTGACGACGTCGGAGGTGGCCAGCAGCGCATCGAGCGAGGCGGCCTGGCGGGCATTGCCCAGCGGCAGCTTCTTCTCGATGTCGTTGAACTGCACGTGCATGCCGAGCATCTCGGCGAGGATGCCGATCTGGGTGCCGATGTGGCCATAGCCGATGATGCCCAGCGTCTTGCCGCGCACCTCGTACGAGCCGGTGGCGCTCTTGTCCCAGAGGCCGCGGTGCTGGGCGGCGTTCTTGGCCGGAATGCCGCGCATCAGCATGATGATCTCGCCGAGCACCAGTTCGGCCACGCTGCGGGTGTTCGAGAATGGCGCGTTGAACACCGGCACGCCGCGTCGGGCGGCGGCCTCGAGATCGACCTGGTTGGTGCCGATGCAGAAGCAGCCGATCGCGCTGAGCTTGGGGGCCTGCGCGAGGACTTCCTCGGTCAGCTGCGTGCGCGAGCGGATCCCGACGAAATGCGCGCCCGCGATCGCGGCCTGCAGCTCGGCGCCCGACAGCGCCTTGGCGTGCGTCTCGATGTTGGTATAGCCATCGTGTCGCAAGGCCTCGACGGCCGACGGATGGATGCCTTCGAAAAGAACGAACTTGAGCCTGTCCTTGGAGACGGACAGGCGGGCCTGCGGGGTGCTCATTTTGGTAGCCGCTGAGGTCGACGGAAACCTTCTATGATACTGCTTCTGTCAGATCACCCCGGGGCGCACGTCAGATCGCCTCGGCCTGCCGCAGCCGCGTGATCGCCTCGGCGCCGTAGCCGAGTTCGGCGAGGATCGCGTCGGTGTCGGCGCCTAGCGCCGGCACCGGATCCATGCGTGGTTCGTCGGCAATACTGACGCCGGGCGGCAGCAGGGCCCGGATCGGGCCGGCCGGCGAACCGACGTCGACCCAGCGGTCGCGTGCCGCCAGTTGCGGGTGGGCCCAGACGTCGGCCATCGTGTTGACCCGGGCATTGGCGATGCCGGCGGCTTCGAGCCGCGCGGTTACCCGGTCGGCGTCGAGGGGGGCGAAGGCAGCGACGATGATTGCGCGCAGTTCGGCACGGGCGGCATTGCGCCGGGCGTTGCTGTCGAAGCGCGGGTCGGCGGCCAGCGCCGGCTGGCCGAGCACCTTGTCGCAGAACACCTGCCATTCGCGCTCGTTCTGCAGGCCCAGCATCACCGACTTGCCGTCGCCGGTCGGGAACGGGCCGTACGGGTAGATCGTGGCGTGCGCGGCGCCGGCTCGCGGCGGCGGCTCGGCGCCGTCATAGGCGTAATAGAGCGGAAAGCCCATCCACTCGGCCATGGCTTCGAGCATCGAGACGTCGATGCGCCGGCCCAGGCCGGTGCGGCCGCGCTCGATCAGGGCGGCCAGCACGTTGCTGTAGGCGTACATGCCGGCTGCGATGTCGGCCACCGAGCAGCCGGCCTTGGCCGGCTCGTCGGGCAGGCCGGTGACCGACACGAAGCCCGATTCGCTCTGGATCAGCAGGTCGTAGGCCTTCTTGTCGCGATAGGGGCCATCGGCGCCATAGCCGGAGATGTCGCAGACGATCAGCTTCGGGTAGCGCGGGTGCAGGGCTTCGAAGGACAGGCCCATGCGGGCCGCCGCGCCTGGCGCGAGGTTCTGCACCAGCACGTCGCAGCGTTCGAGCAGCCGGGCCAGCACGTCGCCGGCCTCCGGATGCTTGAGGTCGAGCGCCAGACTCTCCTTGGACCGGTTGGTCCAGACGAAATGCGAGGACAGGCCGCGTACCCGCTGGTCGTAGGCACGGGCGAAGTCCCCCACGCCGGGGCGCTCGATCTTGATGACGCGCGCACCCAGGTCGGCGAGCTGGCGCGTGCAGAACGGCCCCGCGATCGCATGCTCGAGCGCAACCACGACGATGCCTTCCAGCGGGCGTGCCATCAGAACGACCTCGGCATGCCCAGCACGTGCTCGGCGACGTAGCTGAGGATCAGGTTGGTCGAGATCGGCGCCACCTGGTAGAGCCTGGTCTCGCGGAACTTGCGCTCGACATCGTATTCGCAGGCGAAGCCGAAGCCGCCGTGGAACTGGATGCAGGCGTTGGCCGCCTCCCACGAGGCCTTGGCGGCCAGGTACTTGGCCATGTTGGCCTCGGCCCCGCAGGGTTGGTGGGCGTCGAACAGCTGGCAGGCTTTCCAGCGCATCAGGTTGGCAGCCTCGACCTCGATGTAGGCCTCGGCGATCGGGAACTGCACGCCCTGGTTCTGTCCGATCGGGCGGCCGAACACGATGCGCTCGCTGGCGTACTTCGACACCTTGTCGACGAACCAGTAGCCGTCGCCGATGCATTCGGCCGCGATCAGCGTGCGCTCGGCGTTGAGCCCGTCGAGGATGTAGCGAAAGCCCTTGCCTTCTTCGCCGATCAGGTTCTCGGCCGGAATCTCCAGGTTGTCGAAGAACAGCTCGTTGGTCTCGTGGTTGACCATGT
>JBAYOD010000089.1:0-12244 GCA_041678445.1 Burkholderiaceae bacterium | reverse complement strand
CAGCGAGCGCCGCAAAGCGGCGGGAGCGAAGCGAGTTTCGGCGGCAGGCCACGAGCGCGAGCACCACAGGGAACCCCTGCGCCAGCAGGGGCAAGCACCCGGCGCCGGCCCCCGCCCAGCCCCCGCACCTTGGCCCGCCCCGGACGTTCGAACGCAAAGCGACATCAGGCCGCAAAAGCGCGCAACCCCGGCAGCAGGGACTGCAGCGCAGTCAGCACGAACTGGACCAGCAGGATCAGCACCAGGGGCGAAAGGTCGACGCCGCCGATCAGCGGCACGATGCGCCGGATCGGCGCCAGGAAGGGATGGGTGAGCGCGGCGATCGCCGGCGCGATCGGTGCATGGGGGTTGACCCAGGACAGCACGGCCTGAATGATCACCAGCGCCATCAGCAGCCACAGCGACCATTTGATCAGCCAGAACACGGCCAGCAGCACGACGGCCACCGGGGACATCCGGCCACCGGCGAACAGCACCAGGAACAGCAGCGCGAGGAGCAGCGCAATGATGAAGCCGGCTGCGATGCTGGCCCAATCGATGCGACCCCTCGCCGGCAGCAGCCGGCGGATCGGCTGCACGAGCCAGTCGGTGATGGCCAGGATGAACTGCCCGATCGGGTTGCGCGCCCCCAGGCCGATTCGATTCATGTAGGCGCGCAGCAGGCAGGCTGTCGCGAGCAGGCTGCTGAGTGTCTCGACCAGCAGCCAGATGGCTTGATGCATGGCGTGTCCGATCCGGATGGCCGCCGATTCTCGCACAAAGCCGGTCACCGATCACGAACGGATCGGCGATGGGCGACCGGCGGCCGCCGGGCTCGGGAATCCAGCGGCGCAAGCCGCCCGGGACTCCCGCGACCGCGGCCGCTCAGGGACGATTGCCGGTTGGAAAAGGCCAGGCGGCGACCGGGTTGGCGGCTTTCTTCGCAGCCTTCCGGGGCGCCTTGGCGGGCGCCTGCTTGACCGCTGCCTGCTTGACCGCTGCCTGCTTGACCGCTGCCTGCTTGACCGCTGCCTGCTTGGTCGCCGGCTTCCTGGCGGCCGTCTTCTTCGGCGCGGCCTTGTTCGCAGCGGCCGTCTTCGCTGCCGGCTTCTCGACCGCCTTCTTCACCGCCTTGACCGCCTTGGCGATCGTCTTCTTGGCAGCGAGCTTCTTGGCCTCGAGCTTCCTGGTGACCTTGGCAACCGCCTTCTTCACTGCTGCCTTCCTGGCCGTCACCTTCTTCGCCGCCGCCTTCTTCGGCGCGGCTTTGCTGGCAACCGCCTTCTTCGCGGCGGCCTTGGCGGCGACAGGCTTCTTGGCCGAAACGCTCTTGGCGGCGACCTTCTTCGCTGCCGGTTTCGAGGCCGCGGCCTTCTTCGCCGCAGTCTTCACGGCTGCCGGCTTCTTCGCGGCAGCCTTCTTCGCCGCAACTTTCTTCGCTGCCGGCTTCGCAGCCGTGACCTTCTTCGCGGCGACTTTCTTCGCTGCCGGTTTCGCGACCGTGGCCTTCTTCGCCGCAGTCTTCGCGGCTGCCGGTTTCCCGGCGGCCGACGACCTGGCAGCCGGCTTGACGGCGACGGCCGCCGCCTTCTTCACGGCAGGTGTCTTGGCGGCCTTGCCGGCCGCCGGCTTCTTGGCCGCGGCTTTCTTCGCGGGCTTCTTGGCGGTTGCCATCACGATTCTCCTTGTGTGGGCAGTGCGATAAGGAAAACCCGCGGCCGGATACCCGAAGGCAGACGGTGACGCGGGCCATTCATCGGCGCAGGTGCGAGCCGGTCCGGCATGCGGGTTCCTGCGCTAATGAATACGGCATGAGGAAGGCACCGATCCAGCACCGCCTCCCATCGATCTGTTCCGAACAATCCCGATGCAAATCCTGTACTGGCAGCCGGCACTCCGAGATGCCCAGGGAAATACCATCATCAATCCCAGCTCAAGGCGCCCCCGGTCTGATACTCGATGACGCGGGTTTCGAAGAAGTTCCGCTCCTTCTTCAGGTCGATCATCTCGCTCATCCACGGAAACGGATTCTCATCCTGTTGGAACATCGGGTCCAGGCCGATCTGCTGCGCCCTGCGGTTCGCGATGAAACGCAGATAGGCCTTGAACATCGATGCGTTCAGACCCAGCACGCCACGCGGCATGGTGTCCTCGGCGTATGCATACTCGAGCTCGACGGCGCGCACGAACAGCCCGCGCAGTTCGTCGCGGAACTCCCGGGTCCACAGCTGCGGGTTCTCGAGCTTGATCTGGTTGATCAGGTCGATGCCGAAGTTGCAGTGCATCGACTCGTCGCGAAGGATGTACTGATACTGCTCGGCAGCGCCAGTCATCTTGTTCTGCCGGCCGAGCGCAAGGATCTGCACGAAGCCGACGTAGAAGAACAGGCCTTCCATCAGGCAGGCGAAGACGATCAGCGACCTCAGCAGCTTCTGGTCGTTCTCGAGCGTGCCGGTGACGAAGTCCGGATTGGTCAACGTATCGATGAACGGAATCAGGAACTCGTCCTTGTCGCGGATCGACTTGATCTCGTGATAGGCGTTGAAGATCTCGCCTTCCTCGAGCCCGAGCGACTCGACGATGTACTGGTAGGCGTGCGTGTGGATCGCTTCCTCGAAAGCCTGGCGCAGCAGGAACTGCCGGCACTCGGGCGCCGTGATGTGACGATAGGTGCCCAGCACGATGTTGTTCGCCGCCAGCGAATCGGCCGTGACGAAGAAACCCAGGTTGCGCTTGACCAGCCGGCGTTCGTCTTCGGTGAGGCCGTTCGGATCCTTCCACAGGGCGATGTCGCGGCTCATGTTGATTTCCTGCGGCATCCAGTGATTGGCGCAGGTAGCCAGGTACTTGTCCCAGGCCCACTTGTACTTGAACGGCACCAGCTGGTTGACGTCGGACGCGCCGTTGATGATGCGCTTGTCTTCGACGCGCACCCGTCGCTGGCTTTGCGCGGCCATCGAGCCGCTGTGCACGGCACGCGCCGGATCGGACGGGGACGGAACGCTTGACGGGTTCACCGGCTGCAGGGCCGGCATCGGGGTTCGGGACGCAGCCGGATGATCGGGATGGGCACTGACTGGATCGTTCCAGGAAAGCATCTGAGGCCTCGCTTCAATACGTCGATTCTGATTCGTGTAATGCCGCGAGATTCCGCCTTGCGTGAACAACGGAAATCTTACGGCGCGTGCAGGGGCCGTGCAATCCATTTGCACGGCCCGATGTACCGATAGACGGCAAAGTGGCCGTCGGCGCAACAGATACGAAGGCCCGCGCCGCACCGCTTCGGTCCGGCGTGGGCCTTCGTTCACTGGCAGGCTTCACACTCCGGGTCGTCGATCGCGCAGAACTTCGGCGCGATCGGTTCGTCGGCAAGCGCCGGCGCGCTCACGCTGCCCGGCGCCGTGTAGCTGAAACCCGCCGTCATGCCACCATCGCTGGCCACCGCATTGAGCTGGCCGATCTTGTCGGTCGTCGACTTCTCGGCGGTGGTCGCGCCGAGCGTGCGCAGGTAGTAGGTGGTCTTCAGGCCACGCTGCCAGGCGAGCATGTAGGTATCGTGCAGCTTCTTGCCGGAGGCGCCGGCCATGTAGATGTTCAGCGACTGCGCCTGGTCGATCCACTTCTGCCGCCGCGATGCGCACTCGACCAGCCACGACGGATCGACTTCGAACGCGGTCGCGTAGATGGCGCGCAGCCCGGCGGGAATCCGGTCGATCCGGGACAGCGAACCATCGAAGAACTTCAGGTCGGCGAGCATCACCTCGTCCCACAGGCCGAGTTGCTTCAGGTCGCGCACCAGCGAATCGTTGACCACCGTGAACTCGCCCGACAGGTTCGACTTCACGTAGAGATTCTGGAAGGTGGGTTCGATGCAGGCCGACACGCCGATGATGTTCGAGATCGTGGCGGTCGGCGCGATCGCGATGCAGTTCGAATTGCGCATGCCGTGCACGCGGATGCGCTCGCGCAGCGCGTCCCAATCGAGGCTTGCCGAGGTGTCCACCTCGACGTAGCCGCCGCGCTGCTCGGCAAGCAGCCTCAGCGTGTCCTGCGGCAAGACGCCCTGATCCCACAGCGAACCCCGGAAGCTCGGATAGCGGCCGCGCTCCTCGGCCAGCTCGGTCGACGCCAGGTAGGCGTGATAGCAGACGGCCTCCATCGAACGGTCGGCGAACTCGACCGCTTCGGCGCTCGCGTAGGGCGTGCGCATCCGGTGCAGGCAGTCCTGGAAACCCATGATGCCCATGCCCACCGGTCGATGGCGCAGGTTCGAATTGCGCGCCTTGCCGACCGCGTAGTAGTTGATGTCGATGACGTTGTCGAGCATGCGCATCGCGGTGCGCACCGTGCGTTGCAGCTTGTCGTGATCGAGCTGCCAGACGCCGTCACGCTCGACCATGTGGGCAAGCAGGTTCACCGAACCCAGGTTGCAGACCGCGATCTCGCTGTCGCTGGTGTTCAGCGTGATCTCGGTGCACAGGTTGGAGCTGTGCACGACCCCGACATGCTGCTGCGGCGAGCGGATGTTGCACGGATCCTTGAAGGTGATCCACGGATGGCCGGTCTCGAACAGCATCGACAGCATCTTGCGCCACAGCTGGACGGCCGGGATCCGGCGGAACAGCTTCAGCTCGCCACTGTCGGCTCGGGCCTCATAGCGCAGGTAGGCCTCCTCGAAGGCCTTGCCGTAGAGTTCGTGCAGGTCGGGGCAGTCGGACGGCGAGAACAGCGTCCATTCGCCGTTCTCGGCCACGCGCTTCATGAACAGGTCGGGCACCCAGTTGGCGGTGTTCATGTCGTGCGTGCGCCGGCGGTCGTCGCCGGTGTTCTTGCGCAGCTCGACGAACTCCTCGATGTCGAGATGCCAGGTCTCGAGGTAGGCACAGACCGCGCCCTTGCGCTTGCCCCCCTGGTTGACCGCCACCGCCGTATCGTTGACGACCTTCAGGAAGGGCACCACGCCCTGGCTCTTGCCGTTCGTGCCCTTGATGTGGGAGCCGAGCGCGCGCACCGGCGTCCAGTCGTTGCCCAGGCCGCCGGCGAACTTGGCCAGCAGCGCGTTCTCCTTGATGGCTTCGTAGATGCCGTCAAGGTCGTCGGACACCGTGGTCAGGTAGCACGAGGACAGCTGCGAACGCCGCGTGCCGGAGTTGAACAGCGTGGGCGTCGAGCTCATGAAATCGAACTTCGACAACAACTCGTAGAACTCGATGGCCCGCGCCTCGCGGTCGATCTCGTTCAGTGCCAGGCCCATCGCGACCCGCATGAAGAAGGCCTGCGGCAACTCGATGCGCCGATCGTCGACGTGCAGGAAATAGCGGTCGTAGAGGGTCTGCAGGCCCAGATAGCCGAACTGCAGATCGCGCCCGGAGTCGAGCGCTGCGCCGAGCCGCTGCAGATCGAACTGCAGCAGCGTCTCGTCGAGCAGACCGGCCTCGACACCGCGGCGCACGAAGGCGGGAAAGTACTCGGCGTAACGGCTCGCCATCGCAGCCTGCGGCACCTCCTCGCCAAGCACTTCGCGGCGTACCGTGTGCAGCAGCAGCCGCGCGGTGACCTGGCTGTAGGCCGGATCCTTCTCGATCCGGGCGCGCGCCGACAGGATCGCCGACTTGTACACCTCGTCGAGCGGCACGCCGTCATACAGGTTGCGCACCGTCTCGGTCACGATCCCGGCCGGCTCGACGATGTCGCCCAACCCCTGGCAGGCCGACTCGATCAACGCAGTCAGCGCCGCGGTGTCGAGCGGTACGCGCCGCTCGCCATCGACGACGTTCAGCACCGGCTGCGCGGCCTGCTCTGCCTTCGCCCGTGCTGCCCGTTCCTGGGCGCGGCGCTCGCGGTACAGCACGTAGGCGCGCGCCACCTCGTGTTCGCCCGAGCGCATCAGCGCCAGCTCGACGTGATCCTGGATGTCTTCGATGTGGAAGGTCGCCCCGCCTGCCTTGCCGCGCGTGAGCGCAGCCACGACGCTGGCCGTGATCCGCTCGACCAGCTCGCGGATGCGCGCCGACGCCGCGCCGTGGCCGCCGCTGACCGCGAGGAACGCCTTGGTCACGGCAATCGAGATCTTCGACGGCTCGAAACCGACCACCGAACCGTTGCGACGGATCACCTTGAAATCGGCCCAGGCATCGCCGTGGGCCGGGTACCGGCCGGCTTCGCCGGCGCTGGAAAAATGAGGATGGCCCTGGGCCGAGGGCGAATGTCCGGTGACCTTCTCGGCGACCTTTTCGGCAACCCTTTGCATGCGAAACCTCCGCGGAAAAGACGGAAAAAAACCGCTGCGACGAGGCAGGCGGCAATGAATCAGACGAACAGGCGGCGCCGGGAGATTCGTACAGTCGACACTACATATGGTGTCTGCAAGCCGGCACGGCGCTAATTGTAGTGGCTCTTTTATTGGCCGGGCAAGCCTCTGGCGGCTGCCTGCGGCTCGATCAGGCCACGCGCCTCGCGCGAACAGGTGAGCCTGCGCCAGTCGAAGAAAGGCCCCGGATCGTCCTTGCGCAACGGGGCGATATCGCTGTGGCCGGCCACCCACCTGAGCGGATAGCGTTGCCGCAGACGCGCCACCAGATCGCGCAACTCGCGGTACTGGCTTGCCGTGAAACGGTGGCGCCCGTCACCTTCGAGCTCGACGCCGATCGAGAAGTCGTTGCAGCGTTCGCGCCCCAGGAAGCGCGACTCGCCGGCATGCCAGGCGCGCAGGTCGGCGTCGACGAATTGCAACAGTCGACCATCACGACGGATCAGGAAATGCGCCGAAACGCGCAGCGCGCGCAATGGCTCGAAGGCGGGATGCGCCTGCGGATCGAGCCGGTTGGTGAACAGTCGCTCGACCGCATCCCCCCGGAACCGCCCCGGCGGCAGGCTGATGTAGTGGACGACCAGCAGCTCGACCGCCATGCCGTCCGGACGCCGGTCGTGATTCGGAGAAGGCCGGGCCTGTGCCCGCCGCAGCCAGCCCTGCTGCCAGTCGCTCATCACCGGTCGCCCCGGCCCGGGCAACTCGCCCGACTGGCCCGTCTTGCGGCGGCGCATGACGCGGCCTCCGGAGCGCTCAGTTCAGGCCGAGGCGCTGCATCCGGTAGCGCAGCGCACGAAACGTGATGCCCAGCAGCCTGGCCGCGGCCGTCCGGTTGTGGCGGGTCTTTTCGAGCGCACGCAGGATGGCCTCTCGCTCGATCTGGTCGAGATAGTCGGGCAGCGAATCGGGAATGCCCTCTTCCGAAATGCGCACCGGCCGGCGCTCGGGCGCCGCCTCCGGCGCAGCGCCCGCTGCGCCGCCGCGGCCCTCGCCGGCAACCGACCCGGCCGGCGCAGGGTCGCCAGCCCGCTCGCTTTCGGCCAGCATGCTGAGCGAAGGTTGCAGGCCGAGATCCTCGATCCCGACCGACTCGCCGTTGGAAAATGCCAGCGCGCGTTCGAGCAGGTTCTCGAGCTCGCGCACATTGCCCGGAAACGCGTAGCCGGACAGGTAGCGGGTGGCCGCCGGCGACAGCCTGGGCACCGGCAACATGCCGGCCCGACGCGCCAGGCCGTCGAGGATCGCAGCCGCCAGCTCCGGAATGTCCTCGGTGCGCTCGCGCAGCGGCGGCAGCCGCAGGCCGATCACGTTGAGACGGTAGTAAAGGTCCGACCGGAAGCGGCCGGCCTCGACGCACTGGGCCAGATCCTGGTGGGTGGCACTGACGATCCGCACATCGACCGGCTCCTCGACCGTGCCACCGACCTTGCGCACGCGCTTTTCCTGGATCGCCCGCAACAGCTTCACCTGCATCGCGAACGGCAGGTCGGCCACTTCGTCGAGGAACAGGGTGCCGGCGCGGGCAGCCTGGAAGAAACCGTCGCGCTCGTGGTCGGCACCGGTGAAAGCCCCTTTGCGATGGCCGAAGAATTCGGCCTCCATCAGCGTCTCGGGAATCGCGCCGCAGTTGACCGCAATGAAGGGGCCGGCCGCACGCGGCCCCGACGCATGGATCATCCGCGCCGCCAGCTCCTTGCCGGTTCCCGATTCACCGGTGATCGCCACCGGCGCCATGCTGCGGGCCAGCCGCAGGATCTGGCTGCGCACTTCGGCCATCGCCGGCGAGCTGCCGATCAGGCGGCGGCCGTCGCCCCGTGCGACCCCGTCCGGCGCGCTGCCGCCGTCGGCACTCTGGCCGTCGGCGATCGCCGAGCGCACGAGAGCGCGCAGCGCATCGAGCGCCACCGGCTTGGCCAGATAGTCGAAGGCACCGGCCTTCAGGGCGGCCACCGCATTCTCGGCACTGCCGTAGGCGGTGATGACCGCCACCGGAAAATGCGGCTCGCGGTTCGAGATCGCCGCCACCAGTTGCAGGCCGTCGCCGTCGGGCAGGCGCATATCGGTCAGGCACAGCGAATAGGTGTTGGCCTCGATCAGCCCCAGGGCGGTCTTCACGTCGGCCGCACAATCGACGTCGAAGCCCATGCCGATGAGCGTCAGTTCGAGCAGCTCGCGCAGGTCGGCCTCGTCGTCGACGATCAGCACACGCGGCACGCGCCGCGACGGTGACGCCTGGGGCGACGGGTGGGGAATCTCGGGATCGGACGAAAGCGTCATGCTGCCTCGTTCAGCCGCCGCCGGCAGCGGGCTCGATGACGAAAGCCCCGGGCCGGCCGGCGGTCGGGGGCTCGTAGCGGATCGCGGCACCATTGGCGGCGCACAGCTCACGCGACAGGAACAGACCGAGACCGGTGCCGCGCGCCTCGGTCGTGGAGAACGGTTCGAATGCCTGCTGCTGCATTTCGGGGGACAGCCCTGGACCGTCGTCGGATATCCGCAATTCTAGTCGATCCGCTGCCAGCGCCCGCCAGCTGATCTTCACCGCGGCCGGCTGCCCGGAGGCGTAGCGCAGGGCGTTGGCGACCAGGTTGACCAGCACCCGTTGCAGATGACTGGAATCGAAGTGCAGCAGCCGGTCGGTCTCGACCGACGCAACGACGCGACCCGGCGCGGCCCCGGTCTGCACGACGAATTCGTCGATGAAGGCCGGCAGGAAAGCGCCGGCATCGACCGCCTCGTCATTCGGCGACTCGCGCCGCGCCAGCGACAGCACGTCAGCCACCACGCGGTCGATGCGCAGCGTATTGGCTTCGATGATGCCCGACAGCCGCTGCTGCGCCGGCTCGCGCAGCTGTTCGCCGAGCAGCGCGTTGGCATGGCGGATCGCACCGAGCGGGTTGCGGATCTCGTGGGCGATGGACGCCGACAGCCGGCCCATCGAGGCCAGCTTCAGTTGCTGGGCCTGGGCCTCGGCCTGGCGCAGATCCTCGATCGTCACCAGGGTGTCGCGACCCGGCGCCGACACGAAGCGCAGCGACACCCGGGTCGGCACGACGCCCGGCAGCAGCAGCTCGCAGCGCTCGCCGCCGCGCGCCCCGGCGTCGCGCCAGGCCTCGAAGGCACGCAGCATCGCCCGCGCCCCCAGGCCGGCCTGAGCCTGGGCAAGCGCCGGCAGATCGGCGTCACCGTCGATCGCCAGCGCCATGTGGTCGGCCCCGGCCTCCAGGCCGAGCAGCTCGCGGGCGGCCCGGTTGATCACCCGGATCCGGCCTGCGGGCGACAGCACGAGCACCCCCTGTTCGAGCCCGGCAACCACCTGCCGCGTCACCGCGAACTGGTTGCGAAGATGCTCGCCACGCTCGCGGGCGATCGCCTCCTGGCGTTCGAGCTGCCTCGCCAGCCAGTTGACCAGCAACGCGGTCACGAAGCAGGCTGCACCGGTCAGCCCGGCCGTCATCGGCAGGCCGGCCTGCCCGCCACCGGCTTCGAGCCAGCTCAGCATCGCCTCGCCGAGCAGCAGCAGCGACGCGGCAGCGGCAAACGAAGCGGCCATCAGTCGCGTCGACAGGACCGCCGCCAGGGTCACGGCCGTGATGATCAGGATGCCGAACACGGCCCGCAACCCGCCGGCCGAATGCAGCATCAGCGTGAGCGCAAACAGGTCGGTCGCGACATGAATGGCGAGCAGCGGGTGCACACGCGGGCGCAGCCACCCGACCGACCCCAGGTGGACGATCGCCGCGACCAGGTAGAGAGCTGCCGTCCAGCCGAACAGCCGGGCATCGGTCAGCCAGCTCTGGTTGGTCTGCGATGCGCCGGCCATCAGCGCCAGGGCCAGGGCGACGACCAGCCGGCTGACCGCCATCCGGCGCAGCGACAACCATTGGGTATCGGGGGACGGCGCCGGCAGCGCGCCGCCAGCGAGCACCGGGTCAGCCGTCACGGCCCGCTTCGAGATGCTCGCGGCTGCAGTACCAGTCTCCGCGTTGCTTCAGCGCTTCGGACACCGGCAGGTGCACACCGCAGTGCACACAGGCCACGATGCGCTGCGGCTGCGGATTGGAGGCGCTGCGGCGACTCTGCTCGTTCTTGCGCTGCGACAGCTGGAACAGTGACCAGCCCGCCCACCCGATCGCCAGCAGGACCACCCAGAACAGCAGCTTGCCCATATCGCCTCAGACGCTCCGGTCCACGCGTTCAGCTTCGCCCCAGCACGACCTCGAGCACGAAGCGGCTGCCCACATAGGCCAGCAGCAGCAGCCCGAAACCGGCCAGCGTCAGGCGCAGCGCCGTGCGACCGCGCCAGCCACGCAGCCGGCGGCCGATCAGCAGCACCCCGAACACTGCCCAGGCGATCAGCGAGAAGACCGACTTGTGATCGGCCACGAAGGGGCGGCCGAAGACTTCCTCGGAAAACAGCACTCCGCTGAGTGCGGTCAGTGTCAGCAGTGCGAAACCGACCGTGATGAAGCGGAACAGGATGCGCTCGAGCACGAGCAGCGGCGGCAGCTCTTCGAGGAAACGCCCGATCGCGCTGTCCGGCAGCGGCGCTGCCCCGCCGTGCAGGGCCCGCTCGGTGGCGATCATCAGGATCGCGTGCAGGGCGGCGAGCGCGAGCACGCCGTAGGCGAGCGTGCCGACCAGCAGGTGCGGCACGAACAGCGGCAGCGAGGCCTGCGCGCTGATGTCGGCTCCCGGGAACAGCAGCGGCAGCACGGCAGCAACCGCGGCCACCGGCAGGACCAGCCGACGCAGCGGCTGCAGGCGCACCTGCAGGCCCTCGAACCAGAGAATCACGAGGCCGATCCACAGCGTGGCCGACAGGATGGGCGCGAAACCGAAGCGCCAGCCGCTGCCGAGGACTTCGTGATACAGCGCCACGGCATGCGCAAGCAATCCGAGCGAGAGCAGGATGACCCCGCCGCGACGCTCGCCGGCCGGGCCGGGCGCGCTCGACACGCGCCATGCCGCCAGGTACAGCAGGGCCGGCAGGACGAGCACGATAAACAGTAGAATCGACACGGATCCAGTTTACTCCAAGGCCATGCTCGAAAACCTGTCGCAACGACTGACCAGGGTCGTCAAGACGCTGCGCGGCGAAGCGCGCCTCACCGAGGCGAACACGCAGGAAATGCTGCGCGAGATTCGCGTCGCCCTGCTCGAAGCCGACGTCGCGCTGCCGGTCGTGCGCGACCTGATCGCCCGCATCCGCGAGAAGGCCATGGGCCAGGAGGTGCTCGGCAGCCTCACCCCGGGCCAGGCGCTGGTCGGCGTCGTCAATCGCGAGCTGGCCGCCACCATGGGCGGCCAGAGTGCCGAACTGGATCTGTCGGTCCGCCCGCCGGCGGTCGTACTGATGGCCGGCCTGCAGGGGGCCGGCAAGACCACGACGGTCGGCAAGCTCGCCAAATGGCTCCGGGAGAACCGGAAGAAGAAAGTGCTCACGGTGTCCTGCGACGTCTACCGGCCGGCCGCCATCGAGCAGTTGCGCACCGTCAGCGAACAGGCCGGCGCCGACTTCTTCCCGTCCACCCCCGACCAGAAGCCTGCCGACATCGCGGCCGCGGCGTTGCAGTGGGCACGGACGCACTACCACGACGTCCTGCTGGTCGACACCGCCGGCCGCCTGGCGATCGACGAACAGATGATGGCCGAGATCGCCGAACTGCACCGCCAGCTGCAGCCGGCCGAGACCCTGTTCGTCGTCGACGCGATGCAGGGCCAGGACGCCGTCAACACGGCCAAGGCCTTCCACGAGGCCTTGCCGCTCACCGGCGTCGTGCTGACCAAGCTCGACGGCGATTCGCGCGGGGGCGCCGCGCTGTCGGTCAAGGCGATCACCGGCGCACCGATCAAGTTCGTCGGCATCAGCGAGAAGCTCGGCGGACTGGAAGCCTTCCACCCGGAGCGCATGGCCAACCGCATCCTCGGCATGGGCGACATCGTGTCGCTGGT
>JBAYOD010000088.1:0-12277 GCA_041678445.1 Burkholderiaceae bacterium | reverse complement strand
CTGTTCGATACCCGCACGCAGTGGACCTGGCTCGCCGTGCTGGGGCTGATCCTGATCGGCTTCCCGTTCGTTGCCGACGAGTACTGGCTCTATCTCGCCTGCCTGGTCGCGATTCACGTGGCCAGCGCCACCGGCCTGAACATCCTGACCGGCTACACCGGGCTGGTCAGCCTGGGCCAGGCAGCGTTCATGGGCTTCGGCGCCTATACGGTGGCCGTCATGGAAGCGAACTGGACAACGCCGGCGTTGTTCAATCTGTTTGCAGCCGGCGTCGTCGCGATGCTGGCCGGCATGGTCGTGGGCATCCCGTCGCTGCGCGTCAAGGGACTGTATCTGGCGATTGCGACGATCGCCGCGTCCTTCATTGCGCACTTCGTGTTCGCCAACTGGAGTTCGGTGACGGGCGGCACGGCCGGCCTGTCGGTGCCACCGGCCCGCCTGTTCGGTGTCTCGCTCGACACCTCGTTTCGGATCTACTGGCTGATCGTTCCGCTGACCGTGCTGCTGATCGCGGGCGCGGCCAATCTGTTCCGCACCCGGATCGGACGGGCCTTCATCGCGATCCGTGACCGGGACATCTCGGCCGAAGTGCTCGGCATTCCGCTGCTGCGCTACAAGCTGCTGTCCTTCGGCCTGTCTTCGTTCTACGCCGGCGTGGCCGGTGGCCTGTGGGCCTACTTCTTTCGCGTGGTCACGCCGGAAAGCTTCCCGTTGCTGATGTCGATCTTCTTCCTGGCCGCGATCATCGTCGGCGGCATGGGGACCATCCTCGGCGGCATTCTCGGCGCGATCTTCATGACCATGGTGCCCGAGGTGCTCAAGCTCATCGTCGGCTGGCTGCCGCTGGGCGAGAACGCCACGCTGGTGCTCTCGCCGGTGCGCACCATCGTGTTCGGCGCGCTGATCGTCGGCTTCCTGGTTTTCGAGCCGCAGGGGCTGGCCGAGATATGGCGCCGCATCCGGCGCTTCTTTCACCTGTATCCGTTCCGGACCTGAGGCCGTTGCGGACCCGACAACGGGGCATTGCCCCAAGGAGGCAGACATGAGCGTTTCGAAGACACGTCGCACGATGCTCGGTGCAATGACGGCCGCCGGCGGCCTGGCGATGGCCGGCCCGGTGCGGGCCCAGGAAGAGGACGTCGTGATCGGCGGATCCATCCCGATGTCAGGTGTGTTCGCGTTTGCCGGGATCGGCATCCACGCCGGCATCCAGGACTACGTGAAGATCGTCAACGACGCGGGCGGCATCAAGGGCCGCCGGCTGCGCTATGTGCCGGAAGACACCGCCTACAAGGTCGACGCATCGGTTGCGGCATTCAAGAAGATCACCAGCCAGAACAAGGTGAGCCTGTACTACGGCGACTCGACCGGCTTCGCCAAGACCATCAACCCGGAACTCGAACGCATGGGCAGCATCCTGATGGCCGGCGCCTCGTTTGCTTCCGAGATCAACGATCCGGTGAAGTTCCCGCACCAGTTCCTCGTGGGGCCCGACTACACCGAGATGTTCGGCATCCTGCTCAACTACATCGCGAAGACGCAGCCCGGCGCCAAGGTTGCCTTCGTCTACTCCGACACCGAGTTCGGCCGCGACCCGATCGAGAAGAGCCGCGCGCTCGCGAAGAAACTGGGCCTGGGCGTCAGCGCCGAGATCATGACACCGCCGGGCAGCGTCGATGTGTCGACCGAAGTCATCAAGCTGCGCCGCGCCGCGCCGGACTACACGATCTTCCACGGCTACGTGCTTGCGCCCATCCCCGAGTTCATCACCCAGGGCAGGCAGATGGGGATGAAGAGCAAGTTCATGGGGACTTTCTGGACCATGGACCATTCGATGGTCATGAAGATGGGCGAGGCCGGCGACGGTTTCATGGGCGTGATGCCATTCCGCTACTACTACGACACCGAAGGCAACTCGCCGATGCTCGACCGGATCCGGCAGATGCGCCCGGAGTACCAGAGCACCGCCTATACCCAGGGTTTCCTGACCGCGATGCTGCTCAGCGAAGCCGCCCGCCGCACGCTGGAAGCTGGCAAACCGCTGACCGGAGACAACCTGAAGGCAGCGCTGAACTCGATCGAGAACTTCGATACCGGCGGCCTCATCGGGATCCCGATCACGATCAAGGGCAACTCGATTCCGGTGGGGCGGATCTACCGGGCGGACATGAAGCAGCAGAAGATGGTGGCGGCTTCGGAATGGATGGTGCTGGAGTGACAGCAGTGCCGGCCCGGCGAGGGGTGGGGTGCGGCCCGGCAGGGGGGAGGCTTGTCCCGACCGGGGCTTGGTGCCGGCGGTCCGTCCTTCGGCCGGACTTCCCTGCGTTGCTCGGACGTGGGGCCTGCCGCCGAAACTCGCTGCGCTCCCGCCGCTTTGCGGCGCTCGCTTCGCTCAAACAGTCGGCGGCAAGTCAGAAATTGGATGCGCGCTGCGCGCGCGGCCCCACGCCCTGCGCTACTCGGCGCCGGCAAAGCGCCCCGGTCGGGACAAGCCTCCCCCCTGCCGGGCTGGAGGCGGTGTTGGCCGGCCGGTCGACCCCCCCGTCGGCCACGCGCGCCGATGGACGATACCCCGCCTCCTGCCGGGCTGGAGACGTTGCTGGCTTGGGCTTGGCCGATTGCCCCGAAGCCTCGAACGTCCCCAGTGACGGCGCCTCGGGGAGCCAGGTGCTCCAAAAGGGTGGCCGGGCCTTCAGAACCCGCGTCGAGCAGCACAGCCCGCGTGGCCCGCGCGCGAAGCGCGCCTCCAAAAATCTGACTTCGGCGCGCCCTGTCCGAGCGCAGCGAGCGCCGCGCAGCGGCGGGAGCGAAGCGAGTTGCGCGCCGGGGCCACGCGGGCGAGCAGCGCAGAGCAGTCCGGCCAAAGGCCGGACCGCGGGTTCGCCCGGTCACCCCTTTGGAGCACCTGGCTCCGGACGTGCCCGCAACTGGAACACCGGGCTCTCGACGGGCTTCCGGCCATGAACCCCGACCCCGTCCTCGCGATCAACAACATCGAGGTGCTCTACAACCGCGCAGTGCAGGTGCTGCGCGGCCTGTCGCTGACCGTTCCACGGGGGCGCATCGTTGCGCTGCTCGGTTCGAACGGCGCGGGCAAGTCGACGACGCTGAAGGCGGTGTCGAACCTGCTGGCGCTCGAGGACGGCGAGATGACGGGCGGCAGCGTCACCTTCGACGGGCAGGACACCCGTCGGCTGGCTCCGCACCGCTTGGTGCGGGCGGGGCTTTTCCATGTCATGGAGGGGCGGCGGGTGTTTCAGGACCTGACGGTCGAGGAGAACCTGATTGCGGCCACTTACGCCTGGAGCGGGCGCGACCGGGCGGCCGTGCGGGCCGGTGGTGCCCGGCCGAAGGGCGATGCGCGCGAGGCCTTCGACCTGGTCTATGAGTATTTCCCGAGGCTGCTTGAGCGGCGCCGGGGGCTGGCCGGCTATCTGTCGGGTGGCGAGCAGCAGATGCTGGCGATCGGCCGGGCGCTGGTCGCGGATCCGAAGCTGATCCTGCTCGATGAGCCGTCGCTGGGGCTGTCGCCGCTGCTGGTCGAGGAGATCTTCTCGATCATTGCGCGGATCAACGACGAGCGGGGCGTGTCGATGCTGCTGGTCGAGCAGAACGCGGCGGTTGCGCTTGCCGTTGCGCACTATGGCTACATCATGGAGATGGGCAAGATCGTGATCGACGGCAGCGCCGAGCGGCTGGCGGCCGATCCCGACGTTCGTGAGTTCTACCTCGGCATGGGCGGAGCGGGCGAGGACAAGGGCTTCCGGGCGATCAAGCACTACAAGCGCCGCAAGCGGTGGCTGTCATGAACGCCCGGGTGGCTGTCATGAGAACCCGGTGGCTGTCATGAGCACGGCTGCGCCGCCC
Source organism: Burkholderiaceae bacterium (assembly GCA_041678445.1). Classification (GTDB taxonomy): domain Bacteria; phylum Pseudomonadota; class Gammaproteobacteria; order Burkholderiales; family Burkholderiaceae_E; genus Zeimonas. The sequence goes on along the minus strand of JBAYOD010000088.1, from coordinate 8,410 downwards.
GAGCTGCCGCAGCGCACGCTGCCGCAGATGCTGCGCGAACGTGCCCGCGTCAGTCCGGATGCGATCGCGATCCGGCAGAAGGATTTCGGGATCTGGACGCCGATCGGCTGGTGCGAGTACTTCGAGCGCGCGGCCGATGTCGGTCATGGCCTGCGGGCGCTCGGCCTGCCCGATGGCGGGCATGTCGGCGTGATTTCCGAGAACCGGATCGAATGGGTGCTCGCCCAGATGGGGGCCGGGCTGGCGGGGGCGGTCACCGTCGGTGTCTATCCGACCAGCCCGAGTTCAGAAGTGTCCTATGTTCTCGCACATGCCGACGTGGAGATCGTCGTCTGCGAGGACCAGGAGCAGGTCGACAAGGTGCTCGAAGCGTTGTCCGGGCTGCCGCGGCTGCGCCGGATCGTGGTGATCGAGACCAAGGGTTTGCGCGACACGCAGGCCGCGCATGGCGATCGGGTGCTGTCCTTCGAGGCGCTCGAAGCGCTCGGGCGCGAGCATCGCGACAGCCACCCGGGTTTCATCGAGGAGGTTCTGGCGGCCCAGGGCCTGGACGAGATCGCCCTGATGATCTACACCTCGGGGTCGACCGGCAAGCCCAAGGGCGCGATGATCAGCTACGCGAACATCCGCGCGGTGGTGCCGGGCATCGTCGAACGTCTGCGCCTCGATGGCAGCAGCACGCACCTGTCCTATCTGCCGCTGTGCCACGTTGCCGAGCAGATGCTGACCACCTTCGTGCCGATCTATCTGGGTTCGCAGGTGAATTTCGGCGAGTCGATCCGCACGGTGCAGGAAGACCTGCGCGAGATCGCGCCGACGATGTTTCTCGGCGTTCCGCGGATCTGGGAGAAGCTGCACGCGGCCATCCACATCCGGATGCAGGAGACCGGCCGCTTCCGGCGCGCCCTGTTCGAATGGGCGATGCGTGCCTGCGAGCCCTTCGCCGAGAAAGCCCCGTGGCAGCGCAGCCTGCCGGAACGGCTGGTGTTCGGCATCGCCTGGCTGCTGATCTTTCGCGCGCTGCAGAACTTCATCGGCCTGCGCCGCACCCGGGTGGCCCTGACCGGCGCGGCGCCGATTCCGGCGGCGGTGGTGCGCTATTTCCGCACCCTGGGTGTGCCGCTGGTGGAGGTCTACGGGCTGACCGAATCCTGCGGAATGATCACCGGCCAGCGGCTCTCCGGCGTGCGCATCGGGACGGTCGGCGAGCCGACGCTGGGGGTCGAGCACCGGATTGCCGAGTCGGGCGAACTTGCCGGGTCGGGCGAGTTGCTGGTGCGCGGCGGCATGGTGTTTCGTGGCTATTACAAGGCAGCCGAGGCCACCGAGGCGGTGATCCGCGACGGCTGGCTGCATACCGGCGATGTGGTGCGCGAGGAGGGCGGCCAGTTGCGGATCGTCGACCGGCTCAAGGACGTCATGATCACGGCTGGCGGCAAGAACCTGACGCCCTCGGAGATCGAGAACACGATGAAGGGCAGTCCCTTCCTGAAGGAGTGCATCGTCATCGCCGAGGGGCGCCGGTTCGTGTCGGCACTGATCCAGATCGATCTGGAGACCGTCGGCAAGTGGGCCGAGCAGAACCGGATCGCATTCACGCATTTCCGCTCGCTGGCCGAGCATCCGAGGGTGCGCGAACTGGTGCAGGCCGAAATCGACCACGGCAATGCGCAACTGGCCCAGGTGGCACAGATCCGGCGCTTTCACCTGCTGACCAAAGAGCTCGACCACGACGACGGCGAGGTCACTGCCACGATGAAAGTCCGCCGGGCCAGCGTCTACCAGGCTTATGCCGACGAGATCGAGGCGCTCTATCGCTGAGCCGCACAAATTCTCACGGCTTTCGAATGGCTGATCGTCGGCTGCGGTCCAACTCACATACAATCGCGGCATGATTCCCGAGCACGCATCCAGCCTGGCCAACCACTTCCTGATCGCCATGCCCGAGATGGCCGATCCGAACTTCGGCGGCGCGGTGGTGTTCGTGGCCGAACACGGGCCGTCGGGCGCGCTGGGGCTGGTCATCAACCGCCCCACCGATCTCGACCTGGGCACGCTGTTCGAGCGCATCGAGCTCGACCTGAGCACGTCCGAGCGGGCCCGCGAGCCCGTCTACTACGGCGGACCGGTGCAGCGCGACCGCGGTTTCGTCCTGCACTGCCCGGTGGGCAGCTGGAACGCCACGGTCACGGTGTCGGAGGAGATCGGCCTGACCTCGTCGAAGGACGTGCTCGAGGCGGTGGCCCAGGGCAGCGGCCCGGAGGCGCTGCTGGTCACGCTCGGCTACTCCGGCTGGGGGCCGGGTCAGCTCGAGGATGAGATCGCCCGCAACGCCTGGCTGACGGTGCCGGCCGCGGCCGGATTGATCTTCGAGACGCCGGTCGACGAGCGTTTCCTGGGGGCGTTCCAGTTGCTGGGAATCGATCCCGCCTTCCTGTCCCCGTCGGCCGGTCATGCCTGAAGGTCTGCAGGCCGACGCAGTCCTGCTCGGCTTCGACTTCGGTACCCGGCGGATCGGCGTGGCGGTCGGCAACACGCTGACCCGTTCGGCACGCGCACTGTGCACGATCGCCGCCGAACCCGTCGCGGCGCGCTTTGCCCGGATCGCGGCCCTGATCGCCGAGTGGCAGCCGGCGGCGCTCGCGGTCGGCCGGCCGCTGCATCCCGATGGCCAACCGAACGACACGACGCCACGCTGCGAGCGCTTTGCAAGGCAGTTGCAGGGCCGCTTCGGGCTGCCGGTCGCGCTGGTCGACGAGCGCTATTCGAGCGTGGCCGGAGACGGCGGTGCGCCGGATGACGATGCACAGGCCGCCGCGACGATCCTGCGACAATATCTGTCGGGCGGCCGATGAGGGTCGCCCGCATTCCATCCTGAGCATCCTGAGAGCTTCGTCATGAGCAAACCCGACGCCGAGGCGATCTACGCTTCGCTGCGTGCGGCCGTTCGCGAGGGCATCGCCGGGCGCGACGTCGTCCTGATCGGCGTGCACAGCGGCGGCGCCTGGATCGCCGAGCGGCTGCACCGCGACCTGGGCCTGGCCACGCCCTGCGGCTTCCTGTCCAGTGCCTTCCATCGCGATGACTACGGCCGGCGCGGGCTGCCTGCCGAGATGAAGGCCACCGAGCTGCCGTTCGAAGTCGACGGCGCCGACATCGTGCTGGTCGACGATATCCTGTTCACCGGCCGCACAGTGCGGGCGGCGCTCAACGAGATCTTCGACTACGGCCGGCCGGCCCGGGTCGAGCTGGCCGTGCTGCTCGATCGCGGCGGCCGGGAGCTGCCGGTCGCGGCGCGCTACTGCGGCGCCGATCACCCGTTGTCGCGCGAGCGAAATTTCGTGCTGTCGCGCAGTGATGACGGTTGCTTCGACCTGCGCATCGAGGTCGTCGAGGCGAGCGGAGGCTGACGGATGAGCGCGCACCATCCGCAACTGAACGAGCACGGTGAACTGCGGCACTTGCTGACCATCGACGGCCTGTCGCGCGAGATGATCCACTACATCCTCGATACGGCGGCCACCTTCGTCGGCGTGTCGGTGCGCGACGTCAAGAAAGTGCCGCTGCTGCGCGGCGTTTCGGTATTCAACCTGTTCTTCGAGAATTCGACCCGCACCCGCACCACCTTCGAGATCGCTGCGAAACGGCTGTCGGCCGACGTGGTCAACCTGAACATCAACACCTCGTCGACCAGCAAGGGCGAGTCGCTGCTCGACACGATCGACAATCTGGTGGCGATGCATGCCGACATGTTCGTGGTCAGGCATGCGCAGAGCGGGGCCCCTTTCCTGATCGCCGAGCACGTGAACCGCACGCGTGGCTCGGACGTGCATGTGATCAACGCCGGCGACGGCCGGCACGCGCACCCCACCCAGGGGCTGCTCGACATGTACACGATCCGTCACTTCAAGCAGGACTTCACGCAACTGCGGGTGGCGATCGTCGGCGACGTCCTGCACTCGCGGGTGGCGCGTTCCGACATCCAGGCCCTGCGCGCGCTGGGTGTGCCCGATCTGCGCATCATCGGCCCCCATACGCTGCTGCCGGGCGGGCTCGAACAGCCGGGCGTGCGCGTGTTCACCGACATGCGCGCGGGGCTGCGCGACGTCGACGTGATCATCATGCTGCGCCTGCAGAACGAGCGGATGCGCGGATCGCTGTTGCCGTCGGCCCAGGAGTACTTCAAGCACTACGGGCTGACCGTCGAGAAGCTCGCGCTGGCCCGGCCCGATGCGATCGTCATGCATCCGGGCCCGATGAACCGCGGGATCGAGATCGAATCCGCAGTTGCCGACGGGCCGCAGGCCGTCATTCTCGACCAGGTCACCTTCGGCATCGCCGTGCGGATGGCGGTGATGAGCATCCTGGCCAAATCCTGAGCGCGCCGATGAAACTGTCCATCGTCAATGCCCGGCTGGTCGATCCAGCCAGTGGTCTCGATCTCGCTGCCGGTCCCGGTTCCGCCATCCACGTGGCCGATGGCCGGATTGCTGCGCTCGGCGCTGCGCCGGACGGCTTCACCGCCGAGCGCACGCTGGACGCCTCCGGATGTGTCGTGGCGCCGGGTCTGCTCGACCTGGCGGCCCGGCTGCGCGAACCCGGCTACGAGTACAAGGCATCGCTCGAATCCGAGATCCAGGCGGCGCTGGCCGGTGGCATCACCGGTGTGGCCTGTCCGCCCGATACCGAACCGACCCTCGACGAACCTGGCCTGATCGAGATGCTCAGGCATCGTGCCCGCGGCATCGATGGCAGCCGGCTCTTCCCCGTGGGCTCGCTGACCCTCGGCCTGCGCGGCGAGTCGATCACCGAAATGGCGGAGCTGGCCGAGGCTGGCTGCGTGGGCTTCTCGCAGGCGCTTGCGCCGATCCACGATACCCAGGTGCTGATGCGCGCGATGCAGTACGCACGCACCTACGGTTTCACGGTCTGGCTGCATCCGCAGGATCCGCATCTGGCGCGGGGCGGCGTTGCGCACGCCGGGGCCTATGCGACCCAGCTCGGTCTGCCGGGAATTCCCGTCATTGCCGAGACAGTGGCCCTGAACACGATCTTCGATCTGATGCGGGTCACCGGTTGCCGGGTGCATCTGTGCCGGCTGTCGTCGGCCGACGGGATCGAGCTGGTGCGTCACGCGCGTGCCGAGGGTCTGCCGGTGAGTTGCGACGTGGCCGTCCATCACCTGCATCTGATCGATGCCGATATCGGATTCTTCGATTCCAACTACCGGGTCGATCCGCCGTTTCGCGCCGAGCGCGACCGCGCGGCGATCAGGACCGGGCTGGCCGACGGGACGATCGACGCGATCTGCTCGGACCACACGCCGGTCGACGACGATGCCAAGCAGTTGCCGTTCGGCGAAGCCGAGCCCGGGGTCACGGGCCTCGAACTGCTGCTGCCGCTGACCCTGAAGTGGGCGGCCGAAACCGGCCTGTCGCTCATCGAAGCGCTGGCCAGGATCACCACCGGGCCGGCAGCCGTGCTGGGTACCCCGGAGGCCGGCGGACGAATCGCCGTGGGCGACGCCGCCGACCTGTGCGTGTTCGATCCTGAGCAGCGCTGGGTCGCGTCGCGGACCACCTTGTTCAGCCAGGGTGCGCACAGCCCCTACGTCGGCCATGAGCTGGCAGGCCGGGTGCGCTACACCCTGGTCGGCGGCCGGCTGGCCTGGACGCTGACCGGCGCGTGAACCGCCTGCTGCAGATCGGGCGCGTTGCCTGCCGGGTGCCGCTGGCGCTCGGTTTGTTGATCTGCGGGCTGCTGATCGTTCGCCTGGGGTTCCCGCGCCTCGGCCAGGCGGCGCGCGACCGTATGGTCAGCCGCTGGTCGCGCCTGCTGCTGCGCGTCTGTGGTGTGCGCCTGGTCGAGATACCGGCGCCCGGCGCCGCGCCCTTGGCCAGTCTGCACGGCAGTGCCCTGTTGCTGGCCAATCACATCAACTGGATCGATGTCTTCCTCGTCCTGTCGGTCTGCCCGTCGCACTTCGTTGCCAAGATCGAGATCTCGCGCTGGCCGCTGGTCGGCGCTCTGGTGGCGGGTGTCGGAACCCTGTTCGTCGAGCGTGGCCGGCGCCGTGCCGTTCACCAGTTGAACGACCGGATCGAGAACACCTTGCGCATCGCACGCCGGGTCGTCGTGTTCCCCGAGGGCACGACCAGCGACGGCCGGCGGCTGCTGCAGTTCCACGGCAACCTGATCGAGCCGGCGCTGCAGACCGGCGCGCCGATCGTGCCGGTGGGCATCCGTTACCGCGGTCTGGACGGGGAGCCCACCGAGGCGGTGCTGTTCGTCGGCGAGATGACGATGCTGGAGTCGGCGTGGCGGCTGCTCGGGGCCCCCGGCGTGCTGGCCGAGCTGCACCCGCTGCCCGCCATCAGCGGCGCAACCCGCCAGGCGGTTGCGGTGCGCGCGCGGCGGTTGCTGGCCGAGCGGCTGGCGCTGCCGATGGACGATGCACAGTCGGAGACGCTGCGCCGGGCCCGCGCAGGGGCGCCGGCGGCGAGCGGCTGAAGTCGGCGGCGGCCACCCTCAACATTGCACTTGCAGGATCGTGCGGTCCGATAGCCGGGCGGCGGTCAGCCGACCGCCCCAGACGCAACCGGTATCCAGCGCGACCAGGTCAGGGCGACGCATCAGGCCCAGCGCCGACCAATGGCCGAAGACGATCGGCGAGCCTGCGCTGGCGCGGCCGGGCACTTCGAACCAGGGCACGCAGCCGGGCGGCGCGGCGTCGACCCCGCCCTTGGCGCTGAACTGCATCGCGCCGTCGACGGTGCAGAAGCGCAGCCGGGTCAGGGCGTTGACGATGGCCCGCAGGCGCTCGACCCCGCGCAGCGAATCCGACCAGCGCGCTGGCTCGTTGCCGTACATCTGGTGCATGAAATCGATCCAGTCCGGTCCGGCCAGCACGGTCTGCACTTCGGCAGCCAGCTCGAGCGTCTGCTCGACACTCCATTGGGGCGCCAGGCCTGCGTGGACCATCAGCCAGCCCTGCTCGAAATGGGCCAGCGGCCGGCTGCGCAGCCAGTCGACCAGTTTCCGGCGATCGGGGGCGGTCAGGATTCCGGTCAGGGTGTCGCCGGCCTGTGGCCGGCGCACGCCGGCCACCACCGCGAGCAGGTGCAGGTCGTGATTGCCCAGCACTGTGGCCAGCCGGTCGCCTTGCGCCATCACCCAGCGCAGGGTTTCGAGCGAGTGCGGGCCGCGATTGACGAGATCGCCCACCAGCCAGAGCCGGGCGTCGACGGGCAGCTGGTCGACCAGTGCGAGCAGGCAGTCGCGACAGCCCTGGATGTCGCCGATCGCCCAGGTCTCGATGCTTCGCTGGCGTTGCCGGGGCCTGTCTGGCAGGGATCGAGGCCTTCAGTCATGGTGCAATGGTACCCAATGTGACATCTTGAACGGGCCGCTGCGGTGCCGCCGGCTAGAATCTGCGGCATGAAAAAGACCGTGCATCTGGTGGCCGGGGCGCGCCCGAATTTCATGAAGATCGCGCCGATCGTGCGGGCGCTCGATGCGCGGCAGGCAGTCTTCGATTACCGGATCGTCCATACCGGCCAGCATTACGATCGCGAGATGAGCGATGTGTTCTTCGAGGAGCTCGGAATTCCGAAACCGGACTTCCACCTCGAAGCCGGTGGTGGCAGCCACGCCGAGCAGACCGCGAAGATCATGGTCGCCTACGAGAAGATCTGCCTGGAGCAGGCGCCCGACTGCACGCTGGTGGTCGGCGACGTCAACTCGACGCTGGCCTGCTCGATCGTCGCGAAGAAGCTGCACCTGCCGGTGGCCCATGTCGAAGCCGGCCTGCGCAGCGGCGACATGGCAATGCCCGAAGAGATCAACCGGCTGGTCACCGACGCGATCAGCGACTGGTTCTTCGTGACCGAGCCTTCGGGGCAGGCCAACCTGCTGCGCGAAGGCAAGCCGGCCGACCGGGTGTTCTTCGTCGGCCACGTGATGGTCGACAATCTGCTCTATCAGCGTGAACGCCTGGCCACCGCCGATCGCAGCGGCTTTCTGAGCGAGCCGATCAAGGCCCGCTTCGGCGACGGCTATGGTGTGGTCACGCTGCATCGGCCGTCGAACGTCGACGACCCGCAGGCGCTGGCCGGGATCGCCGGGGCCTTGCGCGAAATCTCCACCCGCTTGCCGCTGGTCTTCCCCGTTCATCCGCGCACCCGGGCCCAGCTGGAGAAGGGCGGCCACGACCTCGGTCCGTCGATCGTGCTGACCAGGCCGCTGTCGTACATGGACTTCCTGAACCTGTGGAAGGATGCCCGCCTGATCCTGACCGACAGCGGCGGCCTGCAGGAAGAGACGACCGCGCTCGGCATTCACTGCCTGACTCTGCGCGAGAACACCGAGCGGCCGGTGACCGTCGACGAAGGGACCAACACCCTGGTCGGCT
>JBAYOD010000087.1:0-12342 GCA_041678445.1 Burkholderiaceae bacterium | reverse complement strand
GCCGCCGTGGATGATGCCGCCGTGCGCGCCTGGTGCGCCGAGCGGCTGGCCGACTACAAGGTGCCCGAGACGGTGACGATCAGCGGCGAGCCTTTGCCCAGGAATGCCAACGGCAAGCTGCTCAAGCGGGTGCTGCGCGAGCGCCTGGAGGAAGCGGCGGCATGAGTGGCTGGCGGGCGGCGGCATGAGCCGCAAGTGTATGCAGCGGCGGCCGGGTTATGCTTGCGGGCTCTGCAGTCCGCACTGACCCCACTGACCCTGTACCGACGCCGAATGCGTTGTCCGAGCCGTTCATGACCCTCCACGCCCCTGCCCATGTCCGCCAGATCGCCCCGTACCAGGCTGGCAAGCCGATCAGTGAACTGGCCCGCGAGTATGGCCTCGACGAAGCTGGCATCGTCAAGCTGGCCTCCAACGAGAACCCGCTGGGCATGCCCGAATCGGCGCGCCAGGCCCTGCTGGGCGCCATCGCCGAGCTGGGCCGCTATCCGGATTCGAACGGTTTCGAGCTGAAGGACGAGATCGCGCGCCGCTACGCAGTGGCACCAGACTGGATCACGCTGGGCAACGGCTCCAACGACATCCTCGAGATTGCTGCCCACGCCCTGCTGCAACCGGGCGATTCGGCGGTCTTCGCACAGTACTCGTTCGTCGTCTACGCGCTGGCCACGCAGGCCATCGGCGCGCGCTCGATCGTCGTGCCGGCGCGTGATCATGGCCATGACCTCGATGCGATGCGCGCGGCGATCGAACCCGATACGCGGATCGTCTTCCTCGCCAACCCCAACAATCCGACCGGCACCTTCGTGCCGGCCCGCCAGGTCGAGGCCTTCCTCGAGCAGGTGCCGGGCGACGTGGTCGTGATCCTCGACGAGGCCTACAACGAGTACCTCGAACCCGAGCTGCGCTTCGACTCGGCGCAATGGGTGAAGCGTTTCCCGAACCTGATCGTTTCGCGCACGCTGTCCAAGGTCTACGGCCTGGCCGGGCTGCGGATCGGTTTTGCGCTGGCCCAGCCCGAGCTGACCGATCTGATGAACCGGGTTCGCCAGCCGTTCAACGTCAACTCGCTGGCGCAGGCCGCGGCGGTTGCTGCCCTGGGTGACAGCGACTTCCTCGAACGCAGCTACCAGCTCAACCGCGCCGGCAAGCAGCGGCTCGAACAGGCGTTCACCGAGCTGGGCCTCGAATACGTGCCTTCGTTCGGCAACTTCGTGCTGGTCCGGGTCGGCGACGCGGCCGCGGTCTACGAGCAGTTGCTGCGGGCCGGCGTCATCGTGCGCCCGGTCGCCGGCTACGGGCTGCCCGAATGGCTGCGCGTGTCGATCGGCCTGCCCGAAGAGAACGAGAAGTTCCTCACCGCGCTGTCGAGCGCACTCGGGCGCTGAACCGTGGCAATGCAGATCGACAAGCTGGCAGTCCTGGGCGTCGGCCTGATCGGCGGCTCGGTTGCGGCCGCGTTGCGGGCAGGCGGCAGCGTCGGTGAGATCGCCGGCTATGCTCCTGGTGACGATGCCCAGGTTGCCAGGGCGCTGGGCTTCATCGATACGGCCCATGACTCACCGGAGGCGGCGGTCGAGGGGGCGACGCTGGTCGTGGTGGCTGCGCCAGTGCCGGAGATACCGGCATTGTTCGAGCGGATCCGCAACAGCCTCGGGCCACAGACCCTGATCACCGATTGCGGCAGCACCAAGCGCAGCGTGATCGATGCGGCCCGGGCGACGCTGGGCGAGACCTTTCTGCGCTTCGTGCCGGGCCACCCGATTGCCGGTGCCGAGCTGAGCGGGCCGCAGGCTGCACGGGCCGGGCTGTTTCGCGACCGGCGCTGGCTGCTGTGCCCGGTCGATGCGACCCCGGCCCAGCATTGCGAGTCGGTGCGCGAGATGCTCGCCCCCACGGGTGCGCACTTCGACACGATGGACGCAGCCCTGCACGACCGGGTGTTCGCCGAGATCTCCCACTGGCCGCACGCGGTCGCCTTCGCGCTGTCGGCGGCGATCGCTTCGGGCGAACTGGCCGAACAGGCCATCGAGTATTCGGGGGCGGGTCTGCGCGATACGACCCGGGTCGGTGCGTCGTCGCCCACCCTGTGGGCCGGCATTCTGCTCGACAATCGTGAGGCCTGCCTGGCTTCGGCGGCGCGCTTTCGCGGTCAGCTCGACGCGCTGCTCGAGGCCCTCGAAGCCGGCGACCGCGACCGACTTGCCGACAGCTTTGCCACGGCCAGCCGCTGGCGTTCACGACTGGGTTGAGCGCGTTCTTGCCCGCGTTTGCCCCCTCTTGCCCGTTCTTGCCTGTACCCGCCACGTTCCGAGGAGTTTCATGGCCAGTCTTCATTTCCGCGCGGCTCCCGGCGGGCGCCTGAGCGGCCGTCTCCGGGTTCCCGGCGACAAATCGATTTCCCACCGCGCCATCATGCTCGGCGCGATCGCCGAGGGCAGCACCCGGGTGAGCGGTTTTCTCGAAGGCGCCGACGCGCTGTCGACGATGAACGCGTTCCGGGCGCTGGGCGTGAACATCGAGGGACCCGATGCCGGCCGGGTAGCCGTGCACGGCGTCGGGCTGCACGGGCTGCAGCCGCCGACGCAGGCACTCGACTGCGGCAATGCCGGCACCGCGATGCGGCTGATGATGGGGCTGCTGGCCGGCCAGCGCTTCGAGTCGGTCCTGGTCGGTGACAGCAGTCTGTCGAAGCGGCCGATGCGCCGCTTGGCCGATCCGCTCGCGCTGATGGGTGCGCGCATCGAGACGCACGATGGCCGCCCGCCGGTGCGCATCCTGCCTTGCGAACGCTTGACCGGCATCCACTACCGGATGCCGATGGCCAGCGCCCAGCTGAAGTCGGCCCTGCTGCTGGCGGGCCTGTACGCCGAGGGCGAGACCACGGTGGTCGAGCCGGCGCCGACCCGCGACCACACCGAGAGGATGCTGGCCGGTTTCGGCGTACCGGTGCGGCGCGACGGGGCTGCCGTGTCGCTGACCGGCGGCCGGCAACTGGTGGCCACCGACATCGACGTGCCGGCCGATATCTCGTCGGCGGCCTTCTTTCTGGTTGCGGCCTCGATCACCCCTGGCTCGGACCTCGTTCTCGAGCATGTGGGCATGAACCCGACGCGTACCGGCGTGCTCGACATCCTCCGGCTGATGGGGGCCGATATCGAGCTGGCCAATCCACGCGAAGTCGGTGGCGAGCCGGTGGCCGACCTGCGGGTGCGCGGCGCCGCGCTGAAGGGCATCTCGGTGCCGCCCGACCGGGTGCCGCTGGCGATCGACGAGTTCCCGGCGCTGTTCATTGCCGCTGCCTGTGCCGAGGGCCGTACCGTGGTGACCGGCGCCGAGGAACTGCGGGTCAAGGAATCCGACCGGATCGCGGTCATGGCCGATGGCCTGCGCACGCTCGGCGTTGCCGTCGAACCCACACCCGACGGCATCATCATCGACGGGCGGGGCGGCGATGCGCCGGTGTTCGGTGGTGGCGAGATCGCCACCCACCACGACCACCGGATCGCGATGTCCTTTGCGATGGCGGCGCTGCGCGCCCGCGAGCCGATCGTGATCCGCGACACCGAGGTCGTGGGGACCTCGTTCCCGGGCTTCGTGGCGCAATCGCGTGCAGCCGGACTGGACATCGTGGAGTTCCGTGAGTGAGTCCCGGCCCGGCCGGCGGCAATGAGCGGTCAGCAGGGCCGGTGCCGGCTCCGGTGATCGCGATCGACGGCCCGACTGCGTCGGGCAAGGGGACGATCGCCCAGCGGGTGGCCAGCGCGCTCGGCTGGCACTACCTGGATTCGGGCGCCCTGTACCGGCTCACGGCGCTGGGCGTGCTGCGTGGACTGGCCGGTGCGCCGGCCGCCGAGGCCGTAGCGACGGGGGCGGCCGGCGGGTTCGAACCGGCAATCGCCCGCTTTGCCGAGACGCTGCCGGCCCGCTTCGACGGCGGGCAGATCCTGCTCGCGGGGGTCGACGTCACGGACGCGATCCGTGCCGAAGCGGTTGGCGACGCGGCGTCGCGGATTGCGGTCATGCCGGCCGTGCGGGTGGCGCTGGTGGCGCGTCAGCGCAGTTTCCGGCGACCCCCCGGGTTGGTTGCCGACGGCCGCGACATGGGCAGCGTGATCTTCCCGGACGCGGCCCTGAAGATCTTCCTGACGGCGAGCGCCGAGGCACGGGCGCGAAGGCGTCATAAACAGTTGATCGAAAAGGGATTTTCTGTTACATTCCCAGCTCTTTTAAGGGATCTCGAGGCGCGCGATCATCGCGATTCGACGCGTTCGGTCGCGCCACTGGCTCCCGCGGAAGACGCTCAGGTCCTGGATTGCACGGCACTTGGCATCGACGAAACCGTCGGGCAGGTCCTGGAATTCTGGGCTGTGCGGCAGGAATGACCGGCACGGGAGCCCGACCGGGCTCGGGGCCGGATTCCGAACAGGCGCCGTCGCAAGACGGCATCGTGCAACTCCGCTGGGTCGCCGCTGCGGTGCGCATCATCGACGCACACCGCCAGACCGGCCATCCGGCGTGTCAGCCATCACTGGAACCAACGTTTTGAACACTGCAACCGAAAGTCTCGCCCAACCGATGGAAAGCTTCGCCCAGCTCTTCGAGGAATCGCTGTCCAAGCAGGAGATGCGGCAGGGCGAGGTGATCACCGCCGAAGTGGTCCGGATCGACCACAACTTCGTCGTCGTCAACGCCGGCCTGAAGTCCGAGAGCTTCGTCCCGATCGAGGAGTTCTACGATGACCGTGGCGAGCTCGACGTCAAGGAAGGCGACTTCGTCTCCGTGGCGATCGAGTCGCTGGAAGACGGCTACGGCGAAACCCGGCTGTCGCGCGACCGCGCCAAGCGGCTGTCGGCCTGGATCAACCTCGAGAAGGCGCTCGAGTCGGCCGAGGTCGTCGAAGGCACGATCACCGGCAAGGTCAAGGGCGGCCTCACGGTCATGACCAATGGCATCCGGGCCTTCCTGCCCGGTTCGCTGATCGACACCCGGCCGGTCAAGGACACGACGCCGTTCGAGGGCAAGACCCTCGAATTCAAGGTCATCAAGCTCGATCGCCGCCGCAACAACGTGGTGCTGTCGCGCCGTGCCGTCGTCGAGCTCACGCAGGGCGAAGAGCGCGCCAAGCTGCTCGAGACGCTGCACGAGGGCGCGATCGTCAACGGCGTGGTCAAGAACATCACCGACTACGGTGCGTTCATCGACCTGGGCGGCATCGACGGCCTGCTGCACATCACCGACATGGCCTGGCGTCGCGTGCGTCATCCGTCCGAGGTGCTGCAGGTGGGTCAGGATGTCACCGCCAAGGTGCTGAAGTTCGACCAGGAGCGCAACCGCGTCTCGCTGGGCGTCAAGCAGCTCGGCGACGACCCCTGGGTCGGCATCGGCCGGCGTTATCCGCAGGGCACGCGGATGTTCGGCAAGGTCACCAACATCACCGACTACGGCGCCTTCGTCGAGATCGAACCGGGCATCGAGGGCCTGGTGCACGTCTCCGAAATGGACTGGACCAACAAGAACGTCAACCCGGGCAAGATCGTTGCGCTCGGCGACGAGATCGAAGTCATGGTCCTCGAGATCGACGAGGAGCGTCGCCGGATCTCGCTCGGCATGAAGCAGTGCCGCGCCAACCCGTGGGAAGAGTTCGCCGACAATCACCGCAAGGGCGACAAGGTTTCGGGCACGATCAAGTCGATCACCGACTTCGGTGTGTTCATCGGCCTGCCGGGCGGCATCGACGGCTTGGTGCACCTGTCCGACCTGTCGTGGAATGCCACGGGTGAAGAGGCGGTGCGCAACTTCAAGAAGGGCGACGACGTCGAGGCGGTCGTGCTGGCCATCGATACCGAGCGCGAACGCATCTCGCTGGGCATCAAGCAGCTTGAAGGCGATCCGTTCAACAACTTCGTCGCAACCTACGACAAGGGCGCGGTCGTGCGCGGCACGGTGCGCACGGTCGATCCGAAGGGTGCCGTCGTCGAACTGGCCAGCGAGGTCGAGGGCTATCTGCGCGCCTCGGAAATCTCGCGCGACCGCGTCGAGGATGCCCGCACGCACCTGAAGGAAGGCGAGGAAGTCGAGGCCATGATCGTCAACATCGATCGCAAGAACCGGTCGATCAACCTGTCGGTCAAGGCCAAGGACTCGGTCGAGACTGCCGAGGCCCTGCAGCGCATGCAGGCCGAGAGCGGTGCAGCGACCGGCACGACGAACCTCGGCGCCCTGCTGCGCGCCAAGCTCGACACCTCCAAGGAGTAAGCGCTTTCCATGCCGCCGGCCACTGAGCCGGCGGCATGTGGAGGTTTTGCGACGGCATGTCGACGATGTCCGTACGGATCGATGATGAACTGACAGGCGAAGGCCAGCCGCCGGCGATGACGAAGTCGGAGCTGATTGCCCGGCTCGCCGAGCGTTATCCGCAACTGGTGGCCAAGGACGCCGAGTTTGCCGTCAGGACCATTCTCGATGCGATGGCGCGTACGCTGGCCGAGGGCAACCGGATCGAGATCCGCGGCTTCGGCAGCTTCGCGCTGTCGCATCGGCCGCCCCGGGTCGGGCGCAACCCGAAATCAGGTGAGAAGGTGCTGGTGCCCGAGAAACGCGTGCCGCATTTCAAGCCCGGCAAGGCGCTGCGCGAGCGGGTCGATGCCGGTTTCCGGGAGCTTGCGAGTCGTTCAGAATAGCGGCTGAGCGAGGCGCCGAACGGAGAGACCGATGCGGATCATTTCCTGGATTTTCAATTTCCTGCTGTTTCTGGTCGCGCTCGGTTTCGCACTGTCGAACACCGGGCCGGCCGATCTCCATTTCCCGGTCGGTGATCTGAGCTGGCGAGCGCCACTGGTCATCTTCCTGCTCCTGTTCTTTGCTGCCGGCGTGGCCATCGGTCTGCTGGCGGCGGTGCCGGCAATGTTCAGGCAGCGTCGCGAGATCGCCCGGCTCAATCGCGAGTTGCGCGACGCCAATGCGCCGGAGCGCGAGCAGCTTCCGCCGGAGGCCGTGATCGGTCCGGGCATCGGGCTCGGCGTCTGAGGTTTTCGATGCCCGGCATCACGGCCTGATGATCGAGATCGAGTTCTGGTGGCTGCTCACGCTGCCGCTGTTCTTCGGGCTGGGCTGGCTGGCGGCACGCTTCGACAGCCGTGACGCGGGTCGCGGCGGCCGTCGTGGCGGGCTGCCCGACGCCTATTTCCGCGGGCTCAATTTCCTGCTCAACGAGCAGCCGGACAAGGCCATCGATGCCTTCATCGATGTCGTGCGCATCGAACCCGAAACGATCGAACTGCACTTCGCACTCGGCAGTCTGTTCCGGCGCCGTGGCGAAACCGACCGCGCGATCCGGGTCCACCAGAATCTGGCCGAACGCCCCGGGTTGGCGGCCGACGAGCGCGAGCATGCACTGTTCGAGCTTGGCCAGGACTTCCTCAAGGCCGGCCTGCTCGACCGGGCCGAAGACGTCTTCAACCGGCTCGAAGGCGGGCGCTACGCCGCGGCGGCCCTGCACCACCGGCTCGAGATCGCGCAGATGGTGCGCGACTGGCCGCAAGCGATCGAGCTGGCCGAGCGGCTGGAGCGCAGCCTCGGCGAGAAGCGTGGTCGCGAAGTGGCGCATTTCCGCTGCGAGCTCGCCCAGCAGGCGATCGCCGCCGGGCAGCCGGACGGGGTCGAAGCGGCTCGCCGGGAACTGGACGAAGCCGTGCGTGTGCATTCCGAACATCCGCGCCCCTGGTTGCTGGCCGGGGAGGTGGCACTGGCCGATGGTGACGTCGACAGCGCCATCGCTGCCTGGCGGGAGCTGGCCGAGCGCCATCCGGCCTACCTGTCGCTGGTCGCCGAGGGCTGGCTGCGCGCGCATGCCCTGGCAGGGCGCCGCGACGAGGGGATCGCCACCCTCGAAACCATTCAGCGCAGCCATCCATCGATCGACGGTTTTGCCGCGCTGGTAACGGCGCGGGCGCAGCGCGACGGGGATGCCGCCGGCCGCGACTGGGCCGAGCAGGCCCTGCAGGCCGTGCCTTCGCTGCTGGGCCTGGAGAAGCTGCTGGCGATGAAGCTGGCGGTCGTCGAAGGGCGCGAGCTGACCGAGACCGAGCTGATCCAGAGCCTGATCCAGGCGCAGACGCTCCGGCTGTCGCGCTACGTCTGCCGCAACTGCGGCTTCAAGGCTCGCCAGTTCTACTGGCACTGTCCGGGCTGCAACAAGTGGGATACCTATGCGCCGAAGCGCAGCGAAGAACTCGAACGAAGCTGACTGCAGGGGAGCCTCGCGCGATGCCCGCTGACACGACAGGGCGGATCGATTTTTCCGGGGCCCGGGTCCTGGTCGTTGGCGACCTGATGCTCGATCGCTACTGGTTCGGCGACGTCGAGCGGATTTCACCCGAAGCACCCGTGCCGGTGGTGCGCGTGCGGCGCAGCGAGGAGCGCCTGGGCGGTGCGGCCAATGTGGCCCTGAATGCGATCGTGCTCGGCGCGCCGGCCACCCTGGTCGGGGTCGTAGGCGATGACGAGGCTGGCCGCCGGGTCGAGGCACTGGCCCGTGCCCAGGGGATCGACGCCGAACTGGCGATCGACCCGCAACTGCCGACCACGATCAAGCTCAGGGTGATCGGCCGCCAGCAGCAACTGCTGCGCATCGATTTCGAGCAAGTGCCCGACGAACAGGTACTGGCCCGCAAGCTCGATGTGCTGCGGGCCCGGATCGGGGCGGCGGGCGTTGTGGTGCTGTCTGACTACGGCAAGGGCGGCCTGGCCCAGATCCGCGACATCATTGCGCTGGCCGGCGCGGCCGGCACGATGGTGGTCGTCGATCCCAAGGGCGACGACTGGGCGCGCTACGCCGGCGCGACCGTGCTCACGCCGAACCGGGCCGAGCTGCGGTCGGTGGCGGGCAACTGGCGCGACGAGGCCGACCTGACCCGGCGCGCCCAGCGTGTGCGCCACGATCTCGGCCTGAAGTGGTTGCTGCTGACCCGTTCCGAGGAAGGGATGACGCTGTTCTCGGATGACGGTACGCTGACCGTGCCGGCACGGGCGCGTGAGGTCTACGACGTGTCGGGGGCCGGCGACACCGTCGTCGCGGTGCTGGCGGCCATGCTCGCCGCCGGCCGGCCGATCGGCGAAGCGGTCGAGCTGGCCAACCGTGCCGGCGGCATCGTCGTGGGCAAGCTCGGCACGGCGGCCGTCCTACCGGAGGAATTGTTCGAATGATCATCGTCACCGGCGCAGCCGGTTTCATCGGCAGCAACCTGGTGCACGCGCTCAATGCCCGCGGCGAGCGCGACATCATCGCGGTCGACAACCTGTCGCGGGCCGACAAGTTCCACAACCTGGTCGACTGCGAGATCGCCGACTATCTCGACAAGCACGAATTCCTGGCCAGGCTCGACGACTACCGGGATGCGCGGATCATCTTCCATCAGGGGGCCTGCTCGGACACGATGGAAACCGACGGCCGCTACATGATGGAGAACAACTACCGCTACTCTCGGGCTCTGCTCGAGCATGCGCAGGCGCACGACATCCGGCTGGTCTACGCCTCGTCGGCGGCTGTCTATGGCGGCTCCGAGTCCTTCGTCGAGGAAGCTTCGGCCGAGCGGCCGCTGAACGTCTACGGCTATTCGAAGCTGCTGTTCGACCAGGTGGTCAGGCGTCGGCTCGCCGGCGGGCATGGCCCGCAGGTGGTCGGCCTGCGCTACTTCAACGTCTACGGGCCACGCGAGTCGCACAAGGGCCGGATGGCCTCGGTGGCCCGTCACAACTTCGAGCAGTTCCTCGGCGAGAACCGGGTCCGGCTGTTCGAAGGCCATGCCGGCTGGCCTGATGGCGGCCAGACGCGCGACTTCGTTCATGTCGACGACGCGGTCGCGGTCAACCTGTTCTTCCTCGATAATCCGCAGCACAGTGGCATCTACAACTGCGGCACCGGCCGGGCCCAGCCCTTCAATGCGATCGCCGGCACCGTCATCGACACCGTGCGCCGGTTGCGCGGCGAGCCGCCGCTGGGTCTGGAGGCGCAGGTCGCACAAGGGCAGATCGAATACATCGCCTTTCCGGAGGCGCTGAAAGGCAAGTACCAGAGTCATACGCAGGCCGATGTGTCGCGGCTGCATGCGACCGGCTGCACGCATCGCTTCGCGACGGTCGAGGAAGGCGTTTCGGCCTACGTCGAATGGCTCTGGCGCAGACGCGGCTGACGCGGTTCAATCGGAGGCAGCGAATGCGAAGACAGCCTGATCATGACCCATTACCCGTCGAGCTCCCGCCGTGCACCGATTTTCCGCCGCGCGGTCACCGTGCTGCTGGCCGTCCTGTTGTGCACCGGCCTGTTGCCGGCCAGTGCGCGCGAGATTCCGGGCATCGATGCGAACACGGCCACCGAGGTCGAGCTCGATGCCATCACCGGCATCGGGCCGGCGCTGGCTGGGCGCATCATCGAAGAGCGGCGCAAAGCGCCGTTTGCCAGCCTCGACGACCTGCGCCAGCGGGTGCGTGGTGTCGGGCCGGCCAGCCTGCGCCGGATGCAGGCCGACGGGCTGGTCGTCGGTCCGCCGGGCGCTCATGCCGGGCGCAGTCGCCCGGGGGCTGGCGGGGCGGACACGATCGCCGGGCAGGCTCGCTCGCTTGCGTTGCCGGGTCAGCCGGTCGTTTCCGAGCTGCCTGCCGGGCGCAGGACGAATCCGCGCTGAGCGGTCGGCGGCCATGAACGCGCAGGCCAGGCCCGCTCCCGGTCGCGCGCTGCTGTACTGGCGGCTGATCCGGATGCACAGGCCGATCGGCTCGCTGCTGCTGCTGTGGCCGACGATGTGGGCGCTGATCACGGCAAGCGGTGGCCGGCCCGAGCCGTATCTGCTGTTCGCCTTTTTCCTCGGCACCCTGCTGATGCGCTCGGCGGGTTGCGCAATCAACGACTGGGCCGACCGCGACATCGACCTGCACGTGGAGCGCACTCGCGAACGGCCGCTGACCACCGGCCAGATCGCGCCCTGGGAGGCCTTGGCGGTGTTCGTCGTGCTGACCCTGCTGGCGGCCCTGCTGCTGCTGCCGATGAATGCGCTGGTCTGGAAGCTGGCCTTCGTCGCGGTCTTCCTGGCGGCCAGCTATCCGTTCACCAAGCGCTTCTTCGCCTTCCCGCAGGCCTACCTCGGCATTGCATTCGGCTTCGGTATCCCGATGGCCTACGCCGCCGTGACCGAGGCGCTGCCGCTGTCGGCCTGGCTGATGCTGGCGGCCAATGTGTTCTGGGCACTCGCCTACGACACCGAGTACGCGATGGTCGATCGCAACGATGACCTCAAGCTCGGTATTCGCACGGCCGCGATCACGCTCGGCCGCTACGACGTGGCCGGCGTCATGCTCTGCTATCTGCTGATGCTCGCGCTGCTGGCGGCAGTGGGCGTCGTCGAGCGCTTCACGAGCTGGTACTGGCTGGGACTGGCGATCGCGGCGGTGATCGCCATCTACCACTACACGCTGATCCGCGACCGGTCACGCCAGGGCTGCTTCCGGGCGTTCAACCACAACAACTGGCTGGGCGCGGCGATTTTCGCCGGCATCGCGGCCGAGCACTGGTTGGTCTGATTGCCGTTTCGCGTTCGAACGGTGGGGAGGAACGTGCGGCTCGAGCTGCGCAGCGCGCAGTTGCTGCCCGCTTTCGGCGCCCAGGCGGCGGTGTGTCCCTGGGGCAGCCGGGTTCAGCGGCCGATGCAGCGCCGCCGGTGCTGATGAGTGCGCGATCAGGCGCCGGGGGAAAGGCGCAACTGCCGTACTTCGTCTTCGGGCAGGCCGGTGATCCGGGCGATGGCGGTGTCGTCGAAGCCGGGCTGCCCGAGCAGGCGCCGGGCGATCACGCGCCGGGCTTCATGTTCGCCTTCTTCCCGGCCTTTGCGCTCGCCTTCTTCCCGACCTTGCTCGCGCCCTTCCTTGCGCGCCGCACTGAGGAAGCTGGCCTCATCGCGCATGGCGCGCTCGCGAACGAAGGCGAGTCTTTGGGCTTCCTCGTCACCCGACAACTGCTCCAGCTCCTGGAGCACCTGCTGCACCGGCGTATGCGTGATCGCACCCATGACCGTATCCTCGCGCCAATGTTCGAAAAACGCCACCCAGGCCGCCAGCGTGCCGGCGTCATGGCCGGCGCCCCTGTCCAGGCGCAGCCGGTCGAGCTTGGGCAGCTCGATGAGGTTCCACTGTAACAGTCCCGGGGCCAGTTCGATGCGGGGCTGATCGCGATCGCGCGGGGTGAAGCGCCACAGGGCCTGGGCGGGGTCGTCGAAGATCTGGAAGCCCATCAGGTGGATGGCGATGGCGGGTTGCAGTCGTTCGTAGGTCTGGCCGGGGCGAAGCTGG
>JBAYOD010000086.1:0-12395 GCA_041678445.1 Burkholderiaceae bacterium | reverse complement strand
CCGAAGTCGCTCATCTTCCAGCCGAACGCGGCGACCAGTTCCTCCATCGAGGCGCGCGTGCCCGACCCGGGGTTGCCGACGTTGAAGCGCTTGCCCTTGAAGTCGGTGAAGGTCTTGATGCCGGCCTCCTTGCGCGACGCGACGGTAAAGGGTTCCGGGTGCACCGAGAACACGGCGCGAAGGTCGTTCCAGGCACCGGCATTCTTGAACTGGCCGACGCCCTTCAGGGCGTTGAACTGAACGTCGGACTGGGCAAAGCCGAGGTCGAGTTCACCGGCCTTGATGGTGTTCACGTTGAACACGGAGCCGCCGGTCGACTCGACCGAGCAGCGGATGCCGTGCTTGGCGCGGTCCTTGTTGACCAGGCGGCAGATCGCCCCGCCGGCAGCGTAGTAGACGCCGGTGACGCCGCCGGTGCCGATCGTCATGAACTTCTGCTGGGCAAGCACTGGCGTACTCAGCGCGGCCGCCGTGAAAGCTGCACCGGCCAGTATTGCGAGCTTGCAGGATCGAGTGATTCGAGTCATTTTTTCGGTCTCCCTTGGTGGATGCCGCAGATTTAACCGGAAATCCGGATCGAGGCAAGTGCCGCGCCGCGCACCGGCCGGCCTTCGATCGACGCATCAACCGCTTCGGCCAGGCGCTCGACGATCAGATCGAGCTCGTCGTCGGAAACGATGAACGGCGGCGCGAGCAGCACATGATCGCCGATCCTGCCGTCGACCGTTCCGCCCATCGGATAGCACATCAGGCCCAGGTCCATGGCCGCCTGCTTGACCTTCGCGTGCAGGCGCAGCTCGGGATCGAAGCATTGCTTGGAGGCGCGATCGGAGACCAGTTCGATCGCCTGGAAAAGCCCGCGGCCACGGATGTCGCCGACATGCGGGTGCTGGCCGA
This sequence comes from Burkholderiaceae bacterium, assembly GCA_041678445.1. Taxonomy (GTDB): domain Bacteria; phylum Pseudomonadota; class Gammaproteobacteria; order Burkholderiales; family Burkholderiaceae_E; genus Zeimonas. Next base: position 11,498 of record JBAYOD010000086.1, on the reverse strand, counting down.
AGCGGGCCACCAGGCGCTCGGCCAGGCCGCGCCCCTGATTGCGCACACGCGCGAGCAGGCCGTCGCGGCGAATCACCTTCTGGACGGCCAGCGCGGCCGCGCAGGCGACTGCGTGGCCGAGATAGGTGTGACCATGCTGGAAGAAGCCGCTGCCGCTCGCGAAGGCGGCCACGATGCGCTCACTGGCCAGCACGGCGCCGATCGGCTGGTAGCCGCCGCCAAGCCCCTTGGCGATCGTCATCAGATCGGGCGCGACGCCCTCCTGCTCGCAGGCATGCAGGGTGCCGGTCCGCCCCATCCCACACATGACCTCGTCGAGGATCAGCAGGATGCCGTGCCGGTCGCACAGTTCACGCACGCCCTTCAGGTAGCCGGGCGGCGGCGTCAGCACACCCGCGGTGGCACCGCCGACCGTTTCGGCAACGAAGGCGATCACGTTCTCGCCGCCCAGCCGGTCAATGGTGTCCGACAGCTCGGCGACCAAGCGCAGGCCGTAGTCGGTCGGGCTTTCACCGGGTTGCAGCTCACGATAGGCGTAGGTCGGCGACACATGCTCGACGTCGATCAGCAGCGGGGCGAACTGGGCACGCCGCCAGGCGTTGCCGCCGACCGCAAGCGCCCCCAGCGTGTTGCCGTGATAGCTCTGCCGGCGGGCGATGAAGTGGCGACGCTGCGGTTCGCCGATCTCCACGAAATACTGGCGCGCCATCTTCAGCGCGGCCTCGACGGCCTCGGATCCGCCCGACACGAAATAGACCCGGCGGATGCCCTCCGGGGCATCCTCGATCAGCGTCTCCGCCAGGGTCTCGGCAACCTCGGTCGTGAAGAAGCTCGTGTGCGCATACGAGAGCTGGGCGATCTGGGCCTGCATCGCGGCAGCGATCTCCGGATGACCATGACCCAGGCAGGAAACGGCCGCGCCGCCGGAAGCGTCGAGATAGCGGCGGCCGTCGGCATCGACGATCCAGACGCCCTCCCCGCTCACGGCGACCGGGAAGCGCCTGTTCAGGCTGCGGTGAATGATTCGGGTCATGGCGAGTTTCCTGAAGGGCCGATGGATCGGGAATTCTACGGTGCAGCGCAGGCTCTACGGTACGGGCTGTGCAGTGCGTCGTGCAGGCTCAGTCGCTCTTCAGCCCGGCCAGCTTGAGCAGCATGATCGCAGCAAAGGGCAGCACCAGGGCCAGGCCGACCGCGACCAGCATCAGATCGCCCAGTTGACTGTAGTCGGCAGGCACCTGCACGGCGTTCGAATGCAGATCGCGCACCTCGCGAGTCACGGTGAAGATCTGGTTCAGGTACCGGGTTCCGAGCTGCGATGCCGACAGTGCAAGATTGGTGAACGAGGCCATCACCGCAAAGTAGGTCGCCTTGAGTTTCGGGGGTGCGCTGTTGGCGATCCAGGCCAGCATCGGCACCATCGCGATCTGGCCCAGCGGCGACTCCAGGGCGGTATCGACCAGGGCGATGAAGCGCGCATCGACCACCCCGGCGGTATGCGCGGCGGTCCACTCGTGCAGCCCGTAGTACATCCCGACCACCGGCATGGCCAGCACGGCGCCGACCAGGGTCAGCACGCCGATGATCCGGTAGATCGACTGCTCGGCCATGAAGCGCCTGAAGACGACCAGGCCCACCAGGGTGAGCGCGCTTGCGATCAGCGACAGCAGCGCCAGGAACTGCTGGTCGAACCCCAGCTCATCGATCATCCACCAGGTCTGACCCGGGCCGGGGGTCGGCAAGGCGCGAAACACGAAGATGGCCACGGCGGTGCCGATCAGCGTCTTGCGGGCGCGCGGCGTGAGTTCGCGGGTCAGCCGCTGGATCAGCACCAGAATGATCAGCATCGACACGAGGAACACCAGCTCCTGCGCCCAGCGGAACTGACCCAGGCCGACGCCGAGCGACAGGGCGGCGAAGGCGGCGCCCCCGCCCAGCACCCACCAGTTGACGGCCGGCCGCTCGCTGTGCACCGTCAGACGCTCCTCGGCCGCCTGGGCCGACAGCCCTTCGCCGATCAGCCGCGCGCGCTCGCGGCGATGCAGCCACCAGGCCAGCACGACCCCACTGACCGAGATCACCGGAATGAACAGGGCGATCTCGTGGACCAGCACGTAGACGTGAAGCCGCTCGGCTTCCGGCAGCCCGGCCACGCCGCCCAGCATGCCGACGTTGAGCAGCGCGACGAACAGGCCGCCGCTGATGATGGCCACCCGGCCCAGGGTCTGCATGGTCGTGTGCATGGCCTTGAGCTGCGCCTGACCGAGCGGCTGGCCATCGTCATCGTATTGCGGCACGGCTTCCACCGTCATCGCATCGGCCACCACGTCCTGCATCACATAGCCGACCGGCGTCAGCAACGCGGCCAGGACATACCAGGCCTCCAGGCTCATGGACCTTGCCATCGCGACCGGATCGGACAGCAGGCCGATCATGATCAGCAGGCCGGCGCCGATCAGACCGGCACCGGCCATCACCAGCCAGGCCTTCCAGCGCCAGATCAGGTCGACCAGGTGGCCGAGCGGCATCTTCAGCACCCAGGGCAGGCCTGCCCAGAAGCCGAGTGCCGCCAGAAACTCTGCGGACAAGCCCAGGTAGTCCTTGACGAAGAAGGTGCCGACGATCGCCGTCAGGCCGGAAACCCCGGCGGCCATGTAGACCATCAGCGGCGGCAGGTACGACACGCGCATGTCGCGCGCCAGTGACAGGAAGCCCTTGCGGGCAGGAACAGGTGAATCTGGCGAATCTGGCGGAGGCATCGGAAGGCGGCCAGGGCATGGCAGAGTGGACCGGGATCGCTATCATCCCGCTTTCCGGCCCGATCCCGCTTTCCAGCCTACCCGATCCCGACCCCGGCCCTGCCATCCGGTCCGCCAGCCACGATGACCGATCCTGATCCCGATTCCGTTGCCGGGGCCTCTGCCGATCCTGCCGCCGGCCCCTCCGGCGACGCTTCCGGCGCCCCCCGGTTCGCGGCCCATCCCGGGCTCGCCTTCGACGCCGAGGGTGCCCCGTTCGACCTGCAGTACCAGGATGTCTTCCGCAGCCGGGCCGGGGCCTGGCGCGAAGCGCAGACCGTCTTCGTCGACGGCTGCCGGGTCCGCGACGGCTGGCGCAACCAGCCGGCCTTCTGCATCCTGGAACTCGGTTTCGGCCTCGGCGTGAACTTCCTGGCGACACTGGCCGCCTGGCGCGCCGACCCGCAGCACTGCCGGAGCCTGCACTTCGTGTCGATCGAAGCCCATCCGCTGTCGGCCGAGGACCTGCAACGCGGACTCGCCACGCTCGGCGACGACCTCGCGCACAGCGCCGATCTGCCCGCGCTGCTGGCCGGCTGGCCGCTGGCCCTGCCCGGGCTGCACCGGCTGCGATTCGCCGCCGGCGCGGTGACCCTGACACTGGCCTTCGGCGACGCCGCCCGGATGCTGCCGCGCCTGGTGGCCGGCGTCGACGCCTTCTATCTGGACGGCTTTGCGCCGTCGCGCAACCCGGCCATGTGGCGCCCCGAACTGATGCGGGCACTGGCGCGGCTCGCCCGGCCCGATGCACGGCTGGCCACCTGGTCGGCCGCTGCCGCCGTGCGCAACAGCCTGGCGGCCGCCGGCTTCGACGTCGAACGGCGGCCCGGGATCGGCAGCAAGCGCCACCGCATCGAAGCCCGCTGGGCGCCGCGCTGGCCAATCCGGGTGCGGCAACCCGGGGGGCAACACCCGGCGGCAGGAGAATCCGCGCCCGCCTTGCCGGAACATCGGGTCATGGTGATCGGCGCGGGCCTGGCGGGCAGCGCCGTGGCCGCCGGCTTCGCCCGGCGCGGCTTTGCGGTCGAACTGCTCGACGCCGGCAACGCCGCGGACGGCGGGTCGTCGACCCAGCCGGTCATGGCTGAACACCTGCACCTGTCTGCCGACGACAACCCGACCGCGCGGCTCAGCCGGGCCGCGCTGCTGCTGCGGATCGGCCTGGATCACGACCGGCCCGGCGACGCGGGCCGCCCGCCATGGGGGCGGCTGGTCATGGCCACGACCGAGCAGGATGCGCAGGCACAAGCTGCGATGCTGGCACGCCTGGCCTGGCCGGCGGCTTTCGTGCGGCCACTCGATCGCCAGCAAGCCAGTGACGTCGCCGGCATCGCCCTGCCTCGGGGCGGACTGTGGCTGCCCACCTGCACCGCCCGCTCGCCGGTCACAGTGATCGCCGGCTGCCTCCAGGCCGGGGGCGGTGCGATCCGCCTGCAGATCGGCGTGCGCGTGGAGCACCTCGAACGCGATCCGGCCAGCGGCCAGTGGCTCGCCACGGATGCCGCCGGCCGCAGGCTTGCGGCAGCACCGGTAGTCGTGCTGGCCAATGCCGGCGATGCTCCCCGTCTTGCCGGGCTGGCCAGCCTTTCGATCCGGCAACTGCGCGGCCAGACTACCTGGCTGCGCGATCCCGTGCTCACCGGGCTGCGCACGGTACTGGGCGGCGACGCCTACGCCACCCCGGCCGGCGGCGACGGCCGGATCCTGGTCGGCGCAAGCTTTGGCGACGGTGTCTCGCTGCAGGCCGATCCGCGTGACGATCTCGACAACCTGACGCGCCTGGGCCAGATGCTCGATCGTGACCCGCAGGCCATGGCTGCAGGCGCCCACCCCGCAGCGGTCGGCTTCCGCTACGCGCTGCCCGACCGCTTGCCGGCGATCGGGCCGCTGCCCGATGAAGTCGTGGCCGCAACCATGGCCGAACAGCTGATCCGCAACGACCGATTGCCGATTCCGCTGGCCAGCGGCCTGTACGGCGCCTTCGCCTTCGGCTCGCGTGGCCTGCTCTGGGCCACCCTGGCAGCCGAGCTGCTGCCCGCCCTGGTCTGCGGCGAGCCCGCGCCCATCGAGCGTGACCTGATCGCAGCGATCGCACCTGCCCGGTTGCTGCGCAGGCAGTTGCGCCGCGGCTCGCGCTGACTTCGTCGCGGCGCGCTCGATCGTCGCGGCTCGCGTTAAACTTGCCCGCGCCGCGCGTCGCGCGGGCCTGTCGCGTCGACCTGCGCGCCGACGCTTTCCGGAATCGTGATGTCGAAATCCGCCCCCCGCCTCCTGTACGACTGCTCCAAGTGCCCAGGCTACTGCTGCAGCTATCCGCGCATCGAGGTCAAGCCCCGGGACATCAAGCGGCTGGCCGAGCATTTCGGGCTGAGCGTGGAGGAAGCCGAGCGGCGCTTCACCCGGCGCTACCACGACGATGAACACGACGAGCGGATCCTGCGCCATCACAAGGACGAGATCTACGGCTCGATCTGCCGCTTCTTCGATCGCAGCGAGCGTCGCTGCACCGTCTATCCGGCCAGGCCCGATGTCTGCCGGCAGTACCCGAACGGCGCGACCTGCGGCTACTACAGCTTCATCCGCTTCGAGCGCAAGCACCAGGGCGACCCCGACTTCATTCCTCTGACCTGACGCCGCTCGCCCGCCCGACCATTGCCCATCCTGCCTTCTCCCCTCTGTTTCCCGCCTCCCGGCCCCAGATCATGACCTCGTCCGCTGCTCCTGTCCTTGGCACTCCGCTCACCTCTGGAGCCATCCGCGTCATGCTGCTCGGCGCCGGCGAACTGGGCAAGGAGGTTGCGATCGCCCTGCAGCGCTTCGGCGTCGAAGTCATCGCCGTCGATCGCTATGCCGATGCGCCCGGTCATCAGATCGCGCACCGGGCCCACGTGATCGACATGACCGATGGCCGGGCACTGCGCGAGCTGGTCGAGCGCGAGAAACCCCACCTCATCGTGCCCGAGATCGAGGCGATCGCCACCGCCACGCTGGTCGAACTCGAAGCCGAGGGCGCAGCCCGCGTCATTCCGACCGCGCGCGCGGCCTGGCTGACGATGAACCGCGAAGGCATCCGCCGGCTGGCCGCCGAAACCCTCGGCCTGCCCACCTCCGCCTACCGGTTCGCCGGCAGCCTCGCCGAAATGCGCGCCGCAATCGAAGGCGACGGGGAAACACCCGGAATCGGCTACCCCTGCTTCGTGAAACCCGTGATGTCCTCGTCGGGCAAGGGCCAGTCGCTGCTGGAGCACGCGAGCCAGCTCGACGAGGCCTGGCGCTATGCAGCCGCCGGCGGCCGCGTCGACGCCGGCCGCGTCATCGTCGAAGGCATGATCGACTTCGACTACGAGATCACCCTGCTCACGGTGCGCGCCCGCGATGCCTCGGGCGAGATCGTGACTCGCTTCTGCGAGCCGATCGGCCACCGCCAGGTCGACGGCGACTACGTCGAGAGCTGGCAGCCGCAACCGATGTCGGCAGCCGCGCTGGCCCGCTCGCGCGAGATCGCCGGGCGCGTTGCCGAAGAACTCGGCGGCACCGGAGTCTTCGGCGTCGAGCTGTTCATCAAGGACGACGAGGTCTGGTTCTCCGAAGTGAGCCCGCGCCCGCATGACACCGGCCTGGTCACGATCGCCAGCCAGCACCTGTCCGAATTCGAACTGCATGCCCGGGCCATCCTCGGCCTGCCGGTCGATGTCGGCCTGCGCAGCCCCGGGGCCAGCGCAGTCATCTACGGTGGCGTCGACGGCAAGAGCCTGGTCTTCGACGGCGTGGCCGAGGCGCTCGCGATTCCGGACACCGACCTGCGGCTGTTCGGCAAGCCGGAATCGTTCCTGAAGCGGCGGATGGGGGTGGCGGTAGCGCGTGCCGATGACATCGAGACCGCGCGGCAGCGGGCCCGGATGGCGGCTGGCAAGGTGCGGCCGAGGCTTCCGGGTTAGCAAGGGGGCGAAGGCCCCCGAAGCACGGAAGAGGTGAAGCAATGGCACTGGCACGCGATTACAAGCAGGCAGTGATCGCGCGCGTCGAGCGCGATCCCGCGTTCGCATGCGCGCTGCTCGATGAAGCCGCCACGCTGTTCCTGAACGGCGAGGCTGGGCGTGGAGCTGAAAGTCGAAGCGGTGGGCTGACCCGACGGCATCCAGACTGCTCAAGACCTCCCCTGGTCGCGGAAGCCTTTCCACTCGTTCCAGTCCAGGCTGCCACCGCCCAGGTTCCGGGCACGCTCGCGAATGCGCGCAGCCGCCTCCTCTGCGCGCGCATCGTCGATCACACGCAGCACGTCGCCCAGGTCGACAGTCCCCTCCTCATGCTCGAAGCGGCCGCTCAACTCGACGCCCGGGTGCAGCAGGCCGTGCCGGTACAGGTCCCAGATCTCGGGCCCGTACTCGGTGGCCAGCAGTGCCGGCTCGAAGCGGCCGAAGAACGCGCGCAGGTTCGCCACATCGCGCAGCAGCATGCGGCTGGCGTGGTTGTTGCCGGCGGCGTCGACCGCTTGCGGCAGGTCGATGATCACCGGGCCATCCGCACCGAGCAGGATGTTGAATTCCGACAGGTCGCCATGCACGATGCCGGCGCAGAGCATCCGCACCACCTCGCGCAGCAAAGTGGCGTGGTGCGCGCGCGCCTGCTCCGGCGTGAACGCCACGTCGTTCAGGCGCGGCGCGGCGGCGCCGTGCGCATCGGTCACCAGGTCCATCAGCAGCACGCCGTCGCAGAAATTGTGCGGCCTGGGCACGCGCACGCCGGCGGCGGCCAGGCGGTAGAGCGCATCGACTTCCGCGCTCTGCCAGGCTGCCTCGGTGGCCTGCCTGCCGAAGCGGGTGCCCTTGGCCATTGCGCGCGCCTGGCGTGAATTCCTGACCTTGCGATTCTCGGTGTAGTCCACCGCCTGTCGGAAACTGCGCTCGGTGGCCTCCTTGTACACCTTCGCGCACAGGGTGTCGCCGCCGGAACGAACGACGTAGACGGTGGCTTCCTTGCCGCTCATCAACTGGCGCACCACCGCGTCGACCAGGCCTTCCTCGACCAGTGATGCCAATCTCTTCGGAACTTTCATAGGGCCTCGGTGTTCAGGAACCGCATTGTGCGCTTCGCCGGCCAAACCAGCCTTCGTCGAACGATCTGCCACAATCCGGGATGAACGAAACCAACAATCCCCCCTTCAGCACCCTGCCTCTATCCGCTGCCACGCTGGCCAACCTGCAGCAGCTCGGCTACGCGCGGATGACCGCCATCCAGGCCGCCGCCCTGCCGGCAGCGCTCGCCGGCCGCGACCTGATCGCCCAGGCCAAGACCGGCAGCGGCAAGACGGCCGCCTTCGCGCTGCCGGCCCTGGCCAGCCTCGATCCGCGCAGCTTTGCCGTGCAGGCACTGGTGCTCTGCCCCACGCGCGAACTCGCCGAACAGGTCGGCAAGGAAATGCGCCGGCTGGCCCGCTCGGAAGACAACATCAAGATCCTGACGCTCTGCGGCGGCGCCACCCTGCGCCCGCAGATCGCCAGCCTGGCACATGGCGCACACATCGTCGTCGGCACGCCGGGCCGCATTCTCGACCACCTGGCCCGCGAAACCCTGTCGCTCGCTGCACTGAAGACCCTGGTACTCGACGAAGCCGACCGGATGCTCGACATGGGCTTCGCCGACGACATCACCCAGGTGATCGAACGCTGCCCGGCGCAACGCCAGACGCTGCTCTTCTCGGCCACCTATCCGCCCGGCGTGAGCAAGCTGGCCCGACGCTTCATGCGCGAGCCCGAGGAGATCAAGCTCACCGAGCAGCACGCCGCCACCAGGATCCGCCAGCGCTTCTACGAGATCGACGAGGACCAGCGCCTGCAGGCAGTGGGGTTGCTGCTCGACCACTTCCGGCCGCAGAGCACGATCGCCTTCTGCAACACCAAGCAGCGCTGCAGCGAACTGGTCGCCCGGCTGCAGGCACAGGGCATCGTGGCCCTGGAACTGCATGGCGACCTGGAGCAGCGCGATCGCGACCAGGTGCTGGTGCAGTTCGCCAACCGCAGCTGCAGCGTACTGGTAGCCACCGACGTGGCCGCACGCGGGCTCGACATCAGCGGCCTCGAAGCCGTCATCAACGTGGACGTAGCCTTCGAGGCAGAAGGGCACATCCATCGCATCGGCCGCACCGGGCGGGCCGACGAAGCCGGCTGGGCCTTCACCCTGGCCAGCCGCAGCGAAATGGAACGCGTGGCCCGGATCGACAGCGTGCAGCAAAGCGACAGCGTCTGGCATGCGCTGAGCGAGCTGACGCCCTCACCCGACCCCGAACCGCTGCGCCCGCCGATGGTGACCCTGCAACTGCTCGGCGGCCGCAAGGACAAGCTGCGCCCCGGCGACCTGCTGGGCGCCCTGACCAAGGATCTGGGCTTCGACGCCGGGCAGATCGGCAAGATCAGCATCAACGAGTTCTCCACCTACGTGGCCGTCGATCGCGAGATCGCACGCGAGGCGCTGCGTGGACTGAATGCCGGGAAGGTGAAGGGGAAGACGGTGAAGGTTCGAAGGGTGTTGTCTTGAAACCAAAATACCACCAAAATGGTTCCCAGGAGATCGCTTTATGTCCACCAATCTGACTCTGAAGAACATCCCCGAAGAGGTGTACCGTCGCTTGAAGGTCGCCGCCGAGCAGAATCGGCGCAGCCTGAACAGCGAGGCCATCGTATGCCTCGAAACCGTGCTCCAGCCAGGCAAGGTCGCACCGGGCGAACGGATTGCCCGTGCCCGCAGGCTGCGGGAAATGCTCGGCCCGGTGAGATTCGAGCCGGACGATATCAACGCCTATAAGGATCAGGGTCGTCCATGATCGTGGTAGACACGAATGTGCTGGCCTACCTGTATCTGCCCGGCGATTTCACCGAGGCAACCGAGCATCTGTACGAGCACGATCCCGAATGGCATGCGCCGATCCTGTGGCGCAGCGAATTCCGGAATGTCCTTGCCGGGTACATGCGCCGCGGCACCCTGACACTCGAACAAGCCTGCGCCATCCAGCACGAAACCGAAGCTCTGCTCAGCGGCGCGGAGCACGAATCCGATTCCCGTCGGGTACTGGAACTGGCCAAGGCTAGTCACTGCTCGGCCTATGACTGCGAGTTCGTTGCGCTCGCCGAAGTGCTGGGCACTGCGCTCGTGACGATGGACGCCCGATTGATCAAGGCTTTCCCGAACCTCGCAAGGCCGCTCCTGGCCAGATGAGCCACAGTTCGGCCACAGTTCGGCCACAGCTCGGCACTGGCTAGCGTGAGGCAGGCAGAAAGTCGGTGTAGTCTGGCAGGGCCAGCATCACCGCGCCACAACCGGGTACCTGGTCGGGCGAATCAGGCAACGCTTCGACATAGGCATTTGGCTGCGTGCGGCTGCGCCAGGCCAGCAACGGGCGGGTGAATCCGGCCTCGGCCAGATCGCTGCCACTCAGCCCCGCTGCGGTGACCGCCTCGGCCACGTCATAGGGAAAATCGGTGCCACCCGCAAAGCCGCTGGCTTCATCGACGACCACGCCGCCAAGGAAACGCTCCCTGGCCTGGGTGCCGTAAGGCTGCTCCGACATCTCGATCCACAACCACTGCTTGGCACCCGTGGTCCAGAAGAACGGCCGCCAGCCGGCAGGTTCCGGATAGACAGAACGGCCGTCCAGACCCGGCACCAGACCGGTCCAGCGCAGCGCGGCAGCCGACTGCGCCCCGCCGCCCTTCCCGCCACCTTGCGCAAGGCGAAAGATGCCGGCAGCGCGCAGGCGATCGTGCCGGTCGTAGACCAGCTTCAGCCACAGCTTGCCTTGACGCCGCAGTTCGATCCGCTGCGCCGGGCACATCGCCACACCCCATCCACGCAGGGGTTCGCCCAGTCGCGCCTGCACCCGGGCATGCGAATCCCCCAGATCGACAGCCTGCCCCGCAGGCCCGGCAAGCGCCTGCCCGGACACCAGTCCGAACACCAGCCCGAGCCATGCCGCCAGCACGGGGGCCGCCAGGCTGCGGGCAAGCACCGGCCGGCTCATCACAGCAGCCGCTCCATCCGCCAGGCTGTTTCGACCAGGCCTTCGTCGACCCCCAGCCGGACCTGGCTCGGGTAGTTGCCGAAGCAGGCATCGTGCAGCGCCTCGGGCGGATCATTGTCCTCGACCACACTGACACCGAAGCCCAGCGGCGTCAAAATCACCCCAGGAGTGCCATCCCACAAGGCGATCGAATCGAGCACCTGGACCGTCATCTGCAGGTTCCCCTGATTTTCCGTGCGCATGCACCGCAGGCAAGGATTCTGACGGACAGTACAACCGGCGAACAAGGGAAACAAGCCCATCCTCCGCCCCATCCCCTGCCCATCGCCCGCCCACGCGAAGAAGCCGCGAGAGGCCGGTGGCAAGGAGGGCATTGTCCCGGCTCCGGGCGAGCAGCGCAGAGCAGTCCGGACTGGGGCGAAGGCCTAAGCCGAACGTTCGATCGACGCCGCCTCAGGCGCGGCGTACAACGCTTCACAAGCGTCCCGATCCGGCGCGACACCCCCGGCGCGCCGCGCCTGCCCTTCGCTGCCCTTCTCCGCCCTTCTCCGCCCTTCTCCGCCCCTCTCCGCCCTTCGCCCGTCGCTCACCATGCCCCCCGCCCTGCTCGACCCCAGGAACGACTTCGTCTTCAAGCGCCTGTTCACCCACCGCCCCGAACTGCTCGCCGACCTCATCAACGCCGT
>JBAYOD010000085.1:0-12547 GCA_041678445.1 Burkholderiaceae bacterium | reverse complement strand
CGGTCGACCTGGTCGGTTTCTCGTTCGGCGCAATGGTGGCCGGCTTCATTGCCGCGCACTTTCCCGCACGCGTACGCCGACTGGTCCTGGTCGGAGCGCCGGCCTTCGGCATCCGCCCGGCCAGGCCGATGGTGCTGAAGGCCTGGAACCATTTGCCGTCGGGTGCCGAAGTCGACGCGATCCACATCGAGAATCTGCGCCGGCTGATGCTGTCCCAGCCATCCGGACCAGTCGACCCGCTTGCACTGGAAATCCAGAAAATCAACCTGCCGCGCGACCGCATGCGCCTGCGCAGGCTCTCACGCACCGACATCCTGCTGCAGACCCTGGCAACCGTCGATTGTCCGGTCCACGGGATCTGGGGCAGCGAGGATGCGCTCTACACCGGTGTCATTACACAGTTGGCGCCCGCCCTGGCAAAGGCGCCGGATTTTCGCGGCCTGGCCCTGATCGACGGCGCCGGCCACTGGGTGCAGTTCACGCACGCCGCCGCCTTCGATCGTGCCCTGGCCTCGGCACTGGCCGACAACTTGCCGATCACTGCCCGGCAGGCCGGGAATGCCGAATGAACCGGCGGCCTCCCGACGAATGAACCGCCAAGCTATTCGCTGCGCTGCCCGATCAGTTCGACACGCAATTCGCGCAACAGCTGCTTGAGTCTGGCGGCATTCTCGGGGCCGATCCGGATCATGATCTTCTGGCCGGCCGACAGCCGCTCCAGCGCCGGATCGGCGTAGATGTAATGGACCTTGGGCTGGCGCAGCCGGATCGGCTGACGCGGCGACGGCGCCGCGAGCATGTCGTCGATTGCCTCGATGACCCGGTCGTGAAAATGCCCGTCGGGGAAACCGATCAGCTGATACTCACGCTGGAAGAGCGGATAGAAACGCAGGTAGACCGAAGCGAGATGCCGGGCGCCGATCGAGGTGGCAAAGCTGACGAAGGTGTCGTAGCGGCGGCTGTTTTCCGGATTCAGCTCGATCACCTCGTTGTCGCGATTGTCGATCACCAGTGCCCCGGGAATCCGCTGGACGATGCTGTACTGCGCCGGCACGCGCTCACGCGGCAGATTGTCGACGGTGATCACGACCCGCCGCGTGAAGTCGCCGATATTGCCGAAGCGGCCCAGTTCGACGCGCGGCGCAATGCCGGTGAGCGCTTCGAGGATGGGCTCATCGCTGCGGGCAGGATCGGGCAAGGACGGATCGCCGGCCTGTGCCGCCCCCGCCGGCAGCGGATACTTCGGCCCCGGCGACGGTGCGGCCTCTTCCGGGCCGTCCGGTCCGGGCGTCGCCGGCACCTGTCCGTCGGGCGCCACCTGTTCGCTGGCCGCCACCTGTCCGTCTGCCGCCACCTGCCCACCGGACTGCAGCGCCCCGTTCGTCGTGGTCAACCCGTCGACCCCGGCCCGTTCGCCGACCGGCGTACCGTCGGCCGATGGGCCCCCTGCAAGCACCCCAGCCCCGGCAGCACCGCCCGAGCCGATCGTCGCTGCGACCCCGTTACCCGAGGCGGCTCCCCGCACCCGCTCCGCGGCAGATTCACCCGAGCCACCGAACAGCGCCGGCAGATCGATCGAGCCACCCCCGCGCTGCCAGCCGTAGAACAGGAGGATTGCAATCGCGAGCGCGAGAATCAGCAACCAGAGCCAGGTACTGCCGTTCGAACTGCCGTAAGGTCTGCGAGAAGCCATCGTGAATCCGAAATGATCCGGCGCAAGGGTACTCCCTGCCCACGGAGCGAAACAATCATCGGCGCGGGTCGCCCTGCGTCGATCGGCCCGGATCGCCCTGCTCCGGCTCGCCGATCGACAGCGCCTTGGCGGGCTTGACCCCGAGTTCGCGCAGCAACTCGGCCTGCCGGACCAGGTTGCCGCGGCCGGTGCTCAGCTTCGACCACGCGCCGTCGTAGCTGATCTGAGCCTGGCGCAAGCGTTCGCCGACTTTCTCGAGTTCGTCGACGAAGCTGACGAAGCGGTCGTACAACTGCGCCCCGCGGGCAGCGATTTCCCGCGCGTTGCGATCCTGGCGGGCCTGCCGCCACAACTGCGCCACGGTGCGCACGACGAACAGCAGCGACGCTGGTCCGACGATCAGCACGTTGCGTTGCCAGGCCTCGTGCCACAGCGCTTCGTCGCGGGCCATTGCCACTGAGAAGGCTGCTTCGATCGGCACGAACATCACCACGAAGTCGGGCGAGCGCACGCCGTGCAACTGTTCGTAGCGGCGCTCGGCCAATCCCCGCACGTGGGCGCGAACCGAATCGAGGTGGCGGCGCATCGCCTGTTCGCGAGTCGTCTCGTCGACTGCCTCGACCCAGGCCGTCCAGGCCCGCAGCGAGGCTTTCGCATCGATCACCAGCACCCGCTCCTCGGGCAGCCTGAGGATCGCGTCGGGCTGCTGGCGCTGGCCCGAGCCGTCCTGCATCGCCACCTGCAGATCATACTCGCTGCCGCGCCGCAGCCCTGCGGCCTCGAGTACCCGCTCGAGAATCAGCTCGCCCCAGGCTCCTTGCGTCTTGACCTGGCCGGACAGCGCCCGGGTCAGCGCCCCGGCATCGTCGGACAACTGGCGGTTCAGTGCCATCAACTGGCGCACCTGCTCGCCCAGCGCGGCACGATCGCGGCCCTCGCGCTCGTAGACTTCGTCGACGCGGCTGCGAAACTCGCTCAGCCGCTGCTGCAGCGGTTCGAGCAATTGACCGAGTTGCTCGCGATGCCGCTCGCCCACGGCCCGCGCCTTGTCGTCGAGCACCTCGGCCGCCAGCGCCCGGAACTGGTCGGCCAGTTGCTCACGAGCCTCGGCCAGCAGCCGCAGCTTCTCGCCCGACTGCCGCTTCTCGGCGTCGAGGGCGGCCCGCAGCCCGGCCATGCGCTCGGCCAGCCCGCGGGCGTCGGCCTGTGCCGCCGCGCCGCGCTCAAGCGCCGCATCGAGGGTCCGGCTGCGCTCATCGAGCAGGGCCGCGCAGGCGGCCAGGCGCCCGCGCGCCACCAGGGTCGCGAACGCCCAGCCGAAACCGACCAGCAGGATCGCGGCAGATGCCAGCGACAACAACTGCTGCCAGGCCGGCCATTCGGCGAACACCGCCAGCAAGGGACTCAGCATCGGCGGATCGACTGCCGGCCCGGGTCAGCGTGCAGCCGGGATCCGGGTTTCCCCGGACACCGGCCAGCCGGCAGCACTCAGACGGCGAAGCTCGACCGGTCGGTGCCGGCCTGCTCGGCCTCGAGAATCCAGCGCGGCGTGCGGCCGCGCCCGGTCCAGGTGTTGCCCGATTCGGGGTGGCGGAACTTGACCGGCACGGCCTTGCGGGCTCGGGTGGCGGGCGCCTTGGCCGGCGCTTTGGTTTTCGGGGCACGCGTCTTGCCGAACGCCTCGGTAATCTCGGCCGGAGTAATATCGTGGGCGCGCATCTGCTTGACGATCGCGGCAATGACAGGCTTGCGGTCCCGCTCGCGCAGCGCCTGCGCGCGCGCCTGCAGCTTGCGGATCTGGGTCTCGATCGATTTCAGTGAGCTGGTTGCCATTTATTCGAACATCCTCGTTGGGAATCACCCGATTGATTTCAAGGGGCCATACCAGTCAGCCAGAAGCATTCCTCTTCTTTTTGAGTCCGGCAGGTCCGACAGGATATTCCAGAATTAATGAAAAATAAACTGCCGATCGCCCTTATCCATTAATTTACCCTGATTTCATTCGTCGCGCGCCATTCTTGCGCCGAACACCACAAGGAGAACTTCAGTGAATGCATCGACGAACAAGGTTGCGATCGTCACGGGCGCCGGTTCGGGCGTCGGCAAGGCGAGCGCACTTGCCCTGCTGCAGGCCGGCTGGCGAGTGGTCTTCGCCGGTCGCCGTGCGGACGTCCTCGACCAGGCGGTCGCAGCAGCCGGCACAAACGCCGGCCACGCGCTGGCCGTGCCGACCGATGTCAGCAATCCGGAATCGGTGCGCAATCTGTTCGCCAGGGCAGTCGAAACCTTCGGCCGGGTCGACCTCGTATTCAACAACGCCGGCGTCAATGCGCCAGGCATCCCGGTCGAGGAACTGTCCTTCGAGCAATGGAAGAATGTGGTCGACATCAATCTGACTGGCGTATTCCTGTGCACCCAGGAAGCCTTCAGGGTGATGAAGGACCAGTCTCCGCGGGGCGGCCGGATCATCAACAACGGCTCGATCTCGGCGCACGCGCCGCGGCCCAATTCGGCACCGTATACGGCAACCAAGCACGCGGTTACCGGACTGACCAAATCGAGTTCGCTCGATGGCCGCAAATACGACATCGCCTGCGGACAGATCGACATCGGCAATGCCGCCACCGAAATGGCCTCGCGAATGGCCGACGGCGTTCCGCAGGCCGATGGACGAATTGCTCCTGAACCCCTGATGGACGTCCAGCACGTTGCCCAGACCGTGGTTCACATGGCGAGCCTGCCACTCGAATCGAACGTGCAGTTCGTCACCGTCATGGCGACCAAGATGCCCTTTGTCGGCCGCGGCTGATCCCGGTCCATCGCCGCGGTGCAGCCATCCGGCCGCCCGCCGCGGCGATCCGCTTCTCGGGGCGATCCGTTTCTTTCTACTTGAGCATCTGGCCGCCATCGACGGCGATCGTCTGGCCGGTCACCCAGCCCGCCAGGTCGCTGGCCAGAAACAGCACCACGCTGGCGACTTCCTCGGGCCGCCCCATCCGGCCCGAAGGCACGCTGCGCAGCATCCGGTCGTAGAGTTGCGGGTCATTGCGCCGGGCCTGGTCCCAGACGCCACCGGCAAACTCGATCGAACCGGGTGCCACGCAGTTCACCCGCACGCCCCGGGCCGCCAGGCTGGCAGCCTGGGTCATCGTGTACTGGATCATTGCCGCCTTGATGGCCCCGTAGGGCGGCGTGCGCACGCTGGGGCCGATACCGGCGATCGAAGAGATGTGGACGATCGCGCCGCGCGAACGCTCCAGATGCGGCAAGGCGGCGTGTGAAGCGCGCACGGCAGCCATCAGATCCACGTCGATGCTGGCCCGCCAGCCAGCCTCGTCGTCGCTGCGGCCAAAACCCGACGCATTGTTGACGAGCACGTCGATGCCGCCGAGCGCATCGGCGGCCGCCGCGACCCAGCTCGATACCGCAGCCCCGTCGGCCAGATCGACCGGCGATTGATGGACGGTCGCGCCCAGCTCGCACAATTCGTCGGCAGCCTGCGACAAGCCCTGCGCGCCGCGTGCGCAGATCGACAGATTCGCTCCGGCAGCGGCAAACGCGAGCGCGATCGAGCGACCGATTCCGCGGCTGGCTCCGGCCACCAGAACCCGACGGCCCGTGAATGAAATCTGCATGTCGTCCTCTTTCAAGACCCGGGCATTCAGGGCCCGGACATTTCGAAACCGACGATTCGCGTGCGCGCGTTCAGCGGCCCCAGCGGCGTGCGGATCCTGCTCTCGCTGCGTACGAAGACACCGAGCCGTTCGAGATAGAGGACGGTTGCCTTGACCCGCACCGGAATCCCCCGGTAGCGCCCCTCGCCCTCGCAGGCGATCCGCCGCAGTTCGCCCGGCAGAGCCGGATGCAGCCCGCTGGCGGATTCGCTTGCGCCGACCGTGCAGTGCTGTTCGAGCTGCGCGCCCTCGTCGTCCCAGTCGAGCTGGAAAACGGCCCCCTCGACCAGCGGCAGCTTCAGGCCGCGGATCAGCGCGTCGAGCCTGTCCTCGCCCGGCTGCAGCCGGGTCAGCCCCCGGACGCTCAGCGTGGGTTGGGCCGGCCCGCCAGGCACCGGAATCTCCGGCCCGTAATGCCGGAGCATCGGGCTCAGCCCGGCGAGCTCGCCGGCCGGCGAGCCGAGGAAACGTTCCGAAACCAGGCGCGGCTCGCGCAGCGGCCGCTCGACCTCGAGCGTCCAGGCGAACGCGGCAACCGGCGCGCCGCTGCCGACCAGGCCGGTTTCACGCAGGCTTGCGAGTGTGGCCGGCGAAGGCAGCAGCGCGACCGGAATTGCCGCCTCGGGTACCCGGTCTGCGGCCGGCGCGGCCGTTGCAGCCATCGCGGCCGCAAGCGGAGTGATCGCCCCGATCGCGGCCACCGCCGGCAACCATGCCAGCGCGAAGACAAGCAGCGCCGGCAACCCACGTCGGCTCACTGCCGCCATGGCGAAGCCGTGCGCAATGAAGCCGTGCGCAATGCGTCGACCCTGCGCTCGAGGCGATCGAGGTCTTCGCCGAAGGCGTCGAGTGCGGCGCGTTCGACCAGTTGGCCGGATTCGGCCGAAAGATAGTGCGTGGCGTTCGCGCCCGCCCGCGCAGCGGCATCGCGCAGCAAGCCGGCCGCCGCGCCCAGGCCACCGACGATGCGCCGGGCCGCGATGTCGCCGGTCAGGCGACTGAGGTCTTCGGCCGGATCCCAGCGCAGATGGCGGGCAAGCTCGCCGAGTTCGGTGGCGAGCATCGCATCGCCTTCGATCTGCAGATGCCGGTAGAGCGCAGACGTGCCATCACGCGTGAGATCGGACAGGGCAGCGACCGAAGGCTGCAGGGTCATCGTCACCGCCGGCGCGGCCGGATCGTCATCCGCTGCTTCCAGATGGCCACCGTCGGCAATTCTCAGCCGCAGCGCCACAGGCCCCGCCGCCATGACCGGCGGCGTTTCGACGCGGACCAGCAGGATGCGACCGGGATGGCCGGCAAGCTTGCGACGCGCCCACTCATTGTGCTCGAGCAGGTGTTCGAGCGCCGCCGCGACGGCAGCGGCGCCCCGGTCGGCAAGCCGCTGCCCCAGCCGCTGCAGCAGTGCGGAGCGCTCGGCAGGCATCAGCCCTGGCGGATCCCCGCCAGCACCCAGCCACCGCCGGCTACCGGCTTGGCCAGCGTCCAGGTTTCGTCGAAGGGCTGGGCCTCGGCGCCTTCGCTCTCGCGGATCATGCCGGTGAAGCGCACCGCAGCCAGATAGTCGGCCGGCGTGCTTTCGATGCCGAGCAGTTCGGCATCCAGGGTGACGACGTCGGTGCGGCTGCCCGCATCGCCGCGCTCATCGATGTCGAGCTTGAGTTCGGCGAACATCTCCGGCGAGGTGAACTCGCGCAGGTCGTTCAGGTCACCGGCGTCATGGGCCGCCTGCAGCCGCACGAACTGGACCTTGGCCGTGCGCAGGAAACCCTCGACGTCGAAATCGGCAGGCACCCCGGCCGGTCCGGCTGCCGCCCCCATGGCAGCGGCCGTGCCGGCCGCACCGGTCGGCAGCGCGCCACTGCCGGCCTGCGTCGGTGCATAGCGCGACAGCCCGTCACCGGCACCCGCGCCCTGGAACGCCGGGCGGGCACCGGTCGTACCCTGCCGGCGAGCCGTCAGCATCCGGAACACGACGAGTCCGGCAACCACCAGCAGTGCGATCAGCATGAACGAGGCCAGTTCTTCGCCGAAGCCCAGCCAGCTGGCCAGTGCGGCAAGACCGAGCCCGGCGGCCAGGCCGGCCAGCGGCGCCTTCCAGCGGCTGCCCGACGCAGCCGGACGAGCGGCCTGCGCGGCATTGGGCGCGGCAGCCGGCGGCGTGGCCTGGCGCTGCTGGGTCACATTGGACTGGCGGCCGAAGCTCTTGCCGCCACCCAGCCGACGCGCTTCGGCGTCAGCCACCCAGGCCAGTGACGCGAAGACCACCATTGCGATGCCCAGCAGTCGCGTGAACGAGTTTTTCATGAATCCAGGTCTCCCGAGAGAAAAGTGCGTGTCGTTGTCGTGAGCGAAAAGGGGAAATTACAACAGCCGGACATTACGGCAGCCGGCGCCCGGCCCCCGGTCAGGCTCGCCAGCCCTCGTGCAGGGCAACCACCCCGGCCGCCAGGTTGAAGTAGCGCACGCGCATCAGGCCGGCCTGCTCCATCAGCGATTTCAGGGTCTGCTGGTCGGGATGCATCCGGATCGACTCGGCCAGATAACGGTAGCTGTCGGCGTCGCCAGCCACCCGGGCACCGAGCCGGGGCAGGACCTGGAACGAGTAGAGATCGTACAGAGGTGCGAGCGGTTTGCACACCTTCGAGAACTCGAGCACGTAGAGCCTGCCGCCGGGTTTGAGCACCCGCGCCATCTGGGCCAGGGCAAGATCCTTGTGCGTCATGTTGCGCAGGCCGAAGGCGACCGTCACCCGGTCGAAATAGCCGTCCGGAAAAGGCAGGCGCTCGGCGTCGCACAGCACCGCCGGCTGGATCAGGCCGGCATCGACCATGCGGTCGCGGCCGACCCGGAGCATCGAGCCGTTGATGTCGGTGAGCCAGACCTCGCCGTCGGGTCCGACCCGGCGCGCAAAGGCCGCGGCCAGGTCGGCCGTGCCGCCGGCCACGTCGAGCACCTTCATGCCCGGCCGCACCGCCGCCTGGGCAACAGTGAACGCCTTCCAGGCCCGGTGCAGGCCGGCCGACATCAGGTCGTTCATCAGATCGTAGCGGGCGGCCACCGAATGGAAGACGTCGGCAACCCGCGCCGCCTTCTCGGTTTCGGCAACCGTCTGGAAGCCGAAATGCGTGGCGTCCGGGCTGTCGGGCGAAGGCGCCTGCCCGCTCATGCCGCTATCCGGTGGTTCGGGCGCAAGGCGCGGTCGTACGGCATGCTCAACGGGGCCGTGTCAGCGTGCGCCCACCACCCTGTCCCGGCGGTGCGGCTGCCGGCGCCCGGGCGGGCGGAGCGGCTTTCGGATCGGCATGGCGGCTCGCGCCGGCTTTCTCCAGCCGGCCCAGGTACGCCTGCCACATCGTGTCCTGGTTCTCGCCCAGCCGGTACAGGTAGTCCCACGAATAGATGCCGGTGGCATGGCCGTCACTGAACTGCGGCTGGATCGCGTAGTTGCCGACGGCCTGGATCGAATCGATGCCGACATCGGCCTTGCCGGTCTGCAAGACCTCCTTGCCCGGCCCGTGGCCACGCACTTCGGCCGAGGGTGAATACACCCTGAGGAACTCGAAAGGCAGGCGGAAGCTGTGCCCGGCCGCGTACTCGAGTTCGAGCACACGGGAAAGCTTGTGAACGACGATCCGGGTCGGCATCCGGGTATTGGGTTCAGACGCAGCCATCTTGCTTCGGATCTCGCTTGCTTCGACTCTCGCCAGTCAGGGGTTTCGCCAGTCGCCGCGGCGGCCCGGCCATCCAACCCGGTCCGCACAGGGCCGGCAAGGCCCATGGTAGCGGAATTTACGCTTCACCGCGGCGCTGCGCGGCAGGCATGGCCCAGGCTTCGAGGCGCGTACACAGAGCCTGCCGGTAGCCGTCCAGCCGCGCGCCGACCGCCCGGCATCGTGCGGCCACGGCCGCGGCACGGTCGGCACTCGGGCGGCCCCAGACCGGCTCCGGGAAGTGCAGGTCGTCACGCCAGCGCGGAATCACGTGCCAGTGCAGGTGCGCAACCTGGTTGCCGAAGCTGGCGAGGTTGACCTTGTCGGGCGCCAGCACTGCGCGCTGGACCGCTTCGACCAGCCAGACGGCGTCCATCAAGATCTGTCGGTCGGCAGCCGGCAGCTCGGTCATCTCGGCGTGGTGAACCTGCCAGACCACCCGGGTGAAGGCCGGATAGTCGGGGTCGCCGGCCAGGATGACCCGCAGCCGATCGTTGCGCCACAGCAGCTCGCCACCGTCGGCCGCACACAGCGGGCAGCCGGCCACCGACTGCGGCTGCGGCTGCGGCTGCGGCTGCGGCTGCGGCTGCGGCTGCGGCTGCGGCAACATGTTCGCCAACCCGTCAGAACTTGGTGTAGCCGCCATCGATCAGCACCTGTTCGCCGGTCATGTACGACGAGGCGTCGCTCATCAGGTACACGGCGATGCCGCCGAAATCGTCGGCGCTGCCCCAACGCCTGGCCGGAATCCGCGGCAGCACGGCCGCGGTGAACTTCTCGTCGCCGAGCGCGCCAGCCGTCATGTCGCTCTCGATCCAGCCCGGCAGCAGCGAGTTCACGCGGATCCGGTAGCGCGCCAGCTCGACGGCCAGCGCCCGCACCAGCGAGGCGACCGCCCCCTTGGACGCGCCGTAGTGGCTGTTGCGGGCAGCGCCTTCGACCGCCGCGGTGCTCGCCGTGGCGACCAGCGAACCGCCTTCGCCACGATCGATCATGTGGCGGGCCGCGGCCCGGAAGGTGAAGAACACCCCATCGACGTTGACCCGCATGACACGCCGGAATTCCGCGTAGTCCATCTGCACGAGCGGCGACGGCCGGCCGATGACGCCGGCATTGGCAAAGCAGGCATCGACCCGGCCGAGCCGGTGGACGGATTCGGCAAAGGCCGCGTCGACCTGTTTCTCCTCGCCGATGTCGCAGACGATCGCCTCGACTGCGCCCCCCTCGGCAGCCAGCCGGACGCGCGCCTGCTCGGTCTTGTCAGGATCGGAACCCCAGATCGCGACGCGCGCGCCGGCGGCCAGCAGGGCGCGGGCCATGCCGTAGCCGATGCCGCCGTTGCCACCGGTGACGACCGCTGCCCGGCCGCTGAGATCAAAGGCCTGGTACATCGCACCCTCACTGCACGCGTAAAATCCGCAGTTTGCCAGAGGGACGGCCCCGAGGGACGGCCCCGCCGGACCCTCACACCCATCCGCTCCATGCCGATCGACTATCTCAAATCCATCCTGACCTCGCGCGTCTATGACGTCGCCGAGGAAACGCCCCTCGAAGCCGCCCGGAACCTCAGCGCCCGAACCGGCAACCAGGTGCTGCTCAAGCGCGAGGACATGCAGGAAGTGTTCTCGTTCAAGCTGCGCGGCGCCTACAACCGGATGGCGCGACTGCCGGCCGACCAGCTCGGGCGCGGCGTGATCGCGGCCTCGGCCGGCAACCATGCCCAGGGCGTCGCGCTGGCGGCGCGCCGGCTGGGCTGCCGCGCGGTCATCGTGATGCCGGTGACTACGCCGCAGGTCAAGATCGACGCGGTGCGCGCGCTCGGCGGCGAGGTCGTGCTGCACGGCGACTCCTACAGCGACGCCGCCCTGCAGGCCCAGACGCTGCAGGCCGACCAGGGGCTGACCTTCGCCCATCCGTTCGACGACCCCGACGTGATTGCCGGCCAGGGCACGATCGCCATGGAAATCCTGCGCCAGCGCCCCGGCCCGATCGAGGCGATCTTTGCGCCGATCGGCGGCGGCGGCCTGATCGCCGGCATCGCCACCTACGTCAAGCAGATCCGCCCCGAAATCCGGGTCATCGGTGTGCAGACCACCGACTCCGACGCGATGGCCCGCTCGCTCAAGACCGGGCGGCGCGTCGAGTTGAACGACGTGGGGCTCTTCTCGGACGGCACGGCAGTCAAGAAAGTCGGCGAGGAAACGTTCCGGCTGTGCCGCCAGTTCGTCGACGAGGTCGTGCTGGTCGACACCGATGCGATCTGCGCGGCGATCAAGGATGTGTTCCAGGACACCCGCTCGATCCTGGAACCGGCCGGCGCCCTCGCAATCGCCGGGCTCAAGGCCTGGGCGCTGCGCGAGGAGGTCCGCGAGCGCACCCTGGTGGCCATCGCCAGCGGCGCCAACATGAACTTCGACCGGCTGCGCTTCGTGTCGGAGCGCGCCGAGATCGGCGAGCAGCGCGAAGCGGTGTTCTCGGTCACGATCCCCGAGCAGCGCGGCAGCTTCCGGCGCTTCTGCCAGCTCGTCGGTCCGCGCAGCGTCACCGAGTTCAACTACCGGATCGCCGACGCGCAGCGGGCCCATGTCTTCGTCGGCATCCAGATCAGCGCGCCCGGCGAGGCCGCCCGCATCGCCGAGAGCTTCATCGAGGCCGGCTTCGCAACCCTCGACCTGACCAACGACGAACTGGCCAAGCTGCACCTGCGCCACATGGTCGGCGGCCATTCGCCGCTGGCCGAGAACGAACTGCTGTACAGCTTCGAGTTCCCCGAGCGCCCCGGCGCACTGATGCGCTTCCTGACCAGCATGAGCCCGAACTGGAACATCTCGCTGTTCCACTACCGCAACCACGGCGCCGACTACAGCCAGGTCCTGGTCGGCATCCAGGTTCCGCATGGCGAGAAAAAGATGTTCCGCGAGTTCCTTGCCTCGCTCGGCTACCCGCATCGTGACGAAACCGGGCACCCGGCCTACCGGCTGTTCCTCGGTGGCCATCATGACCCGGACAAGACCATTCTGACGAAATCCTGACGATCATCAACGCAAGTGCGCCGGGTTACCCTAGAATCCGAGGTCTCATGTATCTGCTGACACTCGGCCTCAATCACCAGACGGCACCGCTCGCGCTGCGCGAGCGTGTGTCGTTCCCCGGCGACGCGCTGCGCACGGCTCTCGCCGATCTGCGCACGCGCCTCGCACCGCTGGTGCCCGAGTCGGCCATCCTGTCGACCTGCAACCGCACCGAGATCTACTGCGCGACTCCCGAACCGGATGACGCCCGCCAGCGGATCATGCGCTGGCTCAGCGACGGCCGGCAGATCGACACCCAGCCGCTGCAGCACCATCTGTACACGCTGCCCAACGGTGACGCGGTACGCCATGCCTTCCGGGTGGCCGCCGGGCTCGACTCGATGGTGCTGGGCGAACCGCAGATCCTCGGCCAGATGAAGGACGCCGCGCGCACGG
>JBAYOD010000084.1:0-12609 GCA_041678445.1 Burkholderiaceae bacterium | reverse complement strand
CGGCCGTGACGGCGTGAAGGCGTTCAAGGACGCAATCAAGAAAGCGACCATCGTCCACGAGGAATACCTGCCGACCAGCACCACCGACTTCACTGCTGGTGCGCAGCGGCTGTTCGACGCACTCAAGGACAAGCCGGGCCGCAAGGTGATCTGGATCGTCTGGGCCGGCGCCGGCAACCCGTTCAAGATCGCCGACCTCGATCCGAAGCGCTTCGGCATCGAGATCTCCACCGGCGGCAACATCCTGCCGGCGATGGCGGCCTACAAGAACTTCCCCGGCATGGAAGGCGCCACCTACTACTACTACGACATCCCGAAGAACCCGGCCAACAACTGGCTGATCACCGAGCACTACAAACGCTTCAAGTCGCCGCCCGACTTCTTCACCGCCGGCGGCATGTCGGCCGGCATGGCGATCGTCGAGGCCCTGAAGAAGACCAACGGCAACACGAAGACCGACACCCTGATCAAGACGATGGAAGGGATGAGCTTCGACACGCCGAAGGGCAAGATGACCTTCCGCAAGGAAGACCACCAGGCCATGCAGTCGATGTTCCACTTCCGGATCAAGAACGATCCCGCGCTGAGCTGGGCCGTGCCCGAGCTGGTGCGCGAGATCAAGCCGGAAGAGATGCAGGTGCCGATCCGCAACAAGCGCTGATCCGGCTGCGGAGTCCGGCTCGATGAGCATCTCCCTCGAAACCCGGGATCTCACGATCCGCTTCGGCGGCCATGTGGCCGTCGACGCGGTGTCGTGCGCGTTCCGGCCCGGCACGCTGACGGCGATCGTCGGGCCCAACGGTGCGGGCAAGACCACCTACTTCAACCTGATCTCGGGGCAGCTCAAGGCCGCTGCCGGCCAGGTCCTGGTGGGTGGGAACGACATCACGGCGCTGCCCGCGCCGGAGCGCACCCGGCGCGGGCTCGGCCGGGCCTTCCAGCTGACCAATCTGTTCCCGAACCTGTCGGTGCTGGAGAACATCCGGCTGGCCGTGCAGGCACGGCGCGGCATGGGGCTGAACCTGTGGTCGATCTGGTCGAGCCACCGCACGCTGGTCAGCGAGGCCGAGGCCATCCTCGAGCGCATCGCGCTGACCGGGCGCCGCGATGCGCCGGCCGCCAGCCTGCCGCATGGCGACCAGCGCAAGCTCGAGGTCGGCATCCTGATCGCGCTCGAGCCGGCGGTGTTCATGTTCGACGAACCGACCGCGGGGATGAGTGTCGACGAGGTGCCGGTGATCCTCGACCTGATCCGCGACATCCGGCGCGATGCGAGCAAGACCATCCTGCTGGTCGAGCACAAGATGGACGTGGTGCGCGAGCTGTCGGACCGGATCATCGTGCTGCACAACGGCCGGCTGGCGGCCGACGGCGAGCCGGCCGAGGTGATCGCCTCGCCAGTCGTCCAGCAGGCTTATCTCGGCCTGACGGCCGAAGACGAAGAAGACATGGAGCACGCGTGACGATGCCGCTGCTGAAGCTCTCTGGCGTGCACACCCATATCGGCGCCTATCACATCCTGCACGGCGTCGACCTCGAGGTTCCGGCCGGCCAGACCACCTTGCTGCTGGGGCGCAACGGCGCGGGCAAGACGACGACGCTGCGCACCATCATGGGCCTGTGGCAGGCCTCGGCCGGCAGCATCGTCTTCGATGGCGCCGAGATCTCGAAGCTCGCCACCCCCGACGTCTCGCAACAGGGCATTGCCTATGTGCCCGAGAACATGGGCGTGTTCGGCGAGCTGACGGTGCGCGAGAACATGGTGCTGGCGGCGCGCGGCGCACACCGCGAGGCCGACATCGATGCGGCGCGCCTGCGCTGGATCTTCTCGCTGTTTCCGGCGATGGAAAAATTCTGGAATCATCCGGCCGGCCTGCTTTCCGGCGGCCAGAAGCAGATGCTGGCGGTGTCGCGGGCGATCGTCGAGCCGCGCAAGCTGATCCTGGTCGACGAGCCGAGCAAGGGGCTGGCGCCGTCGATCATCCGCAACATGCTGTCGGCTTTCCAGGAACTGAAGGCCGATGGCGCCACCGTGCTGCTGGTCGAGCAGAACTTCGCGTTCGCGAGCCGGCTCGGCGATACGGTGGCGGTGATGGACGACGGGCGCATCGTGCACAGTGGCCCGATGGCCGAACTGGCCGAGGATGAGGCCCTGCAGGCCAGCCTGCTCGGCCTGTCGCTGGGAGCGCACCAGTGAGCGCCCGCGACCGTCTGCCACTGCTGCTCGCGCCGGTGCTGGCGCTGGCCGCCCTGCCGCTGATCGGCAACCCGGCGAGCTGGGCCACGCTGACCGTGGCCGGGCTGGCAATGGGCATGATCATCTTCATCATCGCGTCGGGGCTCACGCTGATCTTCGGGCTGATGGACGTGCTGAACTTCGGTCACGGCCTGTTCATCGCGCTCGGTGCCTTCGTTGCCATGTCGGTGCTCGCGCCGATGGCGGCGCTGACCACGGCCGATTCGATGCTGCTCAACCTGGTGGCGATCGGCATCGCGATGGTGGTCGCGATGGCGGTGGCCGGCGCGGTCGGCTGGGGTTTCGAGCGGGTGATCGTGCGCCCGGTCTACGGCCAGCACCTGAAGCAGATCCTGATCACGATGGGCGGGATGATCATCGGCGAGGAGCTGATCAAGGTGATCTGGGGGCCGCAGCAGATCCCGCTGCCGCTGCCCGAGGGGCTGCGTGGCGCCTGGCTGATCGGCGACGCCGCCATCGAGAAGTACCGGGTGATCGCGGTCGTGGTCGGCCTGGCGGTGTTCGGCACGATGGTATGGGTGCTGGCGCGCACCAAGGTCGGCCTGCTGATCCGCGCCGGTGTCCAGGACCGCGAGATGGTCGAGAGCCTCGGTTACCGGATCCGTCGCCTGTTCGTCGGCGTGTTCGTGGCCGGCTCGGCGCTGGCCGGCCTGGGCGGCGTGATGTGGGGGCTGTACCAGCAGAACCTGATTCCGCAGATGGGCGCGCAGGTCAACATCCTGATCTTCATCGTCATCATCATCGGCGGGCTGGGTTCGGTCGGCGGCTGTTTCGTCGGTGCACTGCTGGTCGGCCTGATGGCCAACTACACCGGTTTCCTGGTGCCCAAGGTGGCGCTGTTCTCGAACATCCTGCTGATGGTGCTGGTCTTGCTGTGGCGCCCGCAGGGGCTCTATGGAGCTGCCCGATGATCCGCAGCCTGTTGTCGGCCGACTACCCGCGCAGCCGCCTGGTGGCCGCGATGCTGCTGGCCATCGTCGTGCTGCTTGCCGTGGTGCCCTTCGTGTTCCCCGGCGCGCGCTCGATGTCGGTGGCCGCCAAGATCCTGGTCTTCATCCTGCTGGTGGCCAGCTACGACCTGCTGCTGGGCTACACCGGCATCGTGTCGTTCGCGCACACCATGTTCTTCGGCATCGGCGCCTACGGGGTCGCGATCGCAAGCAGCCGGCTCGACGCCACCTGGGGCGCGCTGGCGATCGGCATCGGCGCCGCGCTGCTGCTGTCGGCCGTGCTTGCGCTGGTCATCGGCCTGTTCAGCCTGCGGGTGAAGGCGATCTTCTACGCGATGATCACGCTGGCCGTGGCCAGTGCCTTCCAGACCCTGGCCTCGCAACTGTCGAGCTTCACCGGTGGCGAGGACGGCCTGAGCTTCCGGGTGCCGCGCATGCTCAGGCCGGCCTTCGAACCCTTCGAGAATCCGGTGCTCGGCCTGGTGGTGGACGGCCGGATCATCACCTACTACCTGCTGTTCGTCGTGGTGCTGGTGCTGTTCCTGATGCTGCTGCGCATCGTGAACTCGCCGTTCGGGCGGGTGCTGCAGGCGATCCGCGAGAACGACTTCCGCGCCGAGGCGATCGGCTATCGCACCGTGGTCTTTCGCACCGTGTCGAACGTGCTGGCCGCCTTGTTCGCGACCCTGGCCGGCGCGCTGCTCGCACTCTGGCTGCGCTACAACGGGCCGGACACCTCGCTGTCCTTCGAGATCATGCTCGACACCCTGCTGATCGTCGTCATCGGCGGCATGGGCACGATGTATGGTGCGGTGATCGGCAGCGCGCTGTTCGTGTTCGCGCAGAGCTATCTGCAGGACTTCATGGGTTGGGTGTCGGGCCAGTTCGAGGCGGTGCCGCTGGTCGCCGCGCTGTTCTCGCCCGATCGCTGGCTGCTGTGGCTGGGCCTGCTCTTCGTGCTCTCGGTCTACCACTTTCCGACCGGCATCGTCGGCCGGTTGCGCGCCCTGGCGATCGAGCGCACGGCAAGAGGCGGTTCGACCGGATCGACCGTGAAGGTGCCCAGGTGAGCAGCGGGCGTGCCCTGGTGCGGGTGGCCCACGCCGGCCCGGTGGCGACGCTCACGCTGGCCCGCCCGGTCATGCACAACGCGCTGGTGCCCGACCTGCTGCTCGACCTGTGCGTGGCCCTCGAACAGATCGGCCGGCGCAGCAGCACCCGCGCCGTGGTGCTCGCGGCCGACGGCGAGGCGTTCTCGATCGGCGGCGACATGCGGCGCTTCGCCGTCGAGATGGCCGGTCCGGCGCTGCACACCTACGCGGCCGAACTGGTCGGCCTGCTCAACCAGGCCGTGCTCGCCCTGCTCAGGCTCAGGCAGCCGGTCGTGGCGGCCGTGCACGGCCATGTGACCGGCGGCTCGCTGGGCCTGGTGCTGGCCTGCGACCTGGCGGTGATGGCCGACGAGGCCGTCTTCAAGGCGCACTACGCCAGCGCCGGCTTCACGCCCGATGGCGGCTGGACGGCGCTGCTGCCGCGCCTGGTCGGCGCCCGTCGTGCCGCCTCCTGCCTGCTGCTCAACCGCCGGCTCGATGCCCGCCAGGCGCTCGACTGGGGCGTGGTCAACGAGGTGGTGCCGGCTGCCGAGGTGGCCGCGGCCGCGCGGCGGGTCGCGCAACGGGTGGCCGGTGCCCCGGAGGCCACGATGCGTGAAACCAAGCGGCTGCTGGCCGGTGCCGGGGCAGACGGACTGGCCGCCATCGAAGCCGCGCTCGAAGCCGAGCGCCAGCGTTTCGTCGCGGCGATCGGCGAGCCGGCGGCCCGCGAGGGCGTCGCCGGTTTCCTGCGCCGCTTCAGCGCCTATCCGGACGAGCGACCATATCCGGACGACCGGCCGGTCGTCGATCCGCTGCGATGTTCGTCGTAGACTGGCTGCACAAGCAGGCACAGCACCATCCGGACAAGCCGGCGCTGGTCGACGCAGCGACCGGGCACGGCATCAGCTACCGCCTGCTCGACGAGCGGGCAAGCCGCTTCGCCGAATGGCTGTGCGGGCCGGCCGGCCTGCAGCCCGGCGACCGCCTCGCCGTGCTCGCCGGCAACGGCACCGAATACCTCGAGATGCTCTACGGCTGCGCGAAGGCCGGCGTCATCATGGCCTGCCTGAACTGGCGGCTGCCGGTGGCCGAACTGCGCGGCATCGTCGACGACGCCGCGCCGCGCGCCTGGGTCTGCGACGCCGGCTACGCGGAGGCGGTGGCCGAACTCGCGGCCGACGGCGCGCCGCGGCTGGTGCTGGCTGCTGCGGGCGGCTGCGACGACTATGAGCAGGCACTGGCCGCCGCCAGCGGCCGCATCATCGAAATGCCGCCCCGCGCGATGGATGCACCCTGGCATCTGCTCTACACCTCGGGGACGACCGGCCGCCCGAAGGGCGTGATCCAGACCTTCGGCATGGTCTTCTTCAACGCCGTCAACACGATGCTGGCCACGCGGCTGTCCGGGGCGGACACGCTGCTGTCGGCGCTGCCGTTCTTTCACACCGGCGGGCTGAACCTGTACACGAATCCGATCCTGCACGCAGGCGGCACCGTGGTCGTCATGCGTCAGTTCGACGCCGGCGAGGCCCTGCGCTGGCTCGACGGCCGCGGCCGTCTGGTCGACCCCGCGACCGGAGCCGCCCGGCTGCTGCCGGTCACGCAATTCCTGGGGGTGCCGGCGCTGTATCTGTTCATGGCCCAGCATGCCGATTTCGGGCAGACCCGCTTCGCCGCGATGCGTCACTGGTCGGCCGGCGGCGCGCCGATGCCGGCGACGGTGCTCGAAACCTGGGCGGCCCGGGGAGTGACCATCTGCTTCGGCTTCGGGATGACCGAGACCGGGCCGACCGTCTTCATTCCCGACGAGCTCACTGCGCAGACCAAGCCGGGCAGCGTCGGCAAGCCGGTGGGCTCGATGCTGGTCCGTCTGGTCGATCGCGAGGGCCGCGACTGTGACCCCGGCGAGGCCGGCGAGCTGCTGGTGCGCGGGCCGGGCGTGACGCCCGGCTACTGGAACGACCCGCTGGCCAGCGCCGAGGCGCTGCGCGAGGGCTGGCTGCATACCGGTGACGTCGCCCGCTGCGATGCGGAGGGTGACTACTGGATCGTCGATCGCGTCAAGGAGATGTACATCTCCGGTGGCGAGAATGTCTATCCGGCCGAGGTCGAGAACGCGTTGTACCGCTTGCCGGGCGTCGCCGAGGCCGCCGTGGTCGGTGTTCCCGATGCGCGCTGGGGCGAGGCCGGCGTGGCGGTGATCGTCAGCGCCCCAGGCGTGCAGCTGAGCGAAGAAACGGTACGCGCCCATTGCCGGGCACAGCTGGCCGGCTACAAGGTACCGGCCCGCGTGCTGTTCATCGATGCGCTGCCGCGCACGCCGGCCGGCAAGGTGGAAAAGCCGCTGCTGCGCCAGCGGCTGGCGGCAGCGACCGAAGGCTGAAACGGCTGAAACGAGAAGGGCCGGGCAGCGCGAACCGGCGCGGCGCCAATCGGCGCGACGCCAACCGGCGCGGCGCGATCCGGGTCAGCGAACCTTGGACACCATGTATTCGACGGCGGCGTGCACCTCCGCGTCGGTCAGCTTGGCGTTGCCGCCGCGCGGCGGCATCGCGCGGATGCCCTTGATCGCGATCTCGGTCAGGTGGTCGACCCCTTCGGCCAGGTAAGGCGCCCAGGCCGCCTTGTCGCCCAGCTTGAGCGCGCCGGCCACGCCAATGTTGTGACACAGGCCGCAGGTGCCGTCGTAGATCTTCTTGCCGTCGATGTCCGAGGCGGCGGCTGCGACCGGGGCGGGCGCGGGGGCGGCGGCCGGAGCTTCAGCCGCGGCCGGGGCTTCGGTTGCCGGTGCCTGGGCCGTGGTGGTTTCCGCGGCCGGGGCCGCGGCGGTGGCCGATTCGGTTGCGGCGGCCGGCTGTGCGCTGGCCGGGGCCGGTGTTTCGGCGGTCCCGGCCGGTGCTGCCGCGGTCGATGCCTCGGCCGTGTCCGTCGCCTCGGCGGCTGCCGTGGCCTCGCCGGCTTCGCCTGCTTCTTCGGCCGGCTCGTCGAAGCTGCCGCCGGAGGCGTTGGCCATGTAGACGACCGCGCGGGTGATCTCGAAGTCGGTGAACTCGCCGCCGCCCTGCGGCGCCATCGCGCCCTTGCCGTTCACCGAGGAAGCGACCAGCGCCTCCAGCCCGGTCTTGAGGCGTTCGGCCCAGCCGGCTTCGTCGCCGAGCTTGGGCGCGCCGGCCACACCAGCGGCGTGACAGACCGAGCACTGTGCGTTGTAGACCTCCTCGCCGGCACGGGCCGCACGCGGGCCGCTGGCGCTGGCCAGCTCGAAGCCGGCCACCGGACGCAGGCGCGCCTCGATCGCCTCATCGGTCATCGCGTCGGCACCGGCGCCGACGCGCGTGGTGTGACCAACGTAATTGACCAGCAGGGCGATGATCGCGATCGGCACCACGAAGGAGAGCACCACGATGGTGATCAGCTGTTTTGGGGTCTTGATGAATGATTGGTGTTCGTCGCTCATGCTGACGCCAGCCGGTTAGGGGTCGAAGCCTGTCATTATAGCGGTTAGCAGGTCCGGGTGCCCTTCCGGTGCGGCTGTTGCGAAGCTGTCCGCAAGCCCGATCGGGGGCCCGCAACTCGGGTACAATGCCCGTCTTCGCGCCCGTAGCTCAGCTGGATAGAGTACTGCCCTCCGAAGGCAGGGGTCGTGCGTTCGAATCGCGCCGGGCGCGCCATTTGCCGTTCTGGTTCTTGGCTTCCGATATTTCTTGGCTTTCGATATTCGCCAACCCCTGTCAGGGTTGGTGGTCCAACCCATTACGGTGCCTTGGGTCGTCCAGCGGGGCGTGAGGCCGCCATGCCGAGAAACACCACCATGGCCTGGTTGAGTCTCAGCATGTCGTCGTCATCCAGACGACCCGCCCGAGAGCCCAGCCTGGCCTTGGGGACGGTGGTGATCTTGTCCACCATCAGGCGACACGGTGAGCGCAGGCCGTTGCGCTCGTTCGGCTCTACAAGAAGGCGAAACAGCGGAGCCTCGGTCGGATCCGTGGTGAAGGCGCAGACGGTGATCGAGTCTGTCGCGTCGAAGTGGTCGTCCTGCACGATGACGACGGGTCGGGGTTTCCTCGCGTAATCCTTGCCGCCGGAGACGGTCCACACCTCTGCGCGCTTCATTCCTCGTTCCAGTCGGAAACCGCGTCGATGAAGGCCTGATCGTCCCGGGCCTGGGCGCTGGCGGCCACGGCCTGCGACTGGCTGTGAGCCTGTGCCTTGAAACCGGGCGCGCGAACGTCCGGCACCCAGATCTGGACCGGCCGCAGCCCCTGGGCACGCAAACGATCGCGGTGTGCGCGTACACCCTCCCGGTTTTGCTCGATCTTTGAGGCAGTTGTCATGTCGGATTCGCGATTGATTTACATGTAATTTAACGTAAACGTTCATCCAGGGGCAAGCGTTCATGATCATGATGCAGGTCCTTGGCCGAGCGTCGCCCCGGATGTCGGCGAGGGCGGGGTGAAGGTGCTTTGTGACGGTCTGTGTCAACATCTGCCCATGACGGGTTCGAGCGCGCTGCAGCGACCAGGGCCAGACGACGGCGAGCCGCCACCGGAGCGCCGGCCGCTCGACGTCGTCCGGTTCGCGGCGACGCTGCTGTCGGCTGCGATCATCCTGCTCGGGCTCTACTACGGTCAGGACATCCTGATTCCGCTGGCGATCGCCTTCCTGATCGGCTTTGCGCTGAGCCCGCCGGTGCAGTGGCTGGTGCGCGTCGGCCTGCCGCGGCTGCTGGCGGTAACCGTGGTCATGGCGATCGTGATCGCCATCCTGTCCGGCCTGGGCCTGGTTCTGACGGCACAGGTGCGGGCGCTGGCGGTCGACCTGCCGACCTACCAGAGCACCATCCTCGACAAGCTGTCCGGCCTGCGTCAGGCGATTGCGACGCCGGGGCCGCTGGACCGCGCGATCGAGACGGTCGGCAAGGTGCAGACCGAGGTGGCGGAAGTCGCCGAGGCGGCCGGCGGGTCGGGCAACGGCGCGGAGGCGTCCGCCCGTCAGCGGGTGCAGCGGGTCGAGATGGTGGCGCCGACCGGGACACCGCTCGGGCGGGCGGCGGCCTGGTTGGGCCGGGCGGTCGAACCGCTCGCGGTGGCCGGCATCGTCCTGGTGTTTTCCTTCCTGGTGCTGCTCGATCGCGGCGATCTGCGCGACCGGATGTTGCGCCTGCTCGGCGACAACGTTCATCGTTCCACCGACTCGATCGAGGAGGCGGGCGCGCGGGTCAGCCGCTATCTGCTGATGCAGGTGCTCGTCAATGTCAGCTACGGTGTGCCGATGAGCCTCGGCCTGTGGCTGATCGGGGTGCCGGGCGCGCTGCTCTGGGGGGTCGTGGCGACGGTGATGCGCTTCGTCCCCTATGTCGGCCCGATGATCTCGGCCGTCTTTCCGCTGGCGCTCGCGTTTGCCGTCGACGACGGCTGGAACATGCTGCTGTGGACGGCGGCGTTGATCGTCTTCCTCGAACTGGTCAGCAACAACATCATCGAACCGATGCTCTACGGCTCGAGCACGGGGCTGTCGACCCTTTCGCTGATCGGTGCGGCCTTGTTCTGGACCGCATTGTGGGGGCCGGCCGGGCTGATCCTGTCGACGCCGATGACGGTCTGCCTGCTGGTGCTCGGACGCAACCTCCCGCAGCTTTCCGTGCTCGACATCCTGCTCGGTTCGACGCCGGTGCTGGATCTGCCCACGCGCATCTACCAGCGGCTGATCGCCGATGACGCCGGCGAAGCGGTGGAGATCGCCTGCGACGCGGTCGAGGAAAGTTCGCCGGCAGCGTTCTACAACGAAACCGGCATGCAGGTGCTCAGGCTGGCCAGCGCCGACTACCTGCGCAATGCCAGGGCGGCGCACCGGATGCGCTTTGCCACCGGCATGGACGAGCTGCTTGCCGAACTGACCGAAACCTGGCCGCCCCCACCGCCTGCTGCCGGCGCGCAGCGGCGCATCGTCTGCATCGGCGGGAAGTGGGACATCGATGCCTTCGCTGCGGCGATGGTGGCGCATTCGCTGGCGCTGGAGGGGCTGGTTGCCGAGGCCCTGCCGGCGAGCACGATGAGTGCGCGCTACGTTGCCAACCTCGACCTGCGCGGCGACGAGATCGTCTGCCTGGGCTACCTGAGCGACGATCCTCGCCTGCCGGCCCGTCATTTCGCCCGACGGTTGCGCCTGCGCTGGCCAGAGCTCGACATCGTGGTGGGCGCCTGGAACGTGCCGCCCCGACTGCTCGACGAACTGGATCCGCAGCGCATGCATGCCGATGCGATCGTGGTGACGATCGAGGAGGCGCTGCGCCGCATCCACCGGATCGCCGACCCCGAGGGGGCCCGCCAGTCACAGCTGCCGGAGCGGCCTGCCGACGATGCGGCGCGGGTTCGTGCCCTGCGGCACAGCAGGCTGCTCGATGCCGGACAGCGCAGCCTGCTCGACGCCGTCGCCAAGCGTGCCGCCGATATCTTCGACACCGACATCGCAGTCGTCACGGCAATCGATCAGGACAGCGAACGCTTCGTCGGCCAGAGTGGCCGGTGGCCCGCCGACGTCATCGACGAGTCGGGTTTCCTGCGGCCGGTGGCCCGCCGCGATGCGATCTGCGATCACGTCGTGGCCAACGGGCAGACGCTGGTGGTGCCCGATATCGAGCGCGACCCCCGCTTCGCCGACGGCATGCTGGTGCGCCAGTGGGGCGTGCGCTTCTATGCCGGCACGGCCCTGCGTGCGGCCGACGACAGCGTGCTCGGTGCCCTGTGCATTCTCGACGACCAGCCGCGCGCGCTGGACGAGGCCGAGGTGGCGCTGCTGGAGACGATGGCGAGCGACCTGATGGCGGCGCTCGACGATGACGAGACCAACGGCTCGCGGCGCTGAGCTTCCGAGCTTCGCGCCCTGGCTGCTAGACCCGGGTGCCGCCGTCGACCATCAGCGTGGACGCGGTCACGAAGGAGGCCTCGTCGCAGGCCAGCCAGAGGATGGGGTGGGCGACTTCGCGCGGATCGGCCCAGCGTCGCTGCAGGTTGTGGTCGACGACCTCGGTACGCAGATCCTGCTCGCTGCGGCCACTGTCGCGCGCGGCCCGCTGGACATGGAAGGGGGTCAGGGTCAGGCCCGGGCAGACGGCATTGACCCGAACCCCTGCGGCGGCTTCCTCGAAGGCCAGGGTGCGGGTCAGTGACAGGATGGCCGCCTTGGTGGCGTCGTACTGTCCCATGCCGGCGCGTGGATTGACGGCGTGGGTCGACGAGACGTTGACGATGGCGCCGCGTCCGCTTGCGCGCAGGGCCGGCAGCGCAGCCTGGCACAACCAGGCGTAGCCGAGCAGGTTCACCGACAGGATCCGCTGCCAGGTTTCGGCGCGCGTCCCGGACAAGGGCTCATAGGCGCGCACGCCGGCGTTGTTGACCAGCACCTCGATCCCGCCGAAGCGATCGAGCGTTTCGGCGACGATGGCCCGGGCGGCGGCTTCGTCGCCGACGTCGCGGGCGATGGCCAGCACGTCGGCACCGGGCACTGCCGCCCGGATGGCGGCAGCCACCTCGGCCAGCGGCGCTTCGGGCAGATCGACCAGCACCACACTGGCGCCTTCTTCGCAGAAGAGCCGGCCGGTGGCGGCGCCGATGCCGCCCGCGCCGCCAGTGATGATTGCGCGCTTGCCTTCGAGTCGCTGCATCCGCTTTCTCCGTCGATCAGGGCTGCCGCCTGGCTCAGCTCAGGGCACCATCGGAGACCTTGAACGAGCCGCGATGCCCGCGCAGGGCGCGCCACAGTCCGATCGTGCTGTAGATGGCCATCAGGCTGCCGCAGACCGGAATCGACGCGTACCACCAGGCCTTGTCGATCTGCAGGAACGGCGTGATCTCGCTCGACATGCGCACGAAGGCATGGCCGTAGACGGCGAACACGAGCGCAACGACGAGCATGCCGGCGTGGATCAGGGCTTCGAGCAGCGCTCCGGCGCGTGGCGAGAGCAACTGATCGATGAAGGCGACGCGGTAGAGGGTGCCCTCGCGCCACAGTGCGACCGCGCCGACGAAGGTCATCCAGCCGAACAGCAACTCGATGAGTTCGTCATAGCCGGTCAGCTTGATGAACGGCAGGAAACGCTGGACGATGCCCAGGAACAGCAGGAAGAACAGGCCCAGCAGGCAGCCACAGACGATGCGTCGGCACCAGACGGCCAGTGCCCGGTCGAGCCGGGACAAGCAGGTCATGATCATCGCGCCAGTCCCAGGCCGAGGGTATTGGGCAGCCACAGCGACAGGGCCGGGATGTAGGTGACCAGAAGCAGCACGGCGAGCAGCGCGAGCAGATAGGG
>JBAYOD010000083.1:0-12640 GCA_041678445.1 Burkholderiaceae bacterium | reverse complement strand
CCCTGTGCGCCTCGGCTGCGCACAAGGCGCCGGCCAGGCGAAGCCCCCCGCACCTTGGCCGGCGACGCCGTGCCATTCGACGGAAAACCCTCCGGGGCTACGGCCATCCGGTTGCCGGTCGCGAGCGCCGTGTCGGAATGCCGGTGAGTCGCGCTCAGGGGATCGTCAGGTCAGCCGGATGAGCGCAGCCCGATTGCTGCCAAGCCAGGTTCCGATCGTGCTGCTGAGCCGAGCCGAGCCGAGACCGCTTTGCGTTTGCTCGCAGGCCACCGTCTGCCAGGACGCGGGGCGAGGCTTTCGGCGCACGCCTTGTGCGCAGCCGAGGAGCACAGGGTTCGTGGCCGCGCGCGCCAGCGCGCACCAACAATCTGACTTGCCGCCGACTGTTTGAGCGAAACGAACGAAGCGAAGGGAGTGCAGCGAGTTTCGGCGGCAGGCCACGAACCCAAGCACCGGAGGGCACCCCGCGAAGCGGGGCCAGCACCCGGCGGGCGCCGAAAGCCTCGCCCCGCGTCCTGGCCCGCCGTGCCAGTTTGCACGCGAAGTGGCAGGAGCCCGTGGTTGCCTGACGGGCGCTGTCCTTCAGGCGTTGGCGCGCAGCCAGTCGTCGATCCGCGCCAAGCCGTCCGCATCCAGATGCAGGCCGAGCTTGGTGCGTCGCCAGGCCACATCGTCGACCGTGCGGGCCCATTCCTCGCGTACCAGGTAGCGCAGTTCGGCGGCATACAGCTGCGGGGCGACCTGTTCGCCGAGCTCAGCCAGCGACCGGGCATCGGCGACGACCCGGTCGATGCGCGAACCGTACTGGCGGCACCAGCGCATCAGCAGCGCTTGCGGCAGCCAGGGCAGCCGCTGCGCCTGCGCGGCGACGAATGCGGCGAAGTCCCGGCCCGGGTGGCCGGTTTCGTTGATCGTGGCCGACAGGTCGCCGCCGGGCAGTCGGGCGTGGGCGGTCCAGGCCGGGGCGCTGATCATCAGTGGTGCGGCCAGCAGGTCGACGGCTTCCTCGGCCAGCCTGCGGAAAGTGGTGATCTTGCCGCCCCAGACCGACAACAGCGGGGCCGGTGCGGTTTCGAGGTCGAGCCGGTAGTCGCGGCTGAGTTCCGCCGGATTACCCGAATGGTCGTCGAGCAGCGGCCGCACGCCTGAGTAGCTCCAGACCACGTCGGCCGGTGACAGCGATTCGCGAAAGCAGCGGCTGGCCAGTGCGCACAGGTATTCGACCTCGGCGGCTTCGGCGCGTGCCAGCGCCGGATCGCCATGGTGCTCGACATCGGTCGTGCCGATCAGCGTGAAGTCCTGCTCGTAAGGAATCGCGAAGACGATCCGCCGGTCGGTGTTCTGGAACAGGTAGGCCATGTCGCCGTCGAAGCGGCGCGGCACGACGATGTGGCTGCCGCGGACGAGTCGCAGGCCGGGGCCGCCGCTGCGACCCAGCGCCTCGCCGAGAAACTGCGCAGCCCAGGGGCCGCTGGCGTTGACCAGCGCGCGCGCTTCGACGATCCGCTCGGCG
This sequence comes from Burkholderiaceae bacterium, assembly GCA_041678445.1. GTDB lineage: Bacteria > Pseudomonadota > Gammaproteobacteria > Burkholderiales > Burkholderiaceae_E > Zeimonas. The sequence goes on along the minus strand of JBAYOD010000083.1, from coordinate 11,127 downwards.
CCGGTGCGCTCGCGCAGGCGGACGCGCCAGCGACCGTCGTGGACTTCGGCCTGCTCGACCCGGGTACGGGTCAGCACCTGCGCTCCGCGATCGGCCGCATCGCGTGCGGCCAGCACGACCAACCGGGCATCGTCGACCCAGCCGTCGGAGTAGACGAAAGCCTTCCTGAAGCCCGGCTTGAGCGGAGCGCCGGCCGGATGGCCGGCCAGGCGGATGGTCGTCGAGTCGGGCAGGACTTCGCGGCGGGCCAGGTGATCGTAGAGCCAGATACCGAGCCGGATCAGCCAGGCGGGCCGCATCGAGGGGTCGTGCGGCATGACGAAGCGCAGCGGCCGCATGATGTGCGGCGCCGACTTCAGCAGCAGCTCGCGTTCGATCAGCGCCTTGCGCACCAGGCCGAACGCATGGTGCTCGAGGTAGCGCAGTCCGCCGTGGATCAGCTTGGTGGACGCCGACGAGGTGTGGGCGGCCAGGTCGTCCTGCTCGGCCAGCAGCACGGACAGGCCGCGTCCGGCAGCGTCGCGTGCGATGCCCGCGCCATTGACGCCGCCACCGACGACCAGCAGGTCGCAGCGCTCGATCGGGTCTGTGCGCAGGCCCGCAGCCGGGGTGTCGTTCATGGCGGCCGGGTTCCAGGTGGAGGAGGCTTGGGTAAAGAGGATTCGAATAATATCGAACATATACGAAACCAGTCGACGGCGATTTCTGCCTCGTTTCTGGTCGATTGCGATTAAGATCCTCGAATGTCGATTCACCCCCGCCAGCAGCGCCTGCTCGACGCTGTGCGAGGCCGCGGTTCGGCCTCGGTCGAGGAACTGGCCGACCGCCTCGCGGTCAGCCTGCAGACCGTGCGCCGCGACCTGCGCGCGCTGGCCGAACGGGGCCTGCTCGAGCGCTTCCACGGCGGGGCCGCGTTGCCCGAATCGACGATCCGCAACATCGCCTACGCGCAGCGCCAGTTGCTGAACGCCGAGGGCAAGCGCCGGATTGCCGCCGAAGCCGCGCGCCGGATTCCGGGCGCCTGTTCGCTGATCCTGAACCTCGGCACGACGGTCGAAGCTGCCGCGCAGGCGCTCGGCCGTCATGAAGGTCTGCGTGTGGTCACCAACAACCCGAATGTCGCCGCGGTGCTGGCCCATGACGGCAATGCCGAGGTGCTGCTGGCTGGTGGCACGGTCCGGCCGCTCGACCATGGCGTGGTCGGCGACACGGCCGTCGAGTTCATCCGGCGGTTCAAGGTCGACATCGGCCTGATCGGCATTTCCAGCATCGAGGCCGACGGCACGCTGCGCGATTTCGACTGGCGCGAGGTACGGGTCGCGCAGGCGGTCATCGCCGCTTCGCGCGAAGTCTGGCTGCTGGCCGATCGCCGCAAGTTCGACCGCCGCGCGATGGTGGAACTTGGCCATCTGTCGCAGATCGACCGGTTGATTACCGATGCGCCGCCGCCCGAGTCGTTTGCCGCGCTGCTGGCCGAGCACGGAGTGGACTGCGTGATCGCGTCGGCCGATGCGGCAGTGGCCGGGACTGCGCCGGCCCCAGCGGTCCCAGCGGCCCCGGCGACGCGCAACGATCGCCCGGTGCCGCAACCGGATCCGACCAGGAGATGACCGTGAAGTACCTGCTCGCCCTCGACCAGGGCACTTCGAGTTCGCGCAGCATCGTGTTCGATCGCGACGGACGCATCGTGGCCCAGGCCCAGCGCGAGTTCGGCCAGCACTATCCGCAGCCCGGCTGGGTCGAGCACGACCCGCTGGAGATCTGGCAGACCCAGTACGAGACGGCCCGCCAGGCGCTGGCCGAAGCGGGGCTCGGGCCGGCCGATGTCGCCGCCATGGGCATCACCAACCAGCGCGAGACCACCGTGGTCTGGGAGCGCGCCAGCGGCCGCCCGGTTCACCCGGCCATCGTCTGGCAGGATCGCCGCAGCGAGCCGCTGTGCGCGGCGCTGCGCGAGGCGGGGCTGGCGCCGGTGATCGCCGAGCGCACCGGGCTGGTGGTCGATGCCTATTTCTCGGGCACCAAGGTGCAGTGGATCCTCGACAACGTGGCCGGTGCCCGGGCGGCTGCCGAGCGCGGCGAACTCGCCTTCGGCACCATCGACAGCTGGCTGCTCTGGCAGCTCACCGGCGGGCGTCTGCACCTCACCGACGTCAGCAACGCTTCGCGCACCCTGTTGTTCGACATCCGCAGCGGTTGCTGGGACGATGAACTGCTGGCGGCGATGCGCGTGCCGCGGGCGCTGCTGCCCGAGGTGCGGCCATCCAGCCATCCGTACGGCGAGACCGATGCGGCGCTGTTCGGTGCGCCGATCGCGATCGGCGGCATCGCCGGTGACCAGCAGGCGGCGCTGTTCGGCCAGGCCTGCTTCGAGGCGGGCATGGCCAAGAACACCTACGGCACCGGCTGCTTCATGCTGATGAACACCGGTGGGCACTGTCGGCGCTCGGCCAACGGCCTGGTGGCGACCGCCGGTGCGCAGGCGACCGCGGTGCCGCAATACGCGCTCGAAGGCAGCGTCTTCATCGGCGGGGCGGTGGTCCAGTGGCTGCGCGACGGGCTGAAGGCGATCACTCGCTCGTCGGAGGTCGAGGCGTTGGCCACCTCGGTGCCCGATTCCGGCGGGGTCGTCTTCGTGCCCGCCTTCACCGGCCTGGGCGCGCCCTATTGGCGGCCCGAGGCCACCGGCACCATCACCGGCCTGAGCCGTGGCAGCACGGTGGCCCACATCGCCCGTGCAGCGCTCGAAGCGATCGCTTTCCAGAGTGCGGCGCTGCTGTTCGCGATGCAGCGCGACCACGGGGCGCCGCTCAGCGAGTTGCGCGTCGATGGGGGCGCCTGTGTCAACGACCTGTTGATGCAGTTCCAGGCCGACCTGCTCGGCATTCCCGTCGTGCGGCCTCGGGTCATCGAGACCACGGCGCTGGGTGCAGCCTATCTGGCGGGCCTGGCTGCCGGGGTCTGGCGTGGTACCGACGAGCTGGCGCAACTGTGGCAGGCCGATCGCCGCTTCGTGCCGGCGATGGCACGCTCGCAGGCGGCCGAGATGATGGCCGGCTGGGAGGCGGCTGTCGGGCGCGCCGGCTGAGCGCCGGCCATCGGGCGTGCCGGCCGAGCCCCGGCGATAATGCCCGGCAAGCACTATGCGAACGGAGGAACGGATGAGTCAGGAGATCGTGTCGCTCGGCGTGAGCGAGTTGTTGCCGGACGACGGCTATGCAGGCACCCTGGTCGGCCGGGTCTGGCTGCCGGAGGGGCCGGCGGTCGTCGCGATCCGGGCCGACGGCGTCCATGACCTGGGCACGGCCGCGCCGACGATGGCCGCGCTGCTGGCCAGCGACGATCCGGTTGCCCGGGTGCGCGCAACGGCCGGGCGACGGGTCGGCAGCCTCGAAGAGATTCTCGCCAACACGGTGCGCGCCGAGCCCGATCCGGGCCTGCCCCGGCTGCTTGCGCCCTGCGACCTGCAGGTTCTGAAGGCCGCCGGTGTCACCTTCGTCGACAGCATGCTCGAGCGGGTGATCGAGGAGCAGGCGCGCGGCGACGCTTCGCGGGCCGAAACGGTGCGCAGTCGGGTGAAGGCGGTGATCGGCGAGAACCTGTCGGCGGTGCGGCCGGGTTCGGCGCAGGCGGCCGAGCTGAAGAAGGTGCTGATCGAGCAGCAGGTCTGGTCGCAGTACCTGGAGGTGGGCATCGGCCCCGACGCCGAGATCTTCACGAAGGCGCCGGTGCTGTCCGCGGTCGGTACCGGCGCCGAGATCGGCATCCATCCGAAATCCGAATGGAGCAACCCTGAGCCCGAGGTGGTGCTGGCGGTCGACGGCCGCGGACGCATCGTCGGGGCTTCGCTCGGCAACGACGTCAACCTGCGCGATTTCGAAGGACGCAGCGCCCTGCTGCTGAGCAAGGCCAAGGACAACAACGCCTCTTGCGCGATCGGTCCGTTCATCCGGCTGTTCGACGATGGTTTCACGCTCGACGACCTGCGCAGCGAAGACCTCGACCTGCGTGTCGAGGGCACGGACGGCTTCGTGCTGCACGGCGCCAGCACGATGAAGCGGATCAGCCGCGACCCAGCCGACCTGGCCGCCCAGACCCTGGATGCGAATCACCAGTATCCGGACGGCTTCATGCTGTTCCTGGGCACGCTGTTCGCGCCGACCGAGGATCGCGATGCGCCGGGTGCGGGGTTCACCCACCACCTCGGCGACATCGTTTCGATCCGCAGCGCACGGCTGGGCTTGCTGCGCAACCGGGTGACGACCTCGGACCGGGCGCGGCCGTGGACCTTCGGCCTGGGCGCGCTGATGAGCAATTTGGCGGCACGCGGCCTGCTGTAGCCGGCCGCGCGGTTTGCCGTAGCGGGGGCAGCCGGCGGCCTGCCGTCGCGCGTCAGTCGGTCAGCACGACGCTGCCGCTCACCGTCACGCTGACCGTCGTGCGGCCCTCGGCGATCGGCGCCGGCGCTGCCGAGTCGGCCGCCGCCCGGGCCATCATCATCCGCGGCATCGGTTCGGGGTGGCCGCCGCCCGAATCGCCCAGCGAGACCGCATGCAGCCGCCAGCCGCTGAAGCCCAGCGCAGCGGCGGCCGCGTCGGCCTTGGCCCGGAAGGCGCCGACCGCATCGTCGATCAGCGCGCGCTCGACCGAGGTGCGCGCTTCGCGGCTCAGGAAATGCGCGATCGACTCGACGTTCAGCGAGGTGCTCAGTTCACCGATCAGCGCGTTGAAGGTTTCGGAAGGCGCCGCGGTGATCCGGATGGCGCCGCGTGCCCGCCAGCCGGTGATCTTCGAGTCCTTCCAGACCGGGTCGGTGCGGTAGCCGGCGCTTTCGACCTCCAGGTCGGCCTGCTTCCGGAGCCGCTCGAGGACCGGTCCGAGGCGCTCGTTGACCCGGGCCTGGGCTTGGGCGGGTTGATCGGCGTCGTGCGACGCATACAGCGTGACGGCGACCCGGTCCTGGACGACCTCGCGCCAGGCGTCGGCCGACAGGGTGAGCTGAGGGAATTCGGCTTGGGCCATGGTGGCTCGTGACGCAGTGGAAGGGTCCGATGCACTCTGGGCGAACGAGGCGGAGACCGGCGTGCCCAGGGCTGCCAGCGCCAGCGCGCCGGCGGCTAGGATTGCCGAGCGGCGCCGGGTCCGGTTGCGGGGCGGGTTCATCATGAGTCGGATCGGCATGGTCGGCACTCCTCGTGTTGCAATGCCGGGATCTTACGTGGTCCGTCCACCCTCACCGAGGCAGCTTTCGGGCGCCGTGCGGGCACACCTCAGGCGCCGCGCGCCAGGGTCACGCCGCCGTCGACCACCAGGGTTTCGCCGACGACGTAGTTGCCGGCCCGTGAGGCCAGGTAGATCGCCGCGGCAGCCATGTCCTCGTCCTCGCCGACCCGACCGGCCGGGACATGCCGGGCTACCTCTTCGGTGTTGTCGCGCGCCTCCCGGTTCATCTCCGAGCGGAAGGGGCCCGGTGCGATCGCCGAAACGACGATACCGTCCTGGATCAGGCGCAGCGCCATCCGCCGCGTCAGATGGATCAGGCCGGCCTTGCTCGCGGCGTACGAATAGGTTTCCCAGGGGTTCACCGAGATACCGTCGATCGACGCGACGTTGATCACCTTGGCCGGCTGGCCCGGCCGGGCCGCGGCGCGCAATCGGGGGGCCAGCGCCTGGGTCAGGAAGAACGGTGCCTTCATGTTCAGGTCGACGACCTTGTCCCAGCCGCTTTCGGGAAACTCGTCGAACGGCGCACCCCAGGCCGCGCCGGCATTGTTGACCAGGATGTCGAGCCGCGGTTCACGCCCGGCGATCTCGGCGGCCAGCGCCTGTGCGCCGGCCAGCGTCGACACGTCGGCCGGGAGCGCCACGCACTCGCCCAGCGCCGACAGCTCGGCGGCGGTTGCCTGGCAGGCCTCGGCCTTGCGCGCCGAGATGTAGACCCGCTGGGCGCCGGCGCTCAGCAGGCCGGTGGCGATCATCCGACCGATGCCGCGCGAGCCGCCGGTGACCAGCGCAACGCGGCCGGCCAGGGAGAAGAGTTCAGAGGGGTTCATCCGGGATCTCCATCGAAAGGGGACTGGCGAGCAGCCGGGGCAGGCCCGGTGGGCTGCAGCGCCGTGGCGATCCCGATACTACCTGCCGACGGCGTTCCGGTTCCCGAGGGCCAGGACCATCGTCTGGCCAGGGCTGTCGTCTGGGCAGGACGGCCACTTGGTCAGCACAGCCACCTGGTCAGGACAGCCACCTCGCCAGGTTGGCGCGCACGAACTCGTCGTCGCTGAGATCCGGGTGCTCGGCGTAGACCCGGTCGATCTCCTCCTTCTGGCCCGGACTCATCTGCTCGTTTGGGTCCAGGCACCAGATGCCTTCGAGCAGACCCTGGCGGCGCAGGACTTCGTGGCAGCCGGCGATGCAGCCCGCGAAATCGTTGGCGACGTCGAAAAATGCCGCGTTGCAGTCGGTGACCCGCGAGTCGAGGGCGAGCAGTTCGGTTGACGGCTGACCGTTCGAAGCCGCCAGTTGCGACCGGATCGTCTGCAGCATCGACACTGCGCCCGCAGTCCAGACCGACCAGTGTCCGAGCAGCCCGCCGCGGAAGCGCACCGTCACCGGCTCGCGGTCGCGCATCGCGGTGAACGGCAGGGCGAGGTCGAGCACGATGTGGTCGTCGTTGCCGGTGTAGAGGAAGACGCGCTCCTCGGCGCCGGCGGCCACCACCCCGCGCACGACGTCCAGGGTCCGGTAGCGGTTGAACGGCGCGACCTTGATCGCCAGCGCGTTCGGAATCGATGCGAAGCGCCGCCAGAAGTCGCTCGACAGCACGGGGCCGCCGACAGCGGTCTGCAGGTAGAAGCCGACCAGCGGAATCTCCCGGGCCACCTGCTCGCAGTGTTCGATCAGCAGGTCTTCCGGCGCGCCGGCCAGCGCAGCCAGGCTCAGCAGGCCTGCGTGATAGCCGAGGCCGACCGCGATGCGCGCCTCCGACGCTGCCTGGGCGGTGTCGCCGCACAGGCCGGCGATCATCACCATCGGCCGATCGGTCCAGGCCTGCCGGGCCTCCATCGCGCAGGCCAGAACCCGCTCGTAGAGGCCGTGCTGGCGGATGGCGAACTGGGTCGTGTGGACACCGACGGCCAGTCCGCCGGCGCCCGCGTCGATGTAGTAGCGGGTGAGGGCGCGCTGACGAACCGGATCGAACTCGCGTCGTGCATTCAGGGCGAGCGGGTGCGCAGGAATGACGGCGCCCTCGGCAAGGAGGGACAGGACGTCGGCGGGCAGGTCGGTACGGTGCAGCGGCATGGGGATCCCTGGAGAGCGTCAGGCGAATTCGGGGCCGGCGATGGCGTGGATCAGCTCCGGGCGATCGTCGGGAGGCATCTGGTCGGGGCCGCGCAGGACCATCCGGGCGAAGCGCCGTTCTTCCTGGAAGCCGTCGGCCTGCAGGGCTTCCTGGATCAGCGGGCGACCGTCGGGGACGTCGATCAGCAGGGCAGTGGTTTCGTTTGCCACCAGATCGGCCAGCAGGGCGGCGGCAGCCTGCTCGTCGGCGGCAAGCAGCGGCCCGATCTGGCTCGCCGTGCGGCCCGCCCGCAGCAGCGCGCAAGCCTCGCCGTGCGCGAGAGCGCGTGAGCTGCTGCGACCGGCCAGTGCGGTCAGCAAGGCGTTGCGTTCGAAGCCCGAGGCCAGGCGGTCGGCGGCGAGCAGCGGTGGGAGCGAATCCGGATGAGCGTCGTCTGGACGATGAGGGCCGTCCGCGCGCGTCGGAGCGTCTTCCCGCCTGTCGTCGCGATCGCCGCCTCGGGCGCCGTCGCCGTCGCGAGCCGGTCGTCGCCAGCGGGTCAGGCGCCACAGGGGTTGGAAGCCGAAGCGCTGGTAGAGCGCCTCGCCGGCGGGTGTCGCGTCCAGCATCGGGATCCGGCCGGCCGACTGGATGCTGCGCAGGCAGGCATCGAAGACGGCGCGGCCGTAGCCGCCGCCGCGCCGGGCCGGCGTCACCAGGATCATGCTGATCCAGCTGATGTCGGCAGCCTGTTGCGTGCCTTGGTCGGCGCTGACGGACGGACCCATCGGCAGCACGGCGCCGCTGGCGACGATCATGCCGTCGGCGTCACGAATGACGTGGACTTCACCCAGATTGACGAACACCTGCCAGTCGTCGGTGGTCTGGTTCCAGTGGCTTTCCACGACCAGCCGCTCGAGCATCTCGAGTTCGCCGGCCGACGGCTGGCCGGAAAGTCGAAAGACGGCCGGCGGCATGGGGCCGGGCTCAGTACTTGCCATCGCGATTCTCGAACCGGGTCGGCTTGTCCATCAGCCGCCGCTCGTTGCGGATCCAGTCAGCGACCCAGACGACCAGCTGACCGACCGGGATTCGCGGGTAGCCGAACAGCCGTTCCGCTTCGGTAGTGTTCATCAGCCAGGCGCTCGGCGCTTCCTGACCGGTCAGTACGACGGGTTTGTCGAAGGCCCGGCCGAAGACTTCGGCAAGCCACCGGATGGACAGGGTTTCCGGGCCGCTGACGTTGATCGGTGAGGTCGGCACGGTGGCAGCCGCGAGACAGCGCAGCGCCTGGGCGTTTGCGTCGCCCTGCCAGATGACGTTGACGTGGCCCATCGTCACATCGACCGGTTCACCCTTCCAGACCTTGAGCGCGACGTCGACCAGCACGCCGTAGCGCAGGTCGATCGCGTAGCTGAGCCTGAACAGCCGGCCAGGCGTGCCGTGCCGTCGGGAGAAATGCTCGAAGAGCCGCTCGCGCCCCACACAGGAGTTTGCATACTCGCCCGGAGGCTCCGGTGCGTCCCGTTCGCTCGATCCCTGGCTGGTGACGGCGACGAACGGATAGACGCAGGCGGTCGAGAAGGCGACGATCCGGGAGGCCCGGAAAGTCTCGGCAACCAGGGCGGGCACGTGGGCGTTCATCGCCCAGGTGAGGGGGAGGTCACCGTCGCCACCGAACTTGCGTCCAGCCATGAAGATCACGTTCGGACAGCGGGGCAGCGATTCGACTGCCGCGCGGTCGAGCAGGTCGCAGGCGAAGGTTTCCACGCCATGCCGCTCGAGCGACTCGCGAACGCCGGGCTCGGAGAAGCGGGCGGCAGCGATCACCCGGCACGACGCGGGCAGGGCATTGCGGGCCAGCCGGGCCAGGGAAGGCCCCATCTTGCCGGTGGCCCCGATGATCAGCAGATCGCCCTGGACAGCGGCCAGGTCTTCGACGAGCGCCCGGGACGGTGTCGCCAGGTAGTCGTCGAGACCCGCCTCGGACTCGAAGCCTGCAGGAACCGGGATGTCGTCCAGAAGCGGTGAAGCTGCGCCGGTGCTGTTGTTCAACTCGACCTCTCGTGACGCGATGACAAGGCTGTCATGATAGGCGCCGGCAGTGATTTAGTCAACCAAACGGTTGGTTATTAATTGCATGCACCAGGCCGTTGGAGATGCCGGCAGTCAACACTCGATCACGTTGACGGCCAGCCCGCCGAGCGAGGTTTCCTTGTACTTGGACTTCATGTCGGCGCCGGTCTCGCGCATGGTCTTGATGACCTTGTCGAGCGATACGTAGTGGTGGCCGTCGCCCCGCAGCGCCATGCGTGCGGCGTGGATGGCCTTCACTGCACCCATTGCGTTGCGCTCGATGCAGGGCACCTGGACCCGTCCGCCGACCGGATCGCAGGTCAGGCCGAGGTTGTGCTCCATCGCGATCTCGGCGGCGTTCTCGACCTGCAGCGGCGTGCCGCCGAGAAGCTCGGCGAGGGCGCCGGCAGCCATCGAGCAGGCGACGCCGACCTCACCCTGGCAGCCGACCTCGGCACCGGAGATCGAGGCGTTCTCCTTGTAGAGAATGCCGATCGCGGCGGCCGTGAGCAGGAAGCGCTCGGCGGCGGCGTCGACGGGGTCGGGCGTGAACCGGGTGTAGTAGTGCAGGACGGCCGGGATGATGCCGGCCGCGCCGTTGGTGGGTGCAGTGACGACCCGGTCTCCGGAGGCATTCTGTTCGTTCACGGCCAGCGCGTACAGGCTGACCCAGTCGAGCGCCAGCAGCGGATCGCCGGCGCCTGAGGACCCGGCCCGGCCGAGCTGGGCGGCGAGCGCCGGCGCCCGGCGCCGGATCTGCAGCGGCCCGGGCAGCGTGCCTTCGCGGGCACAGCCGGCAGCGACACATTCCTGCATCGTTTGCCAGATCCCGGCGAGTGCCTGGCGGGTCTGTTCCAGTGGGCGGAAGGCGGCTTCGTTGCGGATCATCAGATCGCTGATCGCAAGGCCGGTGGTCCGGCACAGTTCCAGCAGCTGCTCGCCGGTGGTGAACGCAAAAGGCAGCGTCACGGCAGCGTGGGGTATCTCGTCGCGGTCGCCTTCGGTGACGAAGCCGCCGCCGACCGAGTAGTAGTCGCGCTGCAGCAGCACCGAGCCGGTCGCGTCGCGCGCTTCGAAGCGCATGCCGTTCGGATGCCGGGGCAGGGCTTTCGTGTCGTAGCGCAGATGCTCGGACTCGATGAACCGGATGTCGTGGGTCCCGAGCAGGCGCAGCCGGGACGCTGCCCGGGCCTCGGCCAGCCGGGCTCGCATCGCGGTCACGTCGACGGCCTCAGGCAGATCGCCTTCGAGCCCGGCCAGGACGGCGTCGGAGCTGCCATGGCCGATGCCGGTTGCGCCCAGCGAGCCGAACAGCCCGACTGTCACGCTCGCGGTGCCGGCCAGCAGGCCATCATCGCGCAGGGCCGTGGCGAACCGGTGAGCCGCCCGCATCGGGCCCATCGTGTGCGAACTCGAGGGGCCGATGCCGATCTTGAAGATGTCGAGAACGCTCAGTGACATGGTCGGACTCCGTTGGCCGAGACGCTGTTGACCTCGATTCTGTTGACCGCAACCCTGTTGACCACAGTGCTCAGGTTTTCCGCGCCGGATCGACGAGCAGCGAGTTCATCGTGAACTCGATGACATGGCGCCGACGCTGGGCGAGCGCCGCTTTCGTGTGTAGCCGTTTGCCGAAGATGGCGGACAGAGTGTGATTGTTGGAGAAGAAGAAGTACGAGATTCCGGCGATCGAGATGTACAGGTTGATCGCATCGTAGTCGGCGCGGAAGGTGCCGGCTGCGACGCCTCGCTCGAGCGTTGCTTCGAGCATT
>JBAYOD010000082.1:0-12680 GCA_041678445.1 Burkholderiaceae bacterium | reverse complement strand
GAACGAAGCGAAGCGTAGGGAGTGCAGCGAGTTCGGCGGCAGGCCACGAGCGCGAGCATCGCAGGGCACCACCGCGTAGCGGTGGCAAGCACCCGGTGTGCGCCGAAAGCCTCGCCCCGTGTCCTGGCCCGCGCTGCCCCTGGCCGCCCGAACGCGAAATCGTATGAGCCGGGCATCAAGCCGGCGCAAGATGCCTGCGGAAGAAGGCCAGGGTGCGCTCCCACGACAGCTGCGCCGCCGCCTCGTCGTAGCGCGGCGTCGAGTCATTGTGGAAGCCGTGCTGGGTACCCGGGTACACGTGCACCTCGGCAGGCAAGCCGGCGGCTGCCAATGCCGCCTCGAAGGCCGACCGCATCGCGTTGATCCGGGGATCCTTCTCGGCATAGTGGATCAGCAGCGGCGCCCTGATCGCCGACACGCTTGCAGTATCGGCCGCCGCGCCGTAATAGGGGGCGCCGGCCTGCAGGTCATCGCCCATCACGGTCGCCAGCCAGTTCGTCGTGCCACCGCCCCAGCAGAAACCGGTCGCCCCGAGCCGGCCGGTGGACAGTGCGTGCGACTTCAGGAAGCGGGCACCGTTGAGCATGTCGGTGCGCAACGACTGCTGGTCGAGCCGCGCCTGCATCGCTCTGCCGTCGTCGTCGTTGCCCGGATAACCGCCGAGCGCGGACAGACCGTCCGGCGCGAGCGCCAGGAAGCCGGCCAGCGCGAGGCGCCGGGCGACGTCCTCGATGTACGGATTCAGGCCACGGTTCTCGTGGATCACCAGGACGGCCGGAAACGGGCCGTCGCCGACCGGCTGGACCAGGTAGCCGCGAATCTCGCCGGCGGTGCCACCCGGCGACGGATAGGCGACATAGCGGGCCTTGATCCGCGTGTCGGTGAACGCCACCTGCCCGGCCGACGCATAATCGGGCAGCAGGGCCTGGGCCATCAGCAGGCCGCCGGCAGTGACCGCGGCCGAGCGGGCCAGGAAACTGCGGCGATCGATGTCGCCATGACAGTACTCGTCGTAGAGTTCGAAGACGCGCTGGTCGATCTCGATCTGCGTCAGCGCTGGCCGGGCTTCCATCGTCTGCCTCCTGTCGAATCCGACCCTGCGACGGTAGCGGCCCGCGCAGCCACGGTCAATCGGAAATCGACGGCCCGGACAGCGATCCCCGAATCGAACGACTCGAACGACTACCGCGCTTCGGACTACGGCGCTTCGAAACCGGCGAGGGTCGCCGGCAGCACACCTTCCAGGCGCAGCAGCGCCTGCTTGCGCTCCAGGCCGCCGCCGAAGCCGGTCAGCGATCCGTCGCGGCCGATCACGCGGTGACAGGGCACGATGATCGATACCGGGTTGCGTCCGATCGCGCCCCCTGCCGCACGCACCGCCTTCGGTCGGCCACAGTGCAGCGCAATCCCGGCATAGCTGGCCGTCGCCCCGTAGGGAATGGTCAGCAGCGCCTGCCAGACCTGCTGCTGGAATGGCGTGCCCTGCAGGGCGAGCGGCAGATCGAAGCACTTCAGGCTGCCCGAAAAATAGGCGGCCAGTTGCGCGCGGGCACGCTCCAGAACCGCCTGGTCGTCGGGCTGGGCAGGTGCCTCGGGAGCCTGCGGGTCGTCACGCTGGCCGACGAAATACAGTCCGGTCAGCCGGCCGGCCTGCGCCAGCAGGCGGACCGGCCCGAGTGGCGACGGCACGATCGCCACGCTGACGGCCGACGCCGGTGCATTCACAGCAGCTTGCGGTACTGGATGAAGCCGGGCCGATCGGCCACCTGGTCGTACAGCATCCGCCCCGCGTAGTTGGCTTCCTGAGTGAGCCACCAGACCCGGCTGGCCCCCGCCTGCCCGGCCTGCTCGTAGACCGCCTCGATCAGCTGGCGCGCCACGCCGCGCCCGCGCGCCGACGGGATCGTGAACAGATCCTGCAGATAGCAGTACGGTCCCGCGGTCCAGCACGAGCGATGGAAGATGTAGTGGACGATGCCGGCCAGCGTCTCGCCATCGGCGTCGAAGGCGCCGAGCAGATGAACCGGTTCGCTCTCGTCGTGAAAGCGCGCCCAGGTCAGGTCGCTGACTTCATCCGGAATCGCGGTCTGGTAGAAGCGCTGGTAGCCGGCCCACAGCGGTGCCCATTTCGGGTGCTCGTCGGGGCGCAGGCGACGGATGATCCAGTCGGACATGAACGAACCTCGGGGGTGATCCTCGCGGGAACTCGAGACGGGTCGGCGGCTGGACGAGTGCACCAGCTGCTAGACGAGTTCGAGCAGCAGATCGTGTGCTTCGACGACATCGCCGGGCTTGACATGCACCGCCTTGACCTTGCCGTCGCGCTCGGCACGGATCTGGGTTTCCATCTTCATGGCCTCGATCGAGATCAGCGGATCGCCTGCGCGCACTTTCTGACCGGCCTTGACGGCGACGGTCACGATCATGCCCGGCATCGGCGCCGGCACCTGGGACGGATCGGTCGGGTCGGCCTGGCGACGCCTGGCGGCCTGCACCGCACCGGCCTTCTCGACGCGCAGGGTGCGCGGCTGGCCGTTCAGTTCGAAGAAGACGCGCACCACGCCCTCCTCCTCGGCCGGGCCGGTACCCTGCATGCGAACGATCAGCGTCTTGCCCGGATCGATCTCGATCGACACTTCCTCGCGCTCGCGCATCCCGTAGAAGAAGGTCGGCGTCGGCAGCAGCCCGACGTCACCGTAGGTGCGGCGGTGCTCGGCGTATTCTCGGAACACCTTCGGGTACATCAGCCACGACGCCAGATCGTCGTCATCGACCTGGCGATCGATCGCCTTCTCGGCCTCCTTGCGAGCGGCTTCCAGGTCGGCCGGCGCCAGCCGGTCACCGGGTCGGTACGGCTGCGGCGGTTCGACCATGATCGGATTCGGACCGTCCGATTTCAGCACCTTGCGCGACAGCGCCTGCGGAAAACCATCCGGCGGAAAGCCGAGTTCGCCGCGAAACAGCGACACCACGCTCTCCGGAAAGGCGACCTCGCGCGAGGGATCGGCCACGTCGGCCGCGCTCAGGCCGTTGGCCACCATGAACAGGGCGAGGTCGCCCACCACCTTGGAGGTCGGCGTGACCTTGATGATGTCGCCGAACAGCTGGTTGACCTCGGCATAGGCCCGGGCCACCTCCGGCCAGCGGTGTTCGAGCCCCATCGCCCGGGCCTGCTCGCGCAGGTTGGTGTACTGGCCGCCCGGCATCTCGTGACGGTAGACGTCGGAAGTCCCCGAGCGGATTTCCGACTCGAAGGGCGCGTAGAAACGGCGCACGCCCTCCCAGTAGTGCGAGATCGACTGCATGGCATCGCGATCGACACCCGGATCACGGTCGCTGCCTTCCAGCGCGGCGACGATCGCTCCGAGGTTGGGCTGCGCGGTCAGCCCGCTCAGCGCGTCCATCGCACCATCGACCGCATCCGCGCCGGCTTCGATTGCAGCCAGCACCGAGGCCGTCGACGCGCCGCTGGTGTCATGCGTGTGAAAGTGCACCGGCAGGCCGGTCTCGGCCTTCAGTGCTGCGACCAGTTCGCGGGCCGCGCGCGGCCGGCAGACACCGGCCATGTCCTTGATCCCGATCACCTGCACGCCGGCCTGCTGCAACTGGCGGGCCAGGTCGACGTAGTAGCGAAGACCGTACTTCGAGCGGCGGGCATCGAACAGGTCGCCCGTATAGCAGATCGCCCCCTCGCACAGCGCACCGGCCTCGTTGACCGAATCGATCGCCACCCGCATGTTCTCGACCCAGTTCAGCGAGTCGAAGACCCGGAACAGATCGATGCCGCCGGCAGCCGCACGCTGGACGAACTGACGCACCACGTTGTCCGGGTAGTTGGTGTAACCGACCGCATTGCTGCCGCGCAGAAGCATCTGGAACAGGATGTTCGGCACCGCCGCACGCAGCCGGGCGAGCCGCTCCCACGGGTCTTCCTTCAGGAAGCGCAGCGCGACGTCGAAAGTCGCACCGCCCCAGCATTCCAGCGAGAAGAGCTGCGGCAGCATCCGCGCGTAATACGGCGCGATGCGCAGCATGTCGTGGCTGCGCATCCGGGTGGCCAGCAGCGACTGGTGGGCGTCGCGCAGGGTCGTGTCGGTCAGCAGCACCCGCTTGCTTTCGGTCATCCAGCGGGCAAATTCCTGCGGCCCGAGCCGGCGCAACAGGTCGCGCGTACCCGGCGGCGGCGCGACGCTCAGGTCGATCAGCTCGCCCGGCCGGGCGATCGGGCTGCTGCCCGCCGCGGCCGGCGCTGGCCAGCGCCGGGGCAGCACGACCTGGGCCTGTGACAGGTCGGGCGGATTGCGCCCTTTCATGTCCGGGTTGCCGTTGACCGTGACTTCGCCGATGTAGCGCAGCAATCGAGTTGCCCGGTCGCGCCGGCCCTGGAAGCGGAATAGCTCGGGCGTCTCGTCGATGAAGCGGGTGGTCACTTCACCGGCCGCGAAGGCCGGATGGTTGATGACGTTCTCGACGAAAGGCAGGTTGGTCGCCAGGCCGCGGATGCGGAATTCGCGCAGGCCACGATCCATGCGCCGGATCGCCTCGGCGGCAGTCGGCGCCCAGGCCGTCACCTTGACCAGCAGCGAGTCGTAGAACGGCGTGATCACGGCACCGGCGTAGGCCGTGCCACCGTCGAGCCGCAGACCGAAGCCGGCCGCACTGCGATAAGCCGAGATCCTGCCGTAATCGGGGGTGAAGCCGTTCTCCGGATCCTCGGTGGTCACCCGGCACTGCAGGGCATGGCCATTGAGCCGGATCGCCTCCTGGGCCGGCACCGGGCCGCCAGGTTCGCCGATCCGTGCGCCCTCGCAGATCCGCAACTGCGCCTTGACGATGTCGATGCCGGTGACCTGCTCGGTGACCGTGTGTTCGACCTGGATTCGTGGATTGACCTCGATGAACCAGAACTCGCCCGAGTCGGCGTCCATCAGGAACTCGACCGTGCCGGCGTGGGTGTAGCCGACCGCCCGACCGAGTTTCAGCGCGGCCTCGCACAGTGCGGCGCGACGCGCCTCATCCAGATAAGGCGCCGGCGCCCGCTCGACCACTTTCTGGTTGCGCCGCTGAACCGAACAGTCGCGCTCGAACAGATGAACCAGGTTGCCATGCCGGTCGCCGAGCAACTGCACCTCGACGTGGCGCGCTCGCGCTACGAGCTTCTCCAGGTAGACCTCGTCGTTGCCGAAGGCGGCCGCTGCCTCGCGCCGCGCCGCCGGCAACTGGGCGGCCAGCTCATCGTCGTTGGCCAGCACCCGCATCCCGCGCCCGCCACCGCCCCAGCTCGCCTTGAGCATGACCGGGTAGCCGACCCCGGCGGCCAATTGCCTGGCCGCGGCCAGGTCGGCGGCCTCGTCACCGGTGTTCGGCAGCGGTCCGGTCGCCGGCATCACCGGCACCCCGGCCTCCGTGGCCGCCTGACGCGCCGCCAGCTTGTTGCCCAGGGTCGTCATCACCTCGGGGGTCGGTCCGACGAAGAGGATGCCGGCCTTTTCGCAGGCCTGGGCGAAGCCCGGGTTCTCGGCCAGGAAGCCGTAGCCGGGATGGATCGCATCGACACGCGCCTGCCGCGCGATCCGGATCACGTCTTCGATGTCCAGATAAGCCTGCAGGGGCTTCAGCCCCTCGCCGACCTGGTAGCTCTCGTCAGCCTTGAAGCGGTGCAGCGCGAAGCGGTCCTCGTGCGAGTAGATCGCCACGGTACGCATCCCCAGTTCGGCGGCCGCGCGCATCACGCGGATCGCGATTTCGGACCGGTTGGCCACCAGGAGAGCTTGGATTCGGCGTGTCGACATGGATTTCCGTGAAAAGTCGGTTTGCTTGCAACTCAGCGGGCTGGTGGCGGCGCCTCCGGCACCGGCCGGGCAACGGCATCGCGCGGGATCTCGACCCGGCGCGGCACGCCGGACAGGCCCGGGAAGTCATCGAAGATGGCCCGCGCCAGATAAGGCATGGCGGCCACCACCGATGGCACGCTGCCGGACGCGACCGCTGTCGCTTCATAGACCTTGCGGCCGTCGGCCGCCAGATCGCTGAACGATACGGCAAGCCGGTATTCGTACCACGATACTTCGCGCTCGATGGCCTGGCCGCCGTAGGCCGACAGCGGCAGGCCGATCGACAGTCCGCCGTGCCGCCCCCAGGTGCCCCACCAGAACCAGGGCTGCACATAATAAGGTGTGTACTCGATCTGCCGGGCGTAACGCGGCTCACTGGTCGTTTCGAAACGCAGCTCGAAACGGGGTGCCTGGCTGGTTTCGACGAAACCGGCACGGCTGAGCTCGGTGCGCAGCAGCTGGCGGTAGCTGCGATGTTCGAGACTGTCGAGCTGCTCGGCGCTGGCCGCGAAGCGATAGCTGCGCACCGCCTCGGCCGGCCATTCGTGGAAGGCTGTCAGGTCGGTGCCGACCGGCGTGGCGCAGGCGGCGAGCGCGAGCAGCAGCCCCGCTGCGGCCATGACCCGGAGGCGCGGGAGGATACCCCCGGACCGGGCATGCGGACTCTCGATCTTCATCATCATTCTCCTGGTGCCGGCACGGACCCGGCCGGCGCTTGTACGGACCCTGCGAGCGCTTACAATCGGTCGTCTCCGGAATCGACCGTCATGCGCACCGACCAGCCCGTTACCATCGATCGTCTCGACTATACCCCTGCCTCTTTTCTGATCGATTCCGTCGATCTGGTCTTCGAACTGCTGCCCGAGCGCAGCCGGATCGAATCGACCCTCGCGCTGCGCCGCAACCCTGCCGCGGATGCCGGTGCGCCGCTGACACTCGACGGCGACGCACTCGAACTCGACGGCCTGTGGCTGGACGACGAACCGCTGGCCGCCGGGCGCTGGCGCCTGGCCGACGGCAAGCTGCTGATCGACGACCTGCCCGATACCGGGGTGCTGCGCATCGCCAGCTGGACCCGGCCGGTCGAGAACACCACGCTGTCCGGACTGTACGTATCCAACGGCAACTTCTTCACCCAGTGCGAAGCCGAAGGCTTCCGGCAGATGACCTGGTTCCCCGACCGGCCCGACGTCATGGCCCGCTACCGGGTCACGCTGCGCGCCCCGCGCGAGCGCTTCCCGGTGCTGCTGTCGAATGGCAACCTGATCGCCTCCGGCGATTGCCCGGCGCCGGCCTGGTGTGCCGCGATCGATCTGCCGGCGGCTGTCGAGGCCGGCCGCCAGGTCTGGCACGAAGCCCACTGGCACGACCCGTTTCCGAAGCCGAGCTATCTGTTCGCGCTGGTCGCCGGCAGGCTGGTCGCCAGCGAACAGCGGATCCGCACGGCGAGCGGTCGCGAAGTCCTGCTGCAGGTCTGGGTCGAGCCCGGCAACGAGGATCGCACCGATCATGCGATGCAGTCACTGGTCCACGCGATCCGCTGGGACGAAACCCGCTTCGGGCTGGAGCTCGACCTCGACCGCTTCATGATTGTCGCGGTATCGGACTTCAACATGGGGGCGATGGAGAACAAGGGCCTGAACATCTTCAACACCAAGTACGTGTTCGCCCATCCGCACATTGCCACCGACCAGGATTTCGCCGGCGTCGAATCGGTCGTCGGGCACGAGTACTTCCACAACTGGACCGGCAACCGCGTCACCTGCCGTGACTGGTTCCAGCTGACCCTCAAGGAGGGCCTGACGGTCTTTCGCGACCAGGAGTTCTCGGCCGACATGCTGGCCGGGCAGGCCGCTACGCCCGAGGCCGGCGCCAGTGCGCGCGCGGTCAAGCGCATCGAGGACGTGCGGCTGCTGCGCGCCGCCCAGTTCCCCGAGGATGCCGGCCCGATGGCCCATCCGATCCGCCCCGACAGCTACCAGGAAATCAACAACTTCTACACGGTCACCATCTACGAGAAAGGCGCCGAGGTGATCCGCATGCTGCAGACACTGGTCGGGCGCGAAGGCTTTCGCAAGGGGATGGACCTCTATTTCGAGCGCCACGACGGCCAGGCGGTCACCTGCGACGACTTCGTCGCTGCGATCGCCGACGCCAACGACACCGACCTCGGCCAGTTCGGCCGCTGGTACTCGCAGGCCGGCACCCCGCGAGTCCGGGTCCGGACCCGTCACGATGCCGGCACCGGCCGCTACCGGCTCCAGCTGCAGCAGTACTGCCCGCCGACCCCGGGCCAACCCGACAAGGCCGCCTTGCACATCCCGTTCGCCCTCGGCCTGATCGGCCCCGATGGCCGCGACCTGGAACTCCGGCCGACTGCCGACTGCGCCGCTGCCGTGCGCCGCATCGAAACCACCGACAGCCAGTTCACGGCGATCCTCGATCTGACGGCAAGCGAACAGGTCTTCGAGTTCGAGGGCCTGGCGAGCGCCCCGCTGCCCTCACTGGCGCGCGGTTTCTCGGCCCCGGTGATCATCGAGTACGACTGTGACGACGCGCAGCTCGCCTTCCTGGCCGGCCATGACAGCGATCCGTTCAACCGCTGGGAAGCCGGCCAGCAGCTGGCCGTGCGCAGCGTGCTGGGCATCCTCGCCGGTGCCGATCCGAAGGCGTGCTGCGAACTGCTGCTGGAAGTCGTCGAACGCGTGCTCGATGACCCGCAGCTCGATCCGGCCTTTCGCGAACAGATGATCCTGCTGCCGACCGAGGGTTTCCTGGCCGAGCAGCTCGAAGTCGTCGACCCGGACGCCCTGCGCGCCGCGCGCGAGGCACTGCGCCGGCTCCTGGCCACCCAGCTGGCCGGACGCTGGCATGCCCTGCACGCGGCCCTCGCCAGCGACACACCCTGGCAGCCCGGCGCAAAGGCCGCCGGCGAGCGTGCCCTGTGCAACGCCGCGCTCGGTTACTGGAGCGACAGCGGCGATCCCGCTGCACTTGCCGCGGCCGAAGCCCGATTCGGGCAGGCCGACAACATGACCGACCGGATGGCTGCGCTGCAGGCGCTGCTGCGCGCCGGCGGCGCTGCCCGCGAGCGTGCGCTGGCCACGTTCGAGCGCATCTACGCCGACGAGCCGCTGGCGCTCGACAAGTGGTTTGCGATGCAGGCCACCCTGCACCGGCTGCCGGGCGAGCCGCCGGTTCTCGAACGGGTCGAGGCGCTGCGCGCCCACCCTGCGTTCTCGCTGCGCAATCCAAACCGGGTACGGGCCCTGCTGAGCAGCTTCTGTCACGGCAACCTGGCCGAATTCCACGCCACCGACGGCAGCGGTTACGACTGGTGGATCGAGCGGGTACTCGAAGTCGACCGGCTCAATCCGCAAGTCGCAGCCCGGCTGGCGCGCGCCCTCGACCGCTGGCGCAGATTCACGCCCGAACGCCGGCAGGCCATGCGCGCCGCGCTCGAGCGGGTGGCTGCCAGCCCCGAGCTGTCGCGCGATCTGCGCGAGATCGTCGGCAAGACGCTTGCCGATTGAACACTGAACGATTTTCTGTCACGGACATCCTGCCATGGCCCCAAGAATCAGCCTGACCCAGTACCTCGTCGAGAAGCAGCGCGAAAAGGACCTGATCCCCGCCGAACTGCGCCTGCTGATCGAGGTCGTCGCCCGCGCCTGCAAGCGGATCAGCATCGCCGTGAGCAAGGGCGCGCTCGGCGGCGTGCTCGGCGAGGCCGGCACCGACAACATCCAGGGTGAGTCGCAGAAAAAGCTCGATGTGATCGCCAACGAGACGCTGCTCGAAGCCAACGAATGGGGCGGCAACCTCGCGGCGATGGCGTCCGAGGAGATGGATCATTCGTACACGATCCCGAACCGCTATCCAAAGGGCGAGTTCCTGTTGCTGTTCGACCCGCTCGACGGCTCATCGAACATCGACGTCAACGTCTCGGTGGGCACGATCTTCTCGGTGCTGCGGCTGCCCGAGAATGTCGCCGAGCCGGCCGACGAACATTTCCTGCAGCCCGGTACCCACCAGGTGGCGGCCGGCTACGCGATCTACGGCCCCTGCACGATGCTGGTGCTGACCGTCGGCGACGGCGTGGCCGCGTTCACACTGGATCGTGAAACCGGCAGCTGGACCCTCACCGAAGACCGGCTCCGGATCCCCGCCGAAACCCGCGAATTCGCCATCAACGCCTCGAACGCGCGCCACTGGTACCCGCCGGTCCAGCGCTACATCGAAGAGCTGCTGGCCGGCCGGCAAGGCCCGCGCGGCAAGGACTTCAACATGCGCTGGGTGGCCTCGATGGTTGCCGACGTGCACCGGATCATGACCCGTGGCGGCGTGTTCATGTACCCGCGCGATCGCCGGGAGCCCGACCGGCCCGGCAAGCTGCGGCTGCTCTACGAAGCGAACCCGATGGCCTTCCTGATCGAGCAGGCCGGCGGCCTGGCCACCAATGGCCGGCAGCGGATCATGGAAGTCGATCCGCGCCAGTTGCACGAGCGGGTAGCGGTTTTCCTCGGCTCGCGCGAAGAGGTCGAGCGGGTGAGCGCCTACCACACCGAGGCGGGCGACTGATCCTGCTTCGGGTTCGAGTTTCTGCGCAGGCAGACCGGGGTGTCACGCCAACCTCAGCTCGTCCAGCAGCACAGCAAGCTGCTGGCGTTCCACCCCGCTCACAGCCATGAGTGGCCGTGGCAGGCTGGGTGACGGCACCAGGCCACGCAGTTCAGCTGCCGCTGCGACGACGCGCAGGCTCCCGCCATACTTGCCAAACAGTGCCCACAGCGGTTTGAGGCGATCCGAAAGCCTTGTGGCTTCTTCTGCGTTCCCTGCTTGGGCCGCCCGCATGATGGCCACCGCCACTTCGGGAAACAGCCCGCCAATCACCGAGTACCAGGCTTCGCAGCCGGCATTCAGGCCCGTTACGGCGCAGGCATCTCCGCTGATTCCGATCGTTACATGCGAAGGAATCATGCTCCGCAGATGATCGACGCGCGCCCTGGCAGCCGCGGGATCGGCTGGCACACCAGGGATCTTGATCGAATACACGTTCGGCAACTGCGCGATGCGACCATGAAGTTCATCGGTGAACTCGAAGTGGGTGGTGGCAGGATTGTCGTACACGCACAGCGGCACGGACAGTTGGTGGGTGACGGCCTCATAGAGTCCGAACACCTCATCGTCGGTCAGTTTCTGGTAGGACACGGGGGCCAGCAATACACCGTTGGCACCCGCCTTCTGCGCGTCGTCGGCCAGGGCGAGCACATCGCGGGTGCTCATGGCGCCAATGCCGACGATCACCGGAATGTCACCTGCTTGTTCGACCGCCAGCCGTGCCACCCGTGCCCGTTCGGCTATCGTGAGATAGGCATAACTGCCGGTTGATCCGAGGGCGCAGATGGAATCGACCCCGGCAGTGGTCAATCGCCGAAGCAACGAAGCGAATGCCGCCTCGTCGATGCCATCTCCATTGATCGGGGTGAGGGGGAATGCACTGAGGCCAGAAAACATGCTTGAACTCTTTTGTTGATCGTGATGGGCGGCGGAGAGGCAGACAATTCATGTAGCTGTACCGTCATGTTCCGGCTAGCATTGTCACGGACGTGATTATATATTGGCATAGGACAATTATGGAGATCGCAGGCAAGACCGCCATTGAAATATCAGAGAGCATCCGCACGCTGATGCGAAACGGCGAGCTGCGGCCAGGCGACTCGCTACCGCCTGTGCGCGATCTGGCGGAAGTGCTTGCGGTCAACCGCAACACTGTCGCGGCTGCCTACCAGAGGCTGGTGAAGCTGGGCATTGCTCTGACTCAAGGCCGCTTGGGAACCACCCTGTGCGAACTACCCCGCGCAGGAGAGCAGGAAGGGTTGAGCATGGAAACGGCGTTGATCGACCTTGCCGATGGCAATCCTGATCCTCAAAGGTTGGTTGATATAACGACTGTGCTGGCCGGCGGTCTGCCCAGGCCATTCCTCTATGGCGAGGACACGATCCTGCCAGCCCTCCGCCAGTTGGGTGACAAGTGGCTCGGGCCAGACTCTCCTTCTCGATGGGCGCTTGAATTGACCCACGGGGCAGTCGACGCCATTGAACGCCTGGTTGCCGCTCATCTGGTGCCAGGCGACAAGGTGGCCCTGGAAGATCCCTGTTTTCTTGGCACCATCAACGCCGTGCGCCTGGCGGGAATGCAGGCGGTCGGCGTCGGAATGGATGAGGCCGGTATGCAGCCGGATGCGTTGGCTGCGGCCCTGGACAAAGGCGCGCGAGCGGTACTGCTCACTCCTCGAGCTCACAATCCAACGGGTTGGAGCTTGTCCAAGCGCCGTGCACAGGCATTGAGGCGCGTTCTCGGGGCGCATCCGGATGTGCTGGTCATTGCCGATGACCATTTCGCTCTACTGGCCGAGACGCCGTATCACTCTGTCATTCCTGCCTCGACAGCACATTGGGCCTTGGTGCGCTCTGTTTCCAAAGGCTTGGGGCCGGACTTGCGCCTTGCTTTCGTGGCGTGCGATCCGGAGACGGCAGAGAGATTGCGAACGCGGTTGTCGCCGGGCATGACATGGGTCAGCCGCATCCTCCAAACCATTGTGGCCACCTGTTTGACTTCCAGGAGTGTGCAGCGACAACTCGACGATGCCCGAAAGGCCTATGCAAATCGCCGTCATGAGTTGCGGACTGCCTTGTTGGCACTTGAAATCGACGTACCTCCAGGCTCAGGAGGATTCAACGTATGGGTGCCGTTACCCAAGACCGAGAAGGACGTTGCCTATCAACTGGCCAAGAGGGGTTGGCTGGTTCGGTTGGGAAGTGCATTTGATGTGCAAGGCGAGT
>JBAYOD010000081.1:0-12741 GCA_041678445.1 Burkholderiaceae bacterium | reverse complement strand
CGCAGCGAGTTACGCCGCGCAGCCAGGAACCCGAGCACCGAGGGCAGCCCCGCGCAGCGGGGCCAAGCACCCGGCGCCGGCCAGGCGAAGCCCCCCGCACCTTGGCCGCCCCTGCCGTTCGAATGCGAACGGATATCAGGCTGTGACCCGGTCCGTGTAGACCGCGCCGGCCTCCAGCATCGCGTCGATCCGGGCGCGCTCGTAGCCGATCTCGGCCAGTACCTCTTCGGTGTGCTGGCCGAGCAGCGGCGCCGGCCGGCGAATCTCGGTGAGCTCGCCGGTCGACTTGATCGGCAGGCCGAGCGTCTTCATCCGGCCGATGCGGGGATGGTCCATCTCGACGACCATCTTGCGCGCCGCCACCTGCGGGTCGGCCAGCGTCTCCTCGAAGCTGTAGACCGGGCCGCCGGGCACACCGGCTTCATCCATCCGGGCGACCCAGTGCGCGGTGGGGGCCGTGGCGAACACCTCTTCGATGTCGCGCTCGAGATCGTCGGCGTTCTCCAGCCGGCTGGCGGCTTGCGCGTAGCGCGGATCGGTCAGCCACTCGGGCTTGTTGCAGACCTGATTGCAGAACGCCTGCCAGAGCTTGTCGTTGCCGGCGCCCACGGTCGCGTAGCCATCCTGGGTGCGGTAGGCCTGGTAAGGGGCCGTACGGCGATGGCGGGTGCCGGTGGGCGTGGGGATCTCGCCCGCGCCGGCCCAGGCGCCGAACTCCCAGATGCTCCAGGCCAGGCCGGCTTCGAGCAGCGAGGTTTCGAGGTACTGGCCCTTGCCGGTGCGCAGCCTGCCGATGTAGGCACCCAGGATCCCGTAGAGCGCGGTGACGCCGCTGGAGATGTCGTTCATCGCGATGCCGACCTTGGCCGGACGCCCGCCCGGATAGCCGGTCATCATCATGATGCCCGACATCCCTTGCGCGATGATGTCGTAGCCGCCGCGCCGGCCGTACGGGCCGGTCTGGCCGAAGCCCGACATCGATGCGTAGACGAGGCCGGGGTTGGTCTTCGACAGGGTCTCGTGGTCGATGCCGAGCCGCTTGACGACGCCGGGCCGGAAATTCTCGAGAATGATGTCGGCAGTGCCGGCCAGCTTCATGAAAGCTTCCTTGCCCTGCGCATCCTTCAGGTCGAGCGCGACGCTGCGCTTGTTGCGGTTGAGCACTGCGAAACAGTACGACTCGCCGTTGATCTTGGGGTCGAAGTGGCGCGAGGTGTCGCCTTCGAAACTTTCGACCTTGACGACGTCGGCACCGAGGTCGCCGAGCACCATTGCACAGTAGGGCCCGGCCATGACGCTGGTCAGATCGACGACACGAACGCCTTCGAGCGGGAGAGACATGTTGTTCCTCTTGAAAGTTGCGGGCCGGCCAGGGCCCTGGTGGGTTCAATCCTCGGCGATCACCGTGACCTGGGTCGCGTCGATTTCGGCGATCACCGGCTGGCGGACGTCGAACACTTCCTGCGGACGCGCGGTGACCCGCAGGGGCTCGTCGACGCCGTCGATGCGGATCTGGTAGTCCCAGGTTTCGCCGAGGTAGGCGCGCTGTTCGACGATGGCCGGAAAGCAGAAGCGATCGTCGGCCGGAGGGGGGGTGTCGCGGTGCAGGTGGATCGACTGCGGGCGCACCGAGACCTTGATCTGGTCGGGCAGTTCGTCGCCCAGGACCCGGCTGGGCAGGGCGAATCCGTTGAAGTCGACCTGCTCGCCCTGGAGCCGGCCGGCCAGGAAGTTGGTGCGGCCGATGAAGCTGGCGACGAAGGCGGTGCGCGGCTTGCAGTACAACTCGAAGGGCTTGTCGATCTGTTCGATGCGGCCCTTGTTCATCACGGCGATCCGGTCGGAAGTGACCATCGCTTCGGCCTGGTCGTGGGTGACGTAGACCATCGTGATGTTGAACTCGTCGTGCAGCCGGCGGATCTCGAAGCGCATCTCCTCGCGCAGGTTGGCGTCGAGGTTGGACAGCGGCTCGTCGAGCAGCAGCACGTCGGGTTGCACGACGATGGAGCGGGCCAGTGACACACGCTGCTGCTGGCCGCCGCTTAGCTCGGCCGGATAGCGGTCGGCCAGCGCGCGCAACTGAACGATGTCGAGGATCTGGTCGACCCGGCGCTTGATCTCCGAGGACTCGATCTTGCGGATCTTCAGGCCGAAGCCGACGTTCTCGGCCACCGTCATGTTCGGCCAGATCGCATAGCTCTGGAAGATCATCGACATGTTCCGCCGTTCCGGCGGCAGCGTGTTCTCGGGCGAGGACACGATGCGGCCGTTGACTTCCATGGTGCCGCCGGTGGGCGCCAGGAAGCCGGCCATCATCCGCAGCGTGGTGGTCTTGCCGCAACCCGATGGCCCGAGCAGCGAGACGAGTTCGCCTTCCTCGATGGTCAGGTTCAGGTTGTTGACGGCGACGTAGTCGCCGAAGGCACGGCTGATGTTGCGAAGTACGAGCTTGCTCATGCCTAGTTTCTCCTGAGCATGAAGTCGCGACCCATCAGCCGGAAGCCGATCAGGATCA
Organism: Burkholderiaceae bacterium; assembly: GCA_041678445.1. Classification (GTDB taxonomy): domain Bacteria; phylum Pseudomonadota; class Gammaproteobacteria; order Burkholderiales; family Burkholderiaceae_E; genus Zeimonas. Next base: position 10,226 of record JBAYOD010000081.1, on the reverse strand, counting down.
ACGTGATGGTGATGAAGACGAGGATCAGGCCGATCGAGGCGAGCATCTCGAAGTTGCCCTCGTCGCTCTTGTCGAACAGCAGCACCGACAGCACCTGCGTGTCGATCGAGTACAGGAAGATCGCGGCGCTCAGTTCGCGGGTGGCCGGGATGAACACCAGGATGAAGGCGCCGGCCAGGCTGCGCTTGAGCAGCGGCATCACGACCCGCCGGATCGCGGTGAAGCGGGTGCCGCCGAGGATGCGCACGGCATCTTCCAGCTCGGGGTTGATGCTGCGTATCGCCGAGTTGCTGTTGGTGTAGGCGATCGGCAGGAAGCGGGTCGCGAAGGCCAGGATCAGGATCCAGGCGGTGCCGTACAGTGAGAACGGCGGGTTTGCGTAGGCCGCGTAGAAGCCGATGGCCAGCACGATGCCGGGAATCACGAACGGTGCCATGGTCAGGAAGGACAGCGTGGTGCCCAGCTTGCGGCCGACCAGGTTGCGGTTGACCGCGTAGGCGATGCACAGCGACAGCACGATCGCGATCAACGAGGCGCCGCCCGCGTAGGTGAAGGTGTTGATCGTCGCGTCGCGGGTCAGGTTGTTCTCGAAGATCGTGAAGTGCAGGTTGCTCAGCGTGAAGTTGTCCAGCGAGAAGCCGCGCCCCCAGGCCTTGGCGGTGGCCGCCTGCAGGATCACGGTCATCGGCATGAAGAAGGACAGCGTGCACACCGACAGGCAGAAGCCCAGCATCGGCCAGCGCCACTTGCCCAGCGCCACCGGCCGGCGCTCGCCGCCCTTTCCGGTCAGCGAGACGTAGCCCTTGCGGCTGATGATCCGGCGCTGCAGCCAGAACAGCAGGATGGTCACGCCGAGCAGGGGCATCGCGTAGGCGGCGGCCACCCCGACCTGGGGCGGGAACTCGAAGAACTGCCACAGCTGCGTCGTCACGACGTGGAAGCGGCCGGGCAGGGCCAGCAGAGCGGGCGAGCCGAACAGGGCGATCGCTTCGAGAAAGACCAGGATGAAGGCGCCAATGATGGCTGGCAGGGCGAGCGGCAGCGTGATCGACAGCGTCGTGCGCAGGTTGCCGGCGCCGAGGATGTTGGCCGCGTCTTCCATCTCGGAGGAAATCAGGTCGAGTGCCGACTTGGTGAAGACGAAGACGTACGGAAAACTGTAACAGGCCACCACCAGTACCAGCCCGGGCATGCTGTAGATGTTGAACGGCCCGGAATCGGCTCCCGTGAGTGCCATGAATGCCCGGTTCAGCCAGCCGGCATTCGGCCCGGCGAGCAGGATCCAGCCGACCGCGCCGAGGTAGGGCGGGATGATGAAGGTGCCGAGGATTGCCACCCAGATCAGGCCCTTGAACGGCATGTCGGTGCGCGACAGCGCCCAGGCCATCGGCACGCCGAAGATCAGGCACAGGGTGGCGGCCGATATGCCGAGGGTCAGTGAATTGAGCAGCGCGTCGATGTGCCGCGAGCGCCCGTAGGCGGTCACATAGTTGGACAGCGTGAACGCGCCGTCGGCATCCTGGAAGCTGACCAGCAGCAGACGTATCAGCGGATTGGCGACGAGGATCAGCAGGACGACGATCGCGAGAATCCAGACCCAGTACGAGCGGTCGATGTAGCGCAGGCGATTGCCGAGCGAAGCGGGGTGGCCACTTGCGGGGGCCAGTGGAGCAGGGGCAGTCATGGCAGCGGTTCTCTGACGGTCTTGGCGAGCACCGCCGCGGTGCGACGACGGGCGGGCACGGCGGCGGGGCGGCCGCATCGGTCAGGATGCGGCCGCCGGGCGGCTCCGGATCAGATCCCGAAGGTGTCGCGGAACTGTTCCTTGACCTCGGGGATGCCCTTGGCGATTTCTTCAGCGCTCGGACGGGCGACCTTGATCTGCTCGATCGGTTTCTTGCCCTCGCCGACCGGGATGCCCTTGATGACCGCCAGCGAATGGCTCTTCACCTGGGTCAGCGCAGCCTCGCGGTCGAGCATGAACTCGATGTACAGCTTGGCGGCGTTGGGCGACGGAGCGTTGGCCATCACCGAACTGGGCGAGACCATCAGCAGCGCGCCGTCGGTCGGGTAGATGACGCCGAGCGGGTTGCCCTTGTCACGGCTGAGCATGGTCATGTTCTCGGGGCCGGCGGCGACCCAGCGCTCCTTGGCGTTGAGCATGGTCACCGTATCGTTCACCGAGCGGCCGATCTGCGGGTTGTTCTTCTCGAGCTTCTCGAAGTACTCCCAGCCGTACAGCTTGCGCATCAGTACCACCCAGGTGCCGACGTAGCCGCTGAAAGCCGGGTGGCCGATCGAGACCTTGTCCTTCCATTTCGGATCGAGCAGGTCGGGCCAGTTCTTCGGTGCATCCGCTTCCTTGACCAGATCGGTGTTGTAGGTGATCAGCATCAGCGCCGCGGAAGTCGTCACCGAGTAGAACTCGGGGTCGCTGTACTCCTTCAGCGAATCGACCATGTTGTCGAAGTTGTGCGGCTTGTACTGCAGCAGCGCACCCATCTTGCGCAGGGCCGGATAGTGGCTCACGTCGGTGCTGCTGAATACCGAGGCCACCGGCCGCCTGGCTTTCAGGTCCTGCTGCAGGCGCTGGAAGGCGACCTGCGCGGTGGTGCGCACGAAATTGCACTTCACACCGGAATACTTCTGTTCGAAGGCCGAGCACAGTGCGGCAGCCTCCTCGGTGTTGTAGTGCGACGTGTAGACGGTGAATTCCTTCTCCTGCTTGGCGGCTTCATAGAGCTTGGCTTCCCAGTCGGCCATCTGCGCGCTGGCGGCGCCTGCCATGGACAGACCGGCGGCGGCGAATGTCGCAGCAAGGACGGTACGGATTTTCAGGTTCATCGGATACTGCCTCCTGTAGTGTCGACTCGGACGACGCCGCGGCTGTGTTGCCGTCGTATGTCGTCGTACATGTATGCCCATGTTGACTGCAACGCGACCGGCCGGGCTGCTCCGGTCGCGCTTTGCGTCCAGGCCGGTCAGCGGCCGCGGAACGCCGGTTCGCGTTTCTCCATGAAGGCGCGCCGGCCTTCGATATAGTCCTCGCTGTTGAAGCACTGGTCGACGACCTGGTCGCACAGCGCTTCGTCGCGTTCGTCAATATCCTTGAGCGCCTCGCCGACGAGCGTCTTGACCGACGCCACCGTGAGGGGAGCGTTGGCAGCAATCATGTTCGCATAGTCGACGACATGGGTCTGCAATTCCTCGTCGGGGACCATGCGGTTGACCAGCCCCATCTGCAGGGCTTCGTCGGCGCTGAACAGGCGCGCTGTGTAGAAGATCTCCTTGGCGAATGCCGGGCCGACGGTCTGCACCAGCTTGCGCACGCCGGGTAGTTCGTAGCCCAGGCCCAGACGGGCCGCGGGAACGCTGAAGCGGGCGCTGCGGGCCGCGATGCGCAGGTCGCAGGACAGTGCCAGCGAGACCCCGCCGCCCACGCAGAAGCCTTCGATCATCGCGATCGTCGGTTTGCCGACCAGGCGCAGGGCCGACTCGCCGCGCTCGGAAATCCGACGATAGGCCTCGGTGCTCTCGGGAGTCGAGCGCTTTTGCTCGAACTCGGAAATGTCGGCCCCCGACACGAAGGCCTTGCCGCCCGCACCGCGCGCGACGATCACGCGGATCGCGTCATCGCGGGCGTAGTCGTCGACGATTTCGGCCAGCGCTTCCCACATCTCGATCGACACTGCATTGCGGCGGGCCGGATTGTTGAACACGATCCAGCCGATCGCGCCGTCCCGGGTCGCGACCATCCTTTCGGTGCGGGAAATCGAGGGGCTCGTCATCGTTCTGGTCTCGTGGGCGATCAGCGCGTGGGCACTAGCGGGCAGCCCGCTATCGTGGCAAGGTGCGGTTATCTGCTGGCCTTTACCGACCCTGTGTAGTGCGGTTGTGGGCTGCGAGTCGGGGATGATATCCAAAGTGAACGCGACGGGACACAAAACAGCAGTGTTTTGCTCATGTTCAAGCCTTCTGCATGTTTTCAGAGGCGGTTTGTATATTTAATGATAGACTCTAAAAATACAGATGCTGTGCCAAGCAGGCGTCGCCCGTTGCCGCGCAGCGCTGTTTCAGTTAATTCGTACGCATCCGTACACATCCAGATACCCAACAGGAGACGATCATGCACCGTCGAGCGCAGGCTGGAAGATTCTTGAAGATGGCCGTCATGGCCGCTGCCGTTTCGTTCGCCGCCAGCGGGCACGCCGAAACCGGCATCAACGACAACGAAGTCGTGTTCGGAGTGTCTGCGGCACTGTCCGGCCCCAATGCCGGCTATGGCGCGATCTCGCTCAGCATGAAGGCGTGCTTCGACTACGTGAATGCCGACCTGGGCGGCGTCAAGATGAAGGACGGCAAGACCCGCAAGATCCGTGTCGAGATGTATGACGACGCGATGGAGCCGGCCCGCGCCCTGCAGAACGCCCGGCGGCTGGTGACCCAGGCCGGCGTCTTCGCGGTGGTCGGCAACGTCGGCACCGGCGCCAACCTCGGCGTGCGCAAGTACTACAACGACCAGAAGATTCCGCAGGTCTTCATCGGTACCGGCGGTCCGATGTTCGGTGCCAAGGCCGAAGTCGAGCAGTATCCGTGGACGATGCTGGGCTGGCTGTCGTACAACACCGAAGCGGCGCTCTACGCGAACTTCATCAAGCAGCAGTTCCCCAATGCCAAGATCGCGCTGCTCAACGACGACAGCGGTGGCCCGTTCTTCGCCGACGCCTTCGTGACGATCGCCAAGGATCTCGGCCTGAACCTGGTCATCCATGAGGAGCACACCTACAGCGAGGCAACGATCAACGCCAGGATCAGCCGGCTGGCTGCCTCGGGTGCGGATCTGTTCGTCGATGCGACCACGCCGAAGTTCGTGGTCCAGGCCCTTCGCCAGATGAACGCGATCGGCTGGAAGCCGGTCCACCTGGCCTGGGGTGTCGGTTCGAGCATCGGCGGCGTGCTGGAGCCGGCCGGCCTCGACATCTCCAAGGGTGTCTACAGCGGCCTGTGGCTCAAGGACTATACGAACCCACAGTACACCAATGATGACGACGTCCAGCTGTTCGCCCAGAAGATCAAGCAGTACGGCAGCAACCTGAACCCGGCCGACCAGAACGCCGCGGCCGGCTGGTATGCCTGTCATGCTGCCAAGCATGTGCTGGAGCAGGCGGCCGAGCCGACCCGCGAGGCCTTCATGAAGGCGGCGCGCAGCATGCAGAACGTGAAGCTGCCGCTGATGCTCGACGGCATCACGCTCAACACCAACGGTGCCGAGGACGGCTACCCGATCGAGTCGCTGCAGATCGCCCAGTTCGACGGCAAGACCTTCGTGCCGGTCGGTGGCGTGATCAACTACGAAGGAAAGACGCCGGTTTACGTGGCGCGCAAGAAGTAAGCGCAAAGCAAGCGCAAACGCCGACACGTGTCGGCTGACCGGGAGGCGCTATGCGCCTCCCGGTTCGCGCCCCGGTCGGGGCGGGCTGTCGGGCGCAGACGGGCTGCCGCGAGGGGTGCCGGGTGCGTTGTGCGGCAGCGGTGTCCATGTTGTCGTTTCTGTTGCCTGACTGGAGAAGAATAGTGGGGAGTAAGAACGGGAAGGTCGCCACGCTGGGATTCATCGGCGTGGGCGCCATGGGTAGCCGGATGATCCGCAACGTCAGCGCGATCGTCGATCAGATGATCGTTTACGACACCGACTCGAAGCGCGCCGGGGAAGCCGCGGCAGCCGTCTCGGGGCGTGCGGTCACGGACATTTCGGAGATGGCAGGGGCCGACGTGGTCGTCCTGATGCTGCCGACCAGCGCAATCATCGACAAGCTGGTGCGCGGTGACGGCGGCAAGGGCCTGCTGGACATCCTGTCCTCGGGCGCGCTGGTCATCGACATGAGTTCGTCGGAGCCGACCAGCACGGTCGCCAATGCCGAACTGGCTGCCGGCAAGGGAATCGCCTACATCGACGCACCGGTGTCGGGCGGGATCGGCGGCGCCGAATCCGGGAAGCTGGCGATCATGGCCGGTGGCAGCGACGCCGATTTCGAGCGGGCGCGTCCGGTTCTCGAGACGATGGGGGCCAAGGTGGTCCACGTCGGCAAGACGGGCGCAGGCCACGCGATGAAGGCGCTGAACAACCTGCTGGCGGCGACCACGCTGGTGGCCACCGGCGAGGTCTTCGCGGTGGGCCGCAAGTTCGGTCTGGACCCGCAGGTCATGCTCGAAGTGATCGATGCGTCGAGCGGCTCGAGCTTCCAGACCAAGGCCGTCTGGAAGCACGTGCTGCAGAAGACCTTCGACTTCGGCTTCACGGCCCAGCTGATGGAAAAGGACGTGCGTGTCGCGATGTCGCTGATCGACTCGCTGGGCGCCGATACGGTCCTGGCCAGGCAGGCCGCCGAAGTATGGGCCAAGGGCCTCGCCGCGGCGCCGGCCGGTGCCGACATGACGGTGCTTGCCGATCAGATCGATCGGCGCATCAATTCGTGAGATCCGTTGCCCGGCCCCTGGCGGGCCGGGCCGGTCCGGGCGCTGCGCGCACTGATGCGCTTGCGCCTGCGGCATCAGCGGCTTCCAGACGGATGGACGAATGAACACTCCAGCAAACCCGGGACAGGCGGCGGCAAGCCCGCCGGTGTCCCCGGCCGGATCGATTCTGGCTGTCGAGAACCTGTCGCTGCGCTTCGGCGGCATCATCGCGCTCAACGAACTTTCCTTCTCGGTCAGGCAGGGGATCATCTGCGGCCTGATCGGCCCCAACGGTGCAGGCAAGACGAGTCTGTTCAACTGCGTGAGCCGACTCTACAACCCGTCTTCCGGGCGCGTGCTCTATGAAGGACAGGACATCACCCCGCTGAAGGCGAAGGACATCGCGCCGCTGGGCATCGCCCGGACTTTCCAGAACCTGGCGCTGATGCGTTCGCTGTCGGTGATCGAGAACGTCATGCTCGGCGGTCATCACCATGGGCGCACCGGCTTTCTGAAGGCGCCCTTCGTGCCGGTGTCGTGGCGCGACGAGGAGCGCAAGCTGGAGAAGACGGCCGACGAGTTGCTGGAGCGCCTCGAGCTCGACCACCTGCGTGACGAGCGGGTCGACAGCCTGCCCTATCCGACGCTCAAGAAGATCGAGCTGGCGCGGGCGCTGGCCTGCCGGCCGCGCTTCCTGATGCTCGACGAGCCGGCCGGCGGCCTGTCGCACTCGGAGGTCGACGAGCTGTCGGCGACCCTGAAGATGCTCAAGGACGAGTTCGCCCTGACCGTGCTGCTGGTCGAGCATCACATGGGAATGGTGATGAACATTTCCGACGACATCATCGTGCTGGACTTCGGGAACATGATCGCCGCGGGCTCGCCTGCCGAGGTCAAGTCGAATCCGCGCGTGATCGAGGCCTATCTGGGGAAGAGCAGTGAAGGTTCTTGAGATAAGCGATCTGAGTGCCGGCTATGGCCGGATTCCGGTCCTGCACGGCATCTCCCTGGCGGTCGAGGAGGGCAGCGTGGCGGTGCTGCTCGGCGCCAATGGCGCCGGCAAGACCACGACGCTGCGGGCGATCAGCGGGATGGTGAAGTTCACCGGCAGCATCAAGCTCGACGGGCGCGAACTGGGCGGCAACAGTCCGGACCAGATCGCCCGGCTGGGCGTTGCCCACGGCGTCGAGGGGCGTGGCACCTTCACCGACCTGACGGTCGAGGAGAACCTGAAAGTCGGCGCCTTCAGGCGCAAGGACAAGGCCGGGATCCTCGCCGACATCGAGCAGATCTACGCCCTGTTTCCGCGACTGCGCGAGCGCTACCGGCAGAAGGCCGGCAGCCTGAGCGGCGGCGAGCAGCAGATGCTGTCGGTGGGTCGGGCGCTGATGCTCAAGCCCCGGGTGATGCTGCTCGACGAGCCTTCGCTGGGCCTGGCGCCGGTGATCATCGACACCCTGTTCGAGGCGCTGCGCCGGATCAATGGCGAGCTGGGCACCGCGATGCTGATCGTCGAGCAGAACGCCAACCTCGCCCTCCAGATCGCCGATCACGCCTATGTGCTCGAAACCGGTTCGATCGTGGTGTCGGGTCCGGCTGCCGAGGTCGCGTCGCAGGACAGCGTTCGCGCCGCCTATCTGGGGAACTGACCATGGCCTATCTCCTCCAGCAGATTCTCAACGGACTGGGCGACGCGGTGATCTACGCCTCGCTCGGTCTCGCGCTCGTGCTGATCTACCGCACGACCAACATCGCCAACTTCGCCCAGGGCGAGATGGCGACCTTCTCGGCCTATCTGGCCTGGCAGGCCACCGACCTGGGAATTCCCCTCGGCTGGGCCGTCCTGATCGCGATGGCGGTGTCGGTCGTGATCGGGGTGGTGGCCTACCTGGTCATCGTGCGGCCGGTGCAGTACAAGGATGAGCTGACGATCATCATCGTCACGCTCGGACTGTTCCTGGCCTTCAACAGTGCCAGCGGGGCGATCTGGGGCTTCCTGCAAAAGGCGATGGTGAGCCCCTTCCCGGACCGGTTGCTGGTCGACGCGGGCGGGGTGCGGGTCTCATACGAACTGGTCGGCGGGATACTCATGCTGCTGCTGGTCGCAGTCGGGATGTTCGTGCTGTTCCAGAAGACCCGGATCGGCATGGCATTGCGGGCGGCTGCCTCGAACCCGGTCTCGGCCAAGCTGGTCGGCATTCCGTTCATCGCGATGATGGCGATCGGCTGGGGCATGGCGGCCGCGCTCGGTGCCCTGTCCGGCGTGCTGGTCGCGCCACGGCTGACGCTCGATCCGAACATGATGGGCATCATCATCGTCTACGCCTTCGCCGCGGCGGTGGTCGGCGGACTGTCGAGTTATCGCGGCGCAGTCGTCGGCGGCGTGGTCGTCGGGGTTTCGCAGGCGATGTCGATGGCCTACCTGCCCTGGCTGGGGGCGGATCTGCAGATCGTCGTCCCGCTCTTGCTCATCGTGGCAGTTCTCATCGTCAAGCCCGAAGGCCTCTTCGGCAGCACCGTGGTGGCTCGTGTATGAACGCGAAATCGATTCGGAAAGGCATCACGGCGCACGGCCAGCAACCGGCGCTGCAGATGGCCGGTTACAGCAAGCTGGCGGCGCTGTTCTTCACCGCGCTGCTGGTCGCAATGGCCGTCGGGCCGCTGGTGTTGCCCCCGTTCTGGGTCTACCAGTTCACCGGTGTGATGGCGTTCGCGATCGCGGCGCTGGGGCTGAATCTGATCACCGGCTACGTCGGACTGATCTCGCTCGGGCACAACGCATTCTTTGCGCTCGGCTCGTACGTCGCGGTGCTGGCCCTGACCACGCTGGGCACCAGCTACGTGGCCGCCGCCCTGATCGCCGGCCTGGTGAGCTTTTGTGTCGGCCTGCTCGCGGGCTTTCCGGCACAGCGACTCAGAGGTCTGTACCTGGCGCTGATCACGCTGGTCCTGGCGGTGTCGGTGGCGCCGCTGATCAAGCATTTCAAGGACTACACCGGTGGCGCAGCCGGGCTGCTGTTCGACCCTCCGCAACCGCCGTCGTGGTTCAGCTTGAGTGGCGATGCCTGGGTCTACTACATGGTGATGGCGTTCGCGATCGCCGCCTTCGTATTGGTCAGGAACTTCGTCGGCGGCAGCACCGGCCGGGCGCTGGCAGCGGTGCGCGAAGGCCCGCTGGCAGCCTCGTCGATGGGCGTGAACGTCGATTTCCACAAGGTCCTGATCTTCGGCGTCGGCTCGATGCTGGCCGGCGTGGGCGGCGCGATGCAGGCCTACATGGTCGGTTTCATCGGCCCTGATTCGTTCACGCTGATGCTGTCGATCGGTTTCCTTGCGGCGATCGTGGTGGGCGGGCTCGGCACGATCTGGGGCGCGCTGGTGGCCGGACTGTTCCTGCAGTTCGTGCCCTCGTTTGCCTCCGACCTGGGCCAGGCGCTGGCCGGCGCGGTCTACGGTGGCATCCTGATCGCGTGCATGTTCCTGATGCCCAACGGCATCGTCGGCAGTCTGATCGGATTCGCCCGCAAGCGCGCCGAGGCGCAGCGGGGGGCGGTTGCCGGACACAGGCGGGCCTGATCGATCTGAAAGGCGGCTCTGACGGCCTTGATGTTGCGGGCGGTTTGAATACTGATGGAGTACTGAAATGACGAATCGAAGTGCGGCGAACGAGACGGTGTTGCTGGGTCCGGTGCAGCAGCTGATAGGCGGGCAGTGGGTTGATGCGGTGGATGGCCGGCGCATCGACGTGGAGAGTCCTGCGACCAAGCAGG
>JBAYOD010000080.1:0-12791 GCA_041678445.1 Burkholderiaceae bacterium | reverse complement strand
GTCGTGATGAAGTAGGAAGACAGTGTCGTCGGCTGCCCGTCGGCATCGTGAATGTTCGGCGGCCCCCAGCCCCGGGTGTCGTCACCCTCTCCGGGCCGCTCGATCTTCAGCACGTCCGCACCAAGATCGGCCAGATTCTGGGTGCACCAAGGGCCCGCCATCACGCGCGTCAGATCGACGACCGTGATACCGGTCAGTGGGGGTTCTCTATGATCTCGCTGGTCCATCCGGGTTGAATCCTTGCCGAAGTACTGACTGCATCGCTGTTCAGCTGTTGTAAAAACCTTTGTCTTGGCGGGCCATCTGTTCGAGCAACGGCGCCAGTCGCCAGTACGCATCGCCAACGAAGCCCGCATAGTGCTGTATGCGCGCCACGATCGACCGAATGCCAACCGAATCCGCATAGAAGAGCGGACCGCCCCGATAACGGGGAAAGCCGTATCCATTCAGCCAGATCGTATCGATCTCTTCGGGACGACTGGCGACACCATCCTCGAGAATCCAGGCCGCCTCATTGATCATTGCGTAGAGGCAGCGTTCGAGAATCTCCTGGTCATCGATCGTTCGCCGCACGACACCCCGCCGCCGCGATTGGTCGACGATCAGCTCGGTGATGGCTGGATCGACGCTGCGGCGGCGCTCGGCGTCGTATCGATAGAAACCTGCGCCGGTTTTCTGGCCTAGACGTCCCAGAGCGACGATTTCGTCCAGGATCGTGATCCCGGCTTCACGCTCGGACAGGCGATCGAGCCGACTCTGCCGGTTGCGCCAGGCAACATCGAGCCCCGCCAGATCATTGAGCTGAAATTGCCCCATCGGGAAGCCGAAATCGCGGAGCACACGATCGATCTGATCAGGCAAAGCCCCTTCTTCCAGCAGAAAGTAGGCTTCACGGGTCCGCTTCGCCAACATTCGATTGCCAACGAAACCGTCGGAAACCCCAACCAGGACCGGGACTTTCTTCAAACGTCTGCCCAGAGCCTGGATATCAGCCAGCACCTGCGGCGCACTCTGTCGTGTACGGACGTTCTCCAGCAGCGGCATCAGATGCGCGGGGCTGAAAAAATGCATGCCGACGACCCGCTCCGGATGACTGACGCCTTCACCGAGCCGGTTTACATCGAGGAACGAAGTGTTCGACGCAATGATGGTATCGGGGCGAACGACTCTGTCGATCTCGGCAAACACGGCTTGCTTGACGGCCATGTCCTCGAAGACCGCTTCGATGACGATACCGGTTTCAGCCAGATCCTGAATCTGCCCGGAAAGTTTCAGGCGCCCGAGCCGCTGATCCCTGGTTGCCGGATCGATCCGCCCTTTCTGCACCGATCTGTCGTAGGTATTCTCGATCGTTGACCGGCTCGCCGCCAGCTGCCGTGAATCGCTGTCCACCAGAACGACGGCCAAGCCGGCATCGAGCAGACACATGGCAATGCCGGTACCCATTGTGCCAGCATCGACCACACCGGCCGATTCGATCCGAGGCCGGGGATCGGGAAGATCCTTGCTGCGGGTTGCAACCCGTTCTGCGAAGAATGCATGGCGAAGGGCCCGTGCTTCGGGCGATATCACCAGTTCCCGAAAGACCTCTCGAGAACGTTCAATGGATGCGTCGAAATCGGTTTCCGCCTCGGCTTCGTAGAGTGCGAGACAGGCAAGTGGTGCAGGCTGACCACGTGCCTGGCGGGCGAGCCGGTCACGCACTTCCTTCAACAAAGCTGCATCGGCAACCTCAGCAGGTCGGTCACGGGTCCGGCGCACTTGCGTATTGCTCGCGGCCAACTCGCGCGCAAACGCCTCCGCTTCGGCTCGTATTTCACCCGCCACGACCCGGTCAGCGATTCCCGCCTCGTGGGCTGTCTTGCCTGTCAGCCGATGCCCGAAAAGCAGTAATTCGAGGGCAAGCCGCGGCTCGGCCAGCCGGCTGATCCGGGCCACCCCACCCGCGCCAGGAATGATCCCGAGCGAGCACTCCGGAAAACCGACCTGTGCGTCCGCTTTCAGAATCCGGTAATGGCAACCCAGTGCCAACTCAAAACCGCCACCGAGCGCGGTCCCTTGAACGGCAGCGACGACCGGTTTGGGCGAACGCTCGATCTCATCGATCACCACCGACAAGTGAGGATCGAGCGGTGGTTGCCCGAACTCCCGAATATCGGCTCCTGCGACGAAGGTCTTGCCGGCACACGCCAGGATGATGACTTGTGTATCCGGGTCGTCGATGGCCGCCCGCACGGCCGCGCTCAAGCCGGCTCGCACGGCCTGCGAAGTGGCATTGACCGGGGGATTGTCGATCACGATCGTACAAACCCCTTGCTTCGAGAGCGACTCGACGACAGACATGGCGGATCCTGACACTGAATACGCTGGGTTCAGCGCAGATCCTGCAAGGGGACCTTGGCCGACTGGATCACGCGAGCCCACTTGTCCCGTTCCTGCTGGATGTACTGGCCGAAAGCTTCGGCTGTTTCGATGGCCGGTTCCATGCCCTGCTTCTGCAGCGTTTCCTGCACCTCGGGCTGGCTGATGATGTCGTTGACGATACTGTTCAGCCTCTTGACGATGGCCGGATCGACGCCTTTCGGTACGACCATCCCGTACCATCCTGCCGCGGTGTAGCCCGGGAAGCCCGATTCCGCGATCGTCGGCACGTCCGGGAGCGGTGTGATCCGTTTCTGGGTGCCGACGGCAAGAGCAGTCATCCGGCCGTTGAGTATATGCGGCATCACCGTGATCGCATTCTCGTTGAGCATCGAAAGCACGCCCGACTGGACGTCGATCACTGCACCTGCACTGCCCTTGTAGGGCACGTGCATCATGTCGACGCCGGCGACCGATTTCAGCAATTCCATCGACAGATGTTGAGTCGATCCTGTTCCGGCCGAACCGAAGGTCAGCTTGCCCGGATTCTTGCGCGCCATGTCGAGCAACTCGGCCAGAGTCGATACACCGAGCTGATTGTTTACCGTCAGCACGAGCGGCGAGATCGCCAGCAATGCGACCGGATCGTAGCTGTTGACGGGGTCGTAGCTGAGATTCCGGTACATCGACGGATTGATCGACATTGCTCCGGCGAACGTGAGACCGATCGTATAGCCATCGGCTGGCGCATTGGCCAGCATGGTCATTCCCAGAATCGCCGCACCGCCGGGTTTGTTCTCGACAATCACCGGCTGGCCGAGTCGATCCCCGAGGTGACGGGATACCAGACGTGCCAGCGTGTCTGCCGCACCGCCTGTTGAGGCGGGAACAAGCATCCTGATCTGCTTTTCGGGGTAATTGTCGGCCTGTGCTGGCGTCACTACTGCCAGCGCCATGATCAACAGCGGCAGAGAAAAAATTCGTCGCATGGCGAGTCTCCTGTTATGACTTTATGTTTGCGTCGGTCCACGGCACCGGATCCAGTCCGGAGAGTCAACCCGGTTCGCAGACCAACGTACCGACCTGCACTGCACGCCCTTCAGACGTCGCGCAGGTATACGAAAGCTCCACTCGATCCGGACTCGAAGCCACCACTTCGGCACGAACCGTCAGAGCCTCTTCAGGGCGCGAGAAAGAGACGAATTTCGTTTCGACTGAAAAATTGGTGTTCTCGCCCATGCCGCTTGCCCGGCGGCCGATATCGAAGATCGGTGCCATGACCAGAGCTCCCTGGACGATGACCCCGCCAAACATGCTGTTCTTCGCGTACTCTGGATCGGTATGCGACGGACCATCGGTGCCGTGCAGGTCGCCGAAACGGTTGATCTGCTCCTGCGTGATCGGCGGAATGGTGGCGAAAAAGACGGTGCCTTCGTTCGGGATCATGTCTTTCTCCTCAGTACGGCCAGACCAGCGTGCGCTCGACGATCAGCGCGGTCTGTCCTGCATCGACCTTGTCGATCTGGATCTTCAGCACGACGAACTTCCTGCCCTTTCGCTCACTGCAATCAAGGACGCTGACAGTCGAAGCCAGCATTTCATCGGGCACTACGGGCAGGAAGGTCTGGACTTTTTCCCGGGCATGAATCACGCCGGCTGGCCAGCCGAAAACGGCATGCTGTGGCTGAAAGCTGCCGACCAGCGTCGGATGAATTGCCGCTGCCTGAGCTTCAACCGGGGCCGGCAGCGGACGCTCCGAATCGTCACGAAATGCTTCGAACGGGATGGTCTGCCGGAAGGCCCGGTTGTCGTCGGCCGAAATCCTGTAGTGCGTCGTCGGGAACGTATGTCCCGGTGTGAAGTCCTCGAACGCAAGAACCCTGCCCGCCATGGTGTCACCTCGAAATATCGAGCTGTGATCCTAACGGGCAGCACCGGGAAAACGGGATAGCAAAGCTATCTTCAATCGATAGATTCCGTTCGGAAAATCGAACGAACGGAAATACCGGTCGTCACCTACCGGTCGAGCCAGTCAGGCACTGGCAGGTTCTTCTCGCGCAGAAATTCCGGGTTGAACAGTTTCGACTGGTAGCGGTTGCCCGCATCGGCGAGGATCGTGACGATCGTGTGGCCCGGCCCGAGTTCGCGCGCCAGGCGAATCGCCCCGGCAACGTTGATTCCACTGGATCCGCCCACGCACAGCCCTTCGTCGCGCAGCAGCTCGAAAATGATCGGCAACGCCTCGGTATCGGGGATCCGGCAGGCGTCGTCGATCGGGGCATCGGCGATATTGGCCGTGACACGCCCCAAGCCGATGCCCTCGGTGATCGAGTCGCCGCTGCTTTCGAGCCGGCCGTGGCGGATCCAGTCATACATCGCCGCGCCTTCCGGATCGGCGGCCACGACGCGGATGTCCGGGTTCTTCTCCTTCAGGTAGATCGCGGTTCCGGCCAGCGTCCCGCCGGTGCCGATGGCACAGGTGAAGCCGTCGATGCGTCCGCCGGTCTGCAGCCAGATCTCGGGGCCGGTGGTGCTCAGATGGGCCTCACGGTTGGCGAGATTTTCCCACTGGTTTGCATACAGCACGCCCTGCGGTTCGTCGACGGCCAGTTGCCGGGCGAGCCGCTCGGCGACGTGCACGTAGTTGTCCGGATCCTTGAACGGGGCCGCCGGCACTTCGCGCAGATCGGCTCCGTACAGGCGAAGCAGATCCTTCTTCTCGCGGCTCTGGGTTTGCGGGATCACGATGACGGAGCGGTAGCCGCGGGCGTTGGCGACCAGGACAAGGCCGATGCCGGTGTTGCCTGCAGTGCCTTCTACGACGACGCCGCCACGCTCGAGCACCCCGCGCCGCTCGGCGTCGAGGATGATCGACAGTGCGGTGCGATCCTTGACCGAACCGCCCGGGTTGAGGAACTCGGCCTTGGCGAGGATCTCGCATCCGGTACGCTCCGAAGCTCGACGCAGCCTGATCAGCGGCGTATTGCCGATCGTGCCGACGAAACCGTCGCGAATCGCGTTCATCTGATCTTCCTCCCCTGCGTCGGACGCGCGCCTCGCAGCAGCGAGGCGCCTGGCTGCCCACAGCTTACAATGCCAGCGCCATGCCTACTCAAGCAATCGAAGCGATCGAATCCGGAACCGGCGGCAAACCCGATGCGTCGGTGATCTGGCTGCACGGGCTCGGCGCCGACGGCCATGATTTCGAACCGGTGGTGCCGGCGCTGCGCCTGCCCGCAGGGCTGTCGCTGCGTTTCATCTTTCCTCATGCACCGGTGCGCCCGGTGACGATCAACATGGGCATGCCGATGCGTGCCTGGTACGACATTGCCGAACTCGGCGGTGCCCGACAGGATGAAGCAGGTATCCGCGCCTCACAGGCCATCCTCGAACGGCTGATCGAGCGCGAACGCAGCCGCGGCATCGCGGCCGCCCGGATCGTGCTTGCGGGTTTCTCGCAAGGGGGTGCAATCGCCCTGCACACCGGGCTGCGCCATCCGGAGGCGCTGGCCGGCATCCTGGCGATGTCGACCTGGCTGCCGCTGGATTCCACGGTCGCGGCGGAGCGCCACCCGGCCAACGCCTCGATTCCGATCTTCCTGGCGCACGGCAGCCACGACGAGATGGTCGGCATCGACCGTGCCCGCCGCTCGCGCGAAGCCCTGATCAAGAACGGCTATGCGCCGCAGTGGCGCGAATACCCGATGGGGCATGCGGTGTGCGAGCCCGAACTCGTCGACATCGGCATCTGGCTCGCCGAGGTCCTGCGCGCTCCGTCAACCTGATCAGACAGGCCGCCCGGCAAGGGGCGCGCAGGCCAGGCTCAGAGCGCGCGGGTGTACTCGCGCAGGAAGGACAGGCTGCGCTGCGGGCTGAACGACGGAATCGTGCAGCCCGGCGACAGGATCAGGCGCTCACGGCCGGCCTGTGCGATCGCGTCGTCGACCTCGGCTGCCACCAGCGGCAGCGAGCGCTCCTGCAGCCTGGTCTCGTCGAGACCGCCCATCAGGCAGCGGTCGGTGAAGGCGCGCAGCTCACGCAGTGACGGATTGCCCGGCAGCCGGTCCGAAACGCTGAGCACCTCGTACGGATAACCGTCGATGCGGGACAGGTCGAGTCCCGTTCCGTGCACGTGCAGCACTCGCACCATGCCTTCGGCGGCCCGCAGGATCTCGAGATCGTACGGCCGTTGCATCTGCGCGTGCACCGCGTCGGTGGCACCGCGCGGGAAGCCATCGCGGATTGCACCGTTGATCGAGAAGAAGAAGCCGTCTGCGCCCTGCGCCTTGGCCGCACGCACGTACCGGCACAGGGTGTCGGTGATCGCCGCCAGTGCCTGGTGGGCTTCGCGCTCATGGCCGATCAGGTTGGTCGCTTGGTCGAAGCCCACGTTGCGCATGATCTGCTGGAATGGGTCGAAGCCGGTTTCCAGCAGCGCAATGTCCGGGCCCAGTTCGGCGCGCAGCCGTGCGAGGCAATGCAACTGCTCGGCAAAGCAGGGTTCGTCCAGCCCCAGCGGCTGGTAGCCGAGCAGACTCTCGGGCGCGTCGAGCGTGCGCACGCCAGGCGGCACCGGGTAGCGGTAATCGTTCATCACCTTGACGACATCCCAGTCGTAGGCGCGGATGAAGTCCAGGTGCAAGCGGGCGACGCGCTCGCCATCGAGGTGGTCGGACAGGAAATGAACCCACGCCGTGACGGGCGGCCGGTCGACCGACTGCCCGTTGACCGCGGCCAGGAAACGCTCTCGCTTGTTCATCGGAGGCTCACTGCGGCTCGATGCCGGCGTCGCGGATCACCTGCTTCACACGCTGCATCTCGGTGAGCATCGACTGGCGGAACGCCGCCGGCGAGTCGCTGGGCGCAACGAACATCGCGCGCTGGGCGAAAGCCTCCTTGACCTCGGGCTGAGCCAGCACCTTGACGATCTCGGCATGCAGCCGCTCCAGGATCGCCGGCGGCGTCTTGCCCGGCGCGGCGAAGCCCACGCGGGTGGCAAAGCGATAGTCGGGAACACCCGCTTCAGCACTGGTCGGGACATCGGGCAGCATGGCCAGGCGCGAAGCGCTGGTCACGGCGAGTGCACGCAGGCGCCCGGCCTGGATGTGCGGCAGCGGCGTTTGCGGCAGGTCGAACATGGCCTGGATCTGGCCACCGACCAGATCGACCACGGCCTGCGACGCACCCTTGTACGGCACGTGCGTGAGCTGGGTGCCGGTGACTGATGCAAAGGTCTCGCCACCCAGGTGCAAGGTGTTGCCGATGCCGGCCGAGCCGTAGCGGATCTCGCCCGGGTGGGCCTTCGCGTAGCTGACCAGCTCCTGCAGCGTCTTCACCGGCACTTCCGGATTCACGACCACCACCAGCGGAGATTCGATTGCGTTGGTGATCGGCGCGAAATCCTCGACGGGGTCGAACGGCAACTGCTTGTTCAGGGCCGCCACCGACGAGTGGGTCAGCTCGCCGATCAGCATCAGCGTGTGGCCGTCGGGGGCAGCTTTGGCCACGTGATCGGCGGCAATGACCGTGTTGCCGCCCGGACGGTTCTCGACGACCACCGAGGCCTTCATGTTGTCGGCCAGTCGCGCCGCGACGGTGCGGGCGATGAAGTCCGACGATCCGCCAGCCGTATACGGAACGACGATCCGGATCGGGCGATCACCGGGGTAGTCCTCGGCGAGGGCGGGAAACGCCACGGTCAGCGTGGCGGCAGCCGCCCAGAGCGCGTGACGCGACACGGCCAGCAGACGGGACAACACGGTTTGCTGCATGATGATTTCTCCGATTGACAGTCTTTGATTATGGCGCAAGCGCCGATCGCCTGCTGCGAACCCGCGGTCCGCTATGCCAGTGACCGGGCCACGGCGTGGAACTGGCTGCGCAGCCAGCGATGGGCGCGGCTGTGCTCGTAGCGCCGATGCCAGTACAGCTGCCACGAGAAACCGGGCGTGGCAAACGGCAGCGCCCGGATGACGACCCCTGGTCCGGCAATCCGCCCGGCCGCACGTTCGGACATCACGGCCAGCAGGTCGGTTTCAGCGAGCACCTGCGGAACGAGCAGCCAGTGGCTCACGTTCAGCGCCACCTTGCGTTGCAGGCCCTTGCCGGCCAGCACGCTGTCCACGAAACGGATGTCGGTGGGGCTCATCGACACCCGGACATGGCCATGCGACAGGAAACCCTTGAGCGTGAGCCGGCCCCCGCCCAGCGGATGGCCATGACGATGGACGCAGACCATCCGGTCGTCGATCAGTTCTTCGGAGCGGATCGAACTGGCGTGACGCAATTCCATGCTGACCGCGAGATCGAGCGTATCCGTTTCGAGTGCCTCGATGGTCTGCTCCGGCGACAGGTGGACCGTATCGAGCGAAAGTCCCGGCCCTTCGGCACACAGCCTGGCCATCAGCGGCGGCAGGATCAGCACCCCGACGAGGTCCGACATCCGCACCCCGAAGCTGCGCAACGAAACGGCGGGATCGAACTGGACATCACTGGCCATCAGCTTCGAGGCCTGCTGGAGCAGCGCGTGCACATGCGCCCCGAGTTCGAGCGCGCGCGGCGTCGGCTCCATGCCCCGCGCGGTTCGCACGAACAGCTCGTCCTTGAACACCAGCCGCAAACGGGACAAGGCATTGCTCATCGCCGGCTGGCTGACCGCGAGCCTGTCCGCGGCCCGCGTCACGTGCCGCTCGCTCATCAAGGCATCGAAGAAGACCAGCAGGTTCAGGTCTACCGAGCGCAGGTTGATTGGCCGCGTCACGGCGGTCCGTTCAGGCGGTTCCACGGCGGGCAGGGGTTGTCCGGGCATCCAGGCAGATGATAATTCAACATATCAATAGTGTCATCATGACTATCCATTGGACGAATACCGACCTCAAGCACTAGATTTCAACCGGACGAGGGATGGTCCTCGACATCGACGTGGAGAAATCAGATGGCCAGCGCAGACGAGATCGGAAACAAGATCAAGGTGGTGATGTTCGACCAGTACGGCACGGTCGTGGACATGCAGAAGGGTCTGGTGGAAATTGCCACGCCCTACCTGAAGGACAAGGGCTGGACCGGAAAGCCGAACTCCTTCGTCACCTGGTGGCGGCGCACCCATTTCGAGAATTCGATGATCGATGCGCTGCTGCACAAGGAACACACCCCCTACCGGGAGATCGGCGAACGCGCTGTTGCCTACACGCTGGAGCGCGCCGGCATCGAGCACACCCAGGAGGAAGTCCGCTACCTGGTCAGCTGCATCGAGCAGCTGAAGCCCTTCCCGGACGTGCCGGCCGCGTTGGCGAAGCTGCAGTCACGCTACCGGATCGTCGTTCTGTCCAACGGCGACCCCGACATGCTCGAGACCGCCAAGCAGTACCACGGCATCCCGTTCGACAACGTGATCTCGGTGGCAACGGCGAACTCGTTCAAGCCTCACGTAGCCACCTATACGAAAGCTGCCGAGATCGAAGGCGTCGCGATGGACGAAGTACTGTTCGTCGCCAACCATGCCTTCGACTGCCTGGGGGCCAAGGCGGCCGGCATGTATAGCGCCTTCATCGATCGCCGCAAGCGCCCGTTCGGCGGCACGCCCTATCAGCCCGACCTCTGGGTCGATGACATGAAGTCGCTCGCCGACCTGATGGTGGGCTGAGCCATGAAGCCGCTGGCCGGTGTCCGTGTCCTGGATCTGACCCGTGTGGTGTCGGGCCCCTTCTGCACGATGCTGCTCGGGGATCTGGGCGCCGACGTCATCAAGATCGAGGAACCTGTCGACGGCGATGACAGCCGGGCATTCGGTCCGCCGTTCAGTGGTGGTGAAAGCGCCTATTTCCTGTCGGTGAACCGCAACAAGCGCAGTTGCGCCATCAACCTGAAGGCGCCGGAAGGTGTCGAACTGGCCCGCCGGCTGGCCCGCGCCAGCGACGTCGTCGTCGACAACTTCCGGCCCGGCACGATGGCGCGCCTCGGGCTGGGCTACGAAAGCCTGCGTCAGGACAACCCCCGGCTCATCACCTGTTCGGTGACGGGCTTCGGCCCCGACGGCGTGGATGTACAGCGCCCCGGCTACGACCTGATCATCCAGGGTGAGTCAGGCTTGATGGACATCACCGGCGACCCTCAGGGACCACCGACCAAGATCGGCACTTCCATCGCCGACCTCGTCACCGGACAGTACGCGTCCCAGGCAATCATGGCTGCCCTGCTCCAGCGCGCGAACACCGGCGTCGGCCTGCATGTCGACATTGCCATGCTCGACGCCATGGCGTCGCTGCTGACCTTCAATGCCGGCATCTACTTCACGACCGGAAACAGCCCCGGAAGACGGGGCAACGCGCATCCGACGATCACGCCGTACGAAACCTTCCAGGCCGCTGACGGCTGGCTGAACATCGGCGTGGCCAACGACAAGTTCTGGCAACTGTTCTGCGGCGTGCTTGAACGCCCCGACCTGGCGGCCGACCCGCGTTATGCGAAGGCGATCGACCGGGTGACCGCACGCGCCGACCTGATTCCCGTCGTGGCCGAAGCCATTGCCGCGCAGCCGCGCAGCTACTGGATCAACCGGCTCAAGGCCGCGGGCGTGCCCTGCGGCGACATCCGCTCGATCGCCGAAGTCTGCGAAGCCGAACAACTGAAGTCACGCGGCATGATCGTCCAGATGCCGCATCCGACCGCCGGCACCGTGACGAACATCGACAGCCCGTTCTTCTTCGACGGCAGCAAGGGTGACGAAGCCCACCGCCCGCCTCCCCTGCTCGGCCAGCATACGGCAGCAGTGCTTCGCGAACACGCGGGTGTTTCGGAAGTGCAGCTGGCCGATCTGAGCGCCCGCGGTGTCGTCAGGATGCCGATGCCGACGCCGGCCCCTTGAACGACGCTGAACGACGCGACCGGGTTCAGCCGAACAGGTCGTTGAGTTCGGCGCCGGCGGGAATCCCGGAGAAGCCGTCGAAGCGGCCTTGCTCGGCAATCGTCCGGGCCGCTTCGAGCACCCCCTTCCAGCCGGTGCGCGCCAGTGCCCCGCCGACGCTGATCCGCCTGACGCCAAGCCCGGCCAGATCCTTCACCGTCAGGTCGCTGGCCCAGCCGATCAACACGTTCACCGGCTTGGGCGCAACCGCCGCCACCACCGCGCGGATCTGCTCGCGTGTCCGGATGCCGGGCGCATACAGGCAATCCGCTCCGGCCTCGGCATAGGCCTGCAGACGCGCGATCGCATCGTCGAGATCGGGCACGCCGACGATGAAGTTCTCGGCCCGGCCAACCAGCAGGGTGTCACCCCCCGCCTGGTCGATCGCCGAGCGGGCCACCCGCATCCGGGCCACCGCATCGTCCAGGCGGCGCAACGGTGCCTGTGGGTCGCCGGTCGAATCCTCGATGGACAAGCCCGCCACGCCGGTGTCGACCGCGAGCCTGACGCTGCCGGCCAGTTCGTCCAGCGTATCGGCGAAACCGCTCTCGAAGTCGGCGTTGATCGGCAGCTCGCTCAATCCGGCCATGTAGCGCAGATGTGCAAGCACCGCGTCGCGCGGGACCTGGCCGTCGGCGCGCGCGCATGACCAGGCGTAGCCCGAGCTGGTGGTCGCAAGGGCCTTGAAACCCATCTTCGCCAGGACCCGGGCGCTGCCGGCATCCCAAGGGTTCGGCAGGACGAAGCAACCTGCACGATGCAGCTCGCGAAAGGCGGCCCGCTTTCGGGCAACCGCGTGTTCGGGCATCTTCGTCTCCTCGCTCATTCAATCGATCACCGCAACGGCTTCGACTTCGATCAGCAGATCGGGCGTACCGAGGGCGCTGACACCGATGAGCGTCATCGTTCGCCGGGGATCGAACCCCAGTTCGCCCGCCACCCGCATGGCCCCTTGCACCAGCGGCTCCATCTTGGCAGGGTGCCAGTCGACCACGTAGACCGTCATCTTGACCACATCGGAGAAGCTCGCGCCCGCCCCCTCCAGCGCAGCCAGGACATTCCGATAGGCCTGTTCCGACTGGGCCGCGAGATCGCCCTTGCCGATGACGGCGCCGGTCGGGTCCTGGGCAACCTGGCCGGAGAGAAACACCAGCCTGGTGCCCTTGGCGATGGCAACCTGGTAGTAGGAATCGGGTTTGAAGAGGCCTTCGGGGTTTAGCAGTGCGACAGTCATGGCAGCTCCTGCGTTGCGTGACGAGATGAAATCAGATCACCTTCGGCGAAGTATCGGGTATTTCCCCTGCAGCCCATCCGGTAGCCCACGATGTCGCCAAGCAACTCAACGCCGCGGCGGCAAAGCTGGTCAAGCACGAGTTCGCCGCCCAGTGGGCCGGTGCTGGTGAATCAGGCCTGGGCTCGCCGGACGCTCTCATAACCAAGATGGTGCATGCATTCCCGCAGCACCAGGAGCGCTGCCGCGGCATCACCTCCCGGAGGCTGGTCCGCCAGTGCGCCCGGTCGACCGAGC
>JBAYOD010000079.1:0-12885 GCA_041678445.1 Burkholderiaceae bacterium | reverse complement strand
TCGCTGCGCTCAGACAGGACGCCGCGAGAATGAGGATGGCGTCGCGCTGCGCGCGACAGCCAGGAACCCTGTGCGCCTCGGCTGCGCACAAGGCGCCGGCCAGGCGAAGCCCCCCGCACCTTGGCCGGCGACATCGTGTCATTCGACGGGGAATCGTCCGAGGGGCGAGGCATCGGGGCGGCGCGGCGATCCAGGTACTGCAGCAATCCGGGCACCGTGACGGTCCGGTTGCCGGTCGCGGGCGCCTTGCCGGAATGTCGGTGAATCGCGCTCAGGGGGTCGTCACGCCAGCCAGGCGCGCGTAACCCGATTGCTGCCGAGCCGAGCCGATACCGCTTTGCGTTCGCTCGCAGGCCACAGTCTGCCAGGACGCGGGGCGAAGCTTTCGGCGCCCGCCTTGTGCGCAGCCCCAGGCGCTCGAACGCAAACCGGCATCAGACGATCAAGGACTCCCGCTGCGACGCGGCACCGCCTGGGCCGTCGAAGCGCTCGATCGCCAGCGACGACACGTCGATGAACGGAGTTTGCCCCTCGACCTGCTGCGCGACGACGCGGCCGATCGCGGCGGCCTGCTGCACGCCGTGCCCGGAGAAGCCGCAGGCATTGAACCAGCCCGGGGCACCCGGCATCGGTCCGACCACCGGCTGGTGGTCGGGGGTGACTTCGTAATAGCCCCACCAGCTTGCCTTGCGGTCGAGGTCCAGGGTTTCGAGCCAGGGAAAGCGGTCGACGGCGATCGGGTAGACGGTTTCGAGCCAGGGCCAGTCGATGCCCTCGCCAAAGCCGGTGTCGTCGGGATTGCTCAGCCCGAAGAGGATGCGCGGGCCTTCGGAGCGGAACCAGAAGCCGGTGCCGACGTCGACGGTCAGTGGGTAGCTGCGCTGGCTGTCGGTGCCGGTGCGCGGTCCGGTGGCGAAGACGATGCGCCGGGCCGCGTCGACCGGCACCCGGAGGCCGGTCAGCGCAGCGAACCGGCCGGCCCAGGCACCGGTGCAGTTGATCAGGACCGGCGCTTCGAAGTCGCCGGCCGTGGTGCCGAGCTGCCAGCGGGGTGCCGCAGCCGACCCGGCATTGGCGATCCGCTCGACGCCCGCTCCGGTCTTGAGCACGGCGCCGTGGCGGCGCGCCCCGGCCAGAAAGGCCATGGCTGCGCCGTGCGGGTCGATGACGCCGTCGGTGGCGCACCAGGTGGCGCCGGCGATGTCGTCGATGCGCGCCGGGACGATCGCCGAGGCCTGCTCGCCGCTGAGCTGCTCCACCGGCATCCCCAGCGAGTGCTGCAGCGCAAGGCCTGCAAGGTGCGTGGGCCACTGTACGGCGGGCACGTAGAACAGATAGCCGATCGGACGATAGGCGGCTTCGGGCAGTTCGCGATACTCGGCCAGGCTGGCCGCCGACAGCCTGATGTTGACGGCTTCGCTGAACTGGACGCGAATGCCGGCGGCGCTGCGGCCGGTGGACTGGGTGGCCGGGGCCGCTTCGCGTTCGAGCACGGTCACCGAAAGCCCGGCTTCGGCCAGCCGGCGGGCGCAGGCAGCGCCGATGATGCCCGCGCCGACGACGAGGGCATCGCAGCGCGTGATCATGGCGCGGTGTCGTCGGTCGGCAGCAGGCGGTTGCCGAGCAGGTGGCCCAGCCGCTGGCGCTTGGTGCGCAGGTAGCCGGCGTTGTGCGGATTCGGTTCGATGAGCAGCGGTACCCGCTCGGCGATCGTGATGCCGGCTTTCTCGAGCGCCGTGATCTTGCGCGGGTTGTTGGTCATCAGGCGCAGCGAGCGCACGCCGAGCTGCACCAGCATCTCGGCGGCGATGTCGTAGCGGCGCAGGTCGGCGCCCAGACCGAGTCGCAGGTTGGCCTCGACCGTTTCGGCGCCTTCATCCTGCAGGCGGTAGGCACGGATCTTGTTCAGCAGACCGATGCCGCGGCCTTCCTGGCGCAGATAGAGCAGCACGCCGCGGCCTTCGGCGGCGATTGCCGCCAGGGCCGCTTCGAGCTGCGGTCCGCAATCGCAGCGCAGGCTGTACAGCGTGTCGCCGGTCAGGCATTCGGAGTGCACGCGGGCCAGCACCGGCGGACCGTCATCGGCGATCTGGCCCATCGCCAGCGCAACGTGCTCGCGGCCGCTGGCCTGCTCCTCGAAGCCGTGCATCTCGAACAGGCCCCACTCGGTGGGCAGCCGACAGGAGGCGACGAGCCGGATCGTCGGTTCGAGGGACGGAGAGGCGGGTTCGCCGCCGAACTGGATCTCGTTCGCCATGTGCATTCGGGGTGAGGCCGGGGGCCTGTCTGACGAATGATATCGGTCTGGTGCCCGCGGCGCTTGCGGTAGCATGATTGCCGGCATCGAATCGAACTGGAGAACGATGATGAAGCAAGGGCGCAGGCGTCTGACAGGGGCTGTGATGGTCGCGATCGGGATGCTGCCAGCCGTTGCCGCCCGGGCTCAGTTGCCCCGGCTCGACGACCTGATCAAGGGACGCGGCGCGGGCCTGACGGGGGGCAGCGAGGGCGGTGCCGGCAGCGGTTCGGACGCAACCGGCAGCGGCACCGGTGCGACCGGCAGTGGCGACAGCGGCACCGACATCGCCGGCATCAAGGAAGCCCTGGCCACCGGCACCGAGCGGGCGATCACCAGCCTGGCAGCGCCCGACGGCTATTTCGGCAACGAGGCGGTCCGCATCCTGGTGCCGTCGTCACTGCGCAAGGCCACCGACCTTGCCCGGATGGCGGGCATGCAGGACCAGGTCGACGCCTTCGTGCTCAGCATGAACCGTGCGGCCGAGGCCGCCGTGCCGCTGGCCAGCCAGTTCTTCGGTGATGCGATCCGCTCGATGAGCCTGGCCGACGCCCGTGCCATCCTGACCGGTGGCGACACGGCGGCGACCGACTACTTCAGCGACCGCACCCGCGACCGCCTGTTCGCTGCCTTCCGGCCAGTGGTGGCCGAGAAGGTCGATTCGGTCGGCGCCACGCGCGCCTACAAGTCGCTGGTCAGCGGCCTCGACAAGCTGCCGATGGCGGGCGGCCTGTCGCTCGATCTGGACGACTACGTGACCGATCAGGCGCTCGACGGTCTGTTCCGAATGGTTGGCGAGCAGGAGCGGCAGATCCGCAGCAACCCGGCTGCGCGCACGACCGACCTGCTCAAGCAGGTGTTCGGGCGATAACGCCGGTTGATACCGCTTCGCGTTCGAGCGACAAGGCGTGGCGGGCCAGGACGCGGGGCGAGGCTTTCGGCGCACGCCGGGTGCTTGCCCCTGCTGGCGCAGGGGTGCCCTGCGGTGCTTCGGGCTCGTAGCCTGCCGCCGAAACTCGCTGCACTCCCTTCGCTTCGCTCCGTTCGTTTCGCTCAAACAGTCGGCGGCAAGTCAGATTATTGGTGCGCGCTGACGCGCGTGGCCACGAGCCCTGCGCTCCTCGGCTGCGCACAAGGCGTGCGCCGAAAGCCTCGCCCCGCGTCCTGGCAGACGGTGGCCTGGGGTCGAACGCAAAACCGCCTCAGTCCGGCTCGGCGGCAAACCTGACTCGGCAGCACGTCGGGCTGCGCACACCCGGCTGGCATGACGACCTCCTGAGAGCTGGCAAGATGCTCGCCATCGGCAACCGGCAACTGGCAACCGGATTGCCGTGGCCCGGAGGGTTTCCCGTCGAATGGCACGGCGTCGCCGGCCAAGCCCCCCGCACCTTGGCTGCCCCCAGGCGCTCGAACGCGCGAGGTGGCATCAGGCGTCCAGGCGGCCCCGGCCGTCAGGCAGCGGCGGCCGTGGCGAGCGCCAGCCGGCAGGCGGCCAGATCCCAGAGGGCCTGGCCGACGCTCTTGAAGACCACCGGCCCGCCCGAGGGCCGCGAGTGTCCGGCGATCGCGTCTTCGAGCGCGACCACTTGCGACCAGTCGACGCCGGCCTGGATGAAATCTCCGGCCTCGTGCAGGCCGCCCGGCTTGTCGTCGATGTACAGCCGGGCTCGCCGCACGAGTGCTGGCGGCAGCTCGCACATCTCGGGGCGGAAGGCGCCGACCGCGGCAACGAAGCCCGTGAACCGGGGGTTGTCGGCAAACAGCGGCAGCAGGCTGGTGGTGCCGGTGATGACGATGTCGCTGTCGGCCAGTGCGGCGGCCGGCGAGTCGATGGCCTGGCAGTCGATGTCGCGTTCGCGGGCCCAGGCGGCAAAGGCCGCCGCATTGCGGGGCTGGCGCGAGCAGACGCGCACGCGGCCCACGCCGAGCGTGGCGGCAAAGGCGTCGAGATGGCCGCGGGCCTGGGCGCCGCTGCCGACGATCAGCACCGAGGCCTTGCGCGGCGCGCCGAGTTCGGTCGCGGCCAGCACCGACATCGCAGCCGTGCGCCGCACGGTCACGGTCGGCCCGTCGAGCAGCAGCAGCCACTCGCCGGTATCGGCACGCATCAGCACCACCTCGCCGAGAATCGTCGGCAGCCCGCGCTGCGGATTGTCGCCACAGACGGTGACCAGCTTGGTCGACGCATACTCGCCATCGGTGGCCGGCATGGCGAGCAGGATGCCCCCGGCCAGCGGCACGGCGAGCCGTTCCGGTGCCACGGCCTGGCCGGCGCGACGGCGCGCCAGCATCTGGCGCAAGGTCTCGGTCAGCCCGTCCCAGGGCAGGCGGGCGGCGGTGGCTGCGGCATCGAGTACGGTCAGGCTCATCGGGTCAGGCAGTCCGGGCGGCGTGAGGGGCGATGGCGGCAGGATAGCGGCTTTCCGCGCAGGCGCAGCGGCCATCGCGCAGGCACGGCCGGAAAAGCGGGTAGGATCGAACATCGCCCGGCGGAGCCGGACAGCCCCCGGCGGAGCTCGGAAACCCGCTGCAGCCGGAAACCGGAGCACCCGATGAACGATTCGAGCCACCCGATCCTCGCCCCTGCCGGTGACACCCTGCGCATCGACGTGATCTCCGACGTCGTCTGTCCATGGTGCTACATCGGCAAACGCCAGCTCGAGCAGGCGCTCGAGCGCTGGGAGGCCGAACACCCCGGCGCGCCGGCGCCGCGGGTGCGCTGGCATCCGTTCCAGCTCAATCCCGACCTGCCTGAAGCCGGAATGGCCCGTGCCGACTACCTGCAGCGCAAGTTCGGCACGGCCGACCCGTCCAGCATCTACCAGCGGGCCAGTGCGGCGGCGCATGCCGTGGGCCTGGCGCCCGATTTCGGGAAGATCGGCCGTCAGCCCAACACACTGCGTGCCCATGCGCTGATCGGCGCGGCCGACGGCGAGCGCCAGCAGGCCGTGGTGGAGGCGCTGTTCGAGGCCTATTTCGTGGCGGGCGCCGACCTGACTTCGACCGCCACCCTCGAGGCGCTGGCTGCCGGGGCCGGCCTGTCGCCCGAGACGATCCGCGAGGCGTTCGCCCAGGGGGCGGACAAGGCTGCCCAAGACGACGTCGAGGCGCGCCGGCTCGGCGTCAGCGGCGTGCCGTTCTTCGTCATCGACGGACGGATCGCAGTGAGCGGCGCCCAGGGCGCCGAGGCGCTGCTGGCGGCCTTCGCGCAAGCCCGACCCTGAGCCCGCAGAGGTCGGGCGCGGGCCGGGCCGGCAGGTGCCGGCCATCCATTGACAGGAAAATCCTGCGTGCTATGGTCGGGTCATATGGCACAGCAGATTCCATTGTCGCTAAGGCTTCGACTCCTCCGGAGCACCCCTGCCTTTCCGGTATTGACCCGGTAGGCCTCGTCCCGACCCTGGCAGGGCCGGTTCGGCCCGCCGGGTTGCCCGTCTGCACATAACGCCATCGACACGGTCGTCCCGGCGCGCCTCATTGGCGGCCGGTCGGCAATATCGCCCATTCGCACACCGCCGGCCGCCCCCCGGGCGCGGCAGGTGCGCGGCCGGGCTGCAAGGAGAATCTGATGAAGCGCACGGAACGTGACGATATCGTCCTCGGGAGCGCCGATGCCGGCGCGCTGAGGAATCTTCTGGACACCCTCGAGCATCTCGATCGCTTCGACGATGCCGCCGAGGCCCTCGATTCGCTGCTGGAGCTGGCCAGGATCGTGGCCCAGCCGGAGCTGCCGGCTGATCGGGCGGCGCTGGGCGGGGAAACCGATTATCGGCTCGGTGCCGAGGAGGCGTTGCGCACGGTCAGCCTGGTGCTGCCCGAACAGGCCGATGCCGGTCAGGGGCGGGTGTCGGTGCTGTCACCGGTCGGCCGGGCCTTGCTGGGGCGTCGCTGCGGCACGAGTGCCGAACTGCGCCTGCCGGATGGCCGCACGCCGCGGCTCGAGATCGTCGAGGTGCGGCGCAGCACCGACGACGCCGATCACTTCTCCGCGAAGGCTTTCTCGATGACGTAGTCGCCGGGCTGGCCGGTGTGCGGGGAGATCGTGAAACCGCGGGCATCGAGCAATGCCCGCAGGTCGGCCAGCATGGCGACACTGCCGCACAGCATGAAGCGGTCTTCGGCCGGCGAGATCGGCGGCAGGCCGAGATCGGCGGTCAGCTTGCCGGATTCGAGCAGGGCCGTGATGCGTCCCTGGTTGCTGAAGGGCTCGCGGGTCACCGTCGGGTAGTAGACCAGCTGGTCGCGCACGAGTTCGCCGAGCAGTTCGTCCTGCGGCAGTTCGCTGGCCAGATAGTCCTGATAGGCCAGTTCGCTGACCCGGCGCACGCCGTGCACGACGATGATCTTCTCGAAGCGCTCGTAGACTTCGGGATCCTTGATGATGCTCATGAACGGGGCGAGCCCGGTGCCGGTGGCAAGCAGCCACAGCCGCTTGCCCGGCAGCAGGTCGGACACGACCAGGGTGCCGGTGGGCTTGCGGCTGACCAGCACCTTGTCACCGATCTTCAGGTGCTGCAGCCGTGAGGTGAGCGGTCCGTCGGGCACCTTGATGCTGAGGAACTCCAGGTGCTCCTCGTGGTTGGCGCTCGCGATGCTGTAGGCGCGCATCAGCGGGCGGCCGTCGACTTCCAGGCCGAGCATGACGAAGTGGCCATTGTGGAAGCGCAGCGCGCGGTCGCGCGTGGTGCGGAAGCTGAACAGGCGGTCGTCCCAGTGGTGGACCGCGGTGACGGTTTCGGTGTTGAAGGCTGCCATGATGCGATTATCGCCGAATGCTGTGCCGGTATCCTGATCGGGCGCAGGGTCTCCTCAGGGTCGGCGCAGGGTCTGCGCGGGATCGTCACCCGCGAGGTGTCGCCGCCGCGGGCAACTGTCGCGCCTGCTCGATGAAGGCACGCAGGTAGTCGGTGCCCAGGTCGGCGCTGCGCGCCCCGAGGTGGATCTGCTTGGCGATGCCGCGCGCGCCCAGGCGCACCGGTACCAGGCCGAGCTGCGGCGCGTACTCCTGGACCAGCCAGCGCGGCAGGGCGGCCACGCCGCGGCCGCTGGCGACCATCTGCAACATGATGTCGGTCGTCTCGATGGTCTTGTGGCGACGCGGGGCGATGCCCGCCGGCAGCAGGAACAGGCTGAACACATCCAGCCGTTCGGGCTCGACCGGGTAGGTGATCAGGACCTGGTCGGCCAGCTGGCGCGGCTTGACGTAAGGCGCCGCGGCCAGCGGGTGCCCGTGGGCGACGACCAGGACCTGCTCGTAGTCGAACACCGGCTCGAAGCTCAGGCCGCTCTTGTACAGCGGGTCGGGCGTGACCAGCAGATCGATCTCGTAGGCGAACAGCGCGCCGATGCCGCCGAACTGGAACTTCTGCTTCACGTCGACATCCACATCGGGCCAGGCAGCCAGGTAGGGTGCGACGACCTTCAGCAGCCACTGGTAGCATGGGTGGCATTCCATGCCGATGCGCAGCGTGCCGCGCTCGCCTGCCGCGTACTGGCGAAGGCGCTGCTCGGTCAGTTCCAGTTGCGGCAGCACACGCCGCGCCACGCCCAGCAGGTGCCGGCCCGCCTGGGTCAAGCGCAGCCGGCGGCCATCGCGCAGCCACACGGCGGTACCCAGCTGCTGCTCCAGCTTCTTCATCGAATGACTGAGCGCCGATTGCGTCAGACACAGCACGCCGGCCGCAGCGGTCAATCAGCCCTGCCGCTCCACTTCGAGCACGATGGCCAGGTGGATCCGTTCCAGCATGACATGAATGAAATCGATGGGTTATTGAAAAAAGACCATTTTACTTCATGAACCGGTTTGCTGATGATGGCTCTTCGATCGCGCCTCGATCGTCTTGAACCTTCATTTGCCGGAGTCATGAACATGGTCAGTACGCACAATCTGGGTTTTCCGCGCATCGGCGCGCGGCGCGAACTGAAGTTCGCGCTGGAATCGTACTGGCAGGGAAAAACGGCCCGCGACGAGTTGAAAGCGGCGGGCGCCCGACTGCGGCAGCGCCACTGGCAGGCGCAGGCTGCCCTGGACTGGGTGCCGGTCGGCGATTTCTCGTTCTATGACCAGGTGCTGGACATGTGCTTCACGCTGGGCAATCTGCCGGAGCGTGCACGAGGTTTTCATGGCGACGCTCTGGACAACTACTTCCGTGTCGCGCGCGGCCGCTCGGCACAAGGGGTCGAGGAGCATGCCGGTTGCTGCGGCGGCATCGCCGCGGGCGAGATGACCAAGTGGTTCGACACCAACTATCACTACATCGTTCCCGAATTCAACGCTGACACCCACTTCAGGCTCGACGCCACGCGCCTGCTCGACCAACTGGCCGAAGCCAGGGCGCAGGGCGTGAAAGCCAGGCCGGTCATCATCGGCCCCGTCACCTATCTGGCGCTGGGCAAGGCCAAGGACGATTCCGACAAGCTGGCCCTGCTGGAACGTCTGCTGCCCGTCTACGCGCAACTGCTCGATCGCCTGGCGGGCGCCGGTGCCGAATGGGTGCAGGTGGACGAACCCATCCTCGTGATCGAACTGGACGCCGGATGGCAGCACGCCTTCAATCTGGCTTATCACCATCTCAAGGCCTGTCGCATCAGGATTCTGCTGGCCACCTGGTTCGGCGAGTTGCAGGAGAACCGCCACCTGGCCGCCAACCTGCCGGTGGCCGGGCTGCACGTCGATGTGAGCCGGCGCCGCGACGACGTGCAGCCGCTGCTCGGCATGCTGCCGCCGCACAAGGTCCTGTCGCTGGGCGTCATCGACGGCCGCAATGTCTGGAAGACCGACCTGGGCGCCACGCTGGACTGGCTGGAGCCACTGGCTGAACGTCTGGGTGATCGCCTGTGGATCGCGCCCTCGTGCTCTTTGCTGCATGTGCCGGTCGATCTGGCGCTGGAAGAAAAGCTCGATGCCGAGGTCGAACCCTGGCTCGCTTTCGCCGTGCAGAAGCTCGATGAGCTGCAAGTGCTGGCTGTCGCGCTGCGCCAGGGCCGCGATGCGGTGAGCGGCGCGCTGGCCGCCAATGCCGCCGCGCTGGCGGCGCGCCGCGCCTCGCCGCGCGTGCACAGTCTGCAGGTGGCCGAAGCCGTGGCGCGCATCGACGACCGCATGGGTCGGCGCCAGAGTGCCTATTCCCAGCGCGCCCGCAAGCAGGCGGCCATCCTGCAACTGCCCGCGTATCCGACGACGACCATCGGTTCCTTCCCGCAGACCACCGAGATTCGCAACGCCCGCAGCGAGTACAAGGCCGGCCGCCTGGACGCCGCAGGCTACCAGGCCGCGATGCGCGGCGAGATCGCCCGCAGCGTGCGCGAGCAGGAGGCCCTGGGCCTGGATGTGCTGGTGCATGGCGAGGCCGAGCGCAACGACATGGTCGAATACTTCGGCGAGCAACTCGACGGCTATGTCTTCAGCC
The DNA here is from genome assembly GCA_041678445.1 of Burkholderiaceae bacterium. GTDB lineage: Bacteria > Pseudomonadota > Gammaproteobacteria > Burkholderiales > Burkholderiaceae_E > Zeimonas. The sequence continues at coordinate 3,180 of JBAYOD010000079.1, read as the reverse complement.
AGTTCGGCTGGGTGCAGAGTTACGGCTCGCGCTGCGTCAAGCCGCCCATCCTGTTTGGCGACATCCGCCGCCCGCGCGCCATGACGGTCGACTGGATCACCTATGCCCAGTCGCTGACCGACAAGCCGATGAAGGGCATGCTCACCGGCCCCGTCACCCTCCTCAACTGGTCCTTCGTGCGCGACGACCAGCCACGCTCGCAAACCTGCAGGCAACTGGCGCTGGCCATCCGCGACGAGGTGCTCGACCTGGAGCAAGCCGGCGTGCGCATCATCCAGATCGACGAAGCCGCGCTGCGCGAAGGCTTGCCGCTGCGCAAGTCGCAGTGGCAGGCGTACCTGGACTGGGCCGTCGAGTGCTTCCGTATCACCGCCAACGGGGTGCGCGACGAGACGCAGGTCCATACGCATATGTGCTACTCGGAGTTCAACGACATCATCGCCTCCATAGCCGCGATGGATGCCGACGTCATCACCATCGAGACCAGCCGCTCCGACATGGCGTTGCTGGACGTGTTCGATGACTTCAAGTACCCCAACGAGATCGGCCCCGGTGTCTACGACATCCACTCGCCCAACATTCCCAGCCAGGGGCAGATCGTGTCGCTGATGCAGAAAGCCGCCCAGCGCATTCCCGCCGAGCGTCTGTGGGTCAACCCCGATTGCGGCCTGAAGACCCGCCAGTGGGCCGAGGTGATCCCTGCGCTGCAGCACATGGTGGCCGCGGCACAGGCGCTTCGCGTGGCTGCTTGAAACCGGGGCGGCGGGGAGGTGTGAATCGCAGGCCGGGCCCGGTGGCCTCGGTATTCCGCAGTTCAGCGCTGCCCGGTGGTCAGGAAAACGATGGCGGCGATGACGATCACACCGCCGACCAGTTGCACCGGCGCGACGGTCTGGCCGAGCACTGCCCAGCCCATGACCAGGGCCGCCACCGGTTCGAAGTTCATGATCGCCGCATTGTTGACCGCACCCAGTCGGGGCAGGATGACGAACAGCCCGGTGATCGCGGCGCCGTAGAACAGGGTCAGCAGGATCAGGCCGGCCCAGCCGCGGCCGTCGACTGGCCAGGCGAAGCCGCTGCCCGGCCCGGTGCCGCCGATCAGGCCGACCGCCAGCGCCAGCGCGGCGACCACCACCATGAACATCAGCGTGCGCAGCCGGCCGTCGGTGTTCGGCAGCCAGCGTCCCATCAGGTACAGCGCGACACCGAACGACAGGGCGCCGGTCAGCGCGAAGCCGACACCGGGCAGCATCTCGCGAAAACGGGTGGCAGCGCCCAGCCCGGCGACGTCGAGCGCGACCGCCAGGCCGAGCAGGGCCACCGGCATGGCCAGCAGCGTGCGCCGCGTCGGTCGTTCGCCACCGGCCAGCCACGAGACCATGCCCAGCATCATCGGAAAGGTGTTGAACACCAGCAGGGCGAGCGCCACCGGGATGCGTGCCACAGCCGAGTACAGGCAGGCGCTTTGCACGGCGACCAGCACGCCGATCAACAGGCCGCGGGCCAGCGTCGGGGCCGGGATCCGCAGCGCGGTGCCGCTCAGGCGCAGCAGCACCAGCACGAACAGGGCGGCACCGCACGAGCGCACGGCCACCGCAGTCGTCACGTTGACGCCATGGTCGAAGGCAAGCCGTGCCGCGACATGGTTGGCCCCGAAAGTCGCGGCGATCACGAGCAGGATCGGAACGCCCAGCCAGCGCGGCATGGTCTGTAGCGAGGATCCGGAAGCAGTGGACATCAGAAAGCAGCGGGTATCAGAAAATAGCGGTTATCAGAAAACAGCGGGTATCAGGAAGCAGGGGGCACCAGCTCGGCAGGCGGCGGGCGACTGTGCCCGCTCAGGCGCCATTCAGCAGGGTGAGCAGCGTCATCGTGACGAAGGCCGAGCCCACGCCGAGGAACAGGTTGCGCCGGCTCAGCACGAAGAAGACCAGCAGCGGGATCGCGACGCCGATGCCGCGTTCGAGCAGCGTGGTTTCGGCCAGGACCCCGCTCGGCAGCAGCAGGATGCGCATGGTCAGGCCGGCGATCATCGCCCAGGCCACACAGCCGACCCAGGTGAAAATCGCACTGTCGGTGCGGATCTGGCCCGATACGATGACACCCAGGCCCCGCCACAGATAGGTGGCGGCGCCGCAGATGGCGACCATCAGCACTTCAGTCATGGCGCGAGAGCAGGCGGTGCAGGGCGAAGGCCAGGCTGCCACCGGCCAGGCCACCGATCAGAACGCTCCACTCCGGGATCACCCGATGCAGCAGCGGGATGGCGATCGCGCCCGCGATCAGCGACAGGATCATCACCCGTGTGCGGGCATCGTCGAGCAGGATGAGCAGGAAATAGACCGGGTTCATGAACACCAGCGCGCTCTTTGTGGCGGCCGGCAGGCTGCTGGCGGCCAGGTGGCCGATCCCGGTCGCGGCAACCGAGCACAGCCACAGCGTGGCGGCGAAACCGAAGAAGTACGGCAGGCGGTCGCTCGCCGGGAGTTCGGGTGCCCGGCGCATCGCGGCCACCCAGCCCGTCATCGAGACCAGGTGCGCGGCGAAGAACTCCCGGCGGCGCCCCGAACCGGGTGCCCGCAGGGCGGGCAGCAGCGAAACCGTCATCGGCATGAAGCGGGCTGCCGAGAAACTGACCGCGAGCACCATCGCCACCAGCGGCGCACCGGCCGACGACATCTCGATCATGATCAACTGGCCGGGCAGCGCCCACAGCGACAAGCTCGACAGCAGCGTGAGCCAGAGCGGAAGCCCCGCATCGGCGGCCAGCGCGCCATACCCGAGGTAGCCGGCCGCAAGAACGGCCGACGGGGTTCCGAATGCCTCGGCAGCGCCGAGGCGGTAGCAGGGGCTGCGCATCGTCTGGCCTGTCTCGGTCGGGGCCGACTTGTGGGTAGGGGGTCGACCTGTGTCGGTCGGAGATCACCGGCGACCGGTAATGATGCCACGCCCGGTTGGCGCTGGACGGGCGCCTGGGTCCGTGGTGCGCGGTTCCGGAACCATTGGCTGGCGCCGAACTGTTTGCCGGAACCGTTGGTGGGGGACGGTCAGCCGTTATGCCAGAGCGCCTGCCCGTGGGACAGCGTGTCGATGCGGGCGGCCAGGGCATCGGCTTCGTTCTCCGCCAGGCGGAAAGCGAATGTCACCTGCTCGGCGTGCGCGACCTCGTCGAGGCTCGCG
>JBAYOD010000078.1:0-12962 GCA_041678445.1 Burkholderiaceae bacterium | reverse complement strand
CGTATGGCGAGGGTCCGAAGAGCCGAAGAGCGCGACCATCGGCCGGTCGAAGGCGGCGGTCACGTGCATCAGTCCGGAATCGTTGGCGGCGACGCCGGTCGCCTGTGCGAGCAGGGCCATGGCCTCGGTCAGCGAGGTCTCGCCGCACAGGTTGCGCACCGGGGCGGCGGACAGCGCGGCGATTTCGTCGCCCACCGGGCGATCCTTCGGCCCGCCGAGCGCAACCACGATGGCCTGTGGCCAGTCCTCGAGCAGCAGGCCGGCCAGTGCCGCGAAATGACGGGCCGGCCAGCGCTTGGCCGGACCGTACTCGGCCCCCGGACACAGGGCGAACAGCGGGGCACCGGCCGGCAGTGCCAGCCGTTCACGGGCGGCAGTTGCCTGCGCCGGGGTGATCGTCAGGCGCGGATCGGGGATCGGGTCGGCCAGCGGTGCGCCCGCTTCGAAGGCAAGCCGGGCGTAGTGTTCGACCATCGGCGGACGGGTGTCGCCGCGGGCCGGTTCGGCTGGCATCCGGTTCAGCAGCAGGCCGCGCGCCTCGCCGCGGTAGCCGATGCGCTGCGGGATGCCGGCCAGCCGGGGCACCAGCGCCGATTTGGCCGAGTTGGGCAGGACGATGGCGCGATCGTAGCCGGCACGGCGAAGCCGGCCGGCCAGGCGCCAGCGCCCGGGCAGGTCCAGCCGGCCGTGCACGTTGGCTGCCGTCACGATCGAATCGACCTCGGCCATCGCCGAGAACACCGGCGCGATGTGCGGCGGACACAGCGCGTCGATGACGCCGTCCGGCCGCTGCGCGCGCAGCAGTGCGAGCAGCGGCTGGGCCATCACTGCATCGCCGATCCAGTTCGGAGCGACGATCAGCGTTTTCATCGGACGCCGGACTCCGGCGTCAGTGATGGTCCGGGAGCACCGTCCCCGGTTTCAGCCGGTATCGGGTACCGCAGTAGGGGCAGCCGGCTTCGCCAGTGTGGACGATATCGAGGAACACGCGTGGATGCGCGGACCAGAGCGTCATCTTCGGGTTCGGACAGTGCAGCGGCAGGTCTTCGCTGCCGATCTCGACGACGCTGGTATCGGTGATTCCGACAGCGGTGGACATCGTTGCCTCCGTCAGACCGGCGAGAGCCAGCCGGCGTAGGTCTTGTTGCGCCCGGCGACGACGTCGAAGAAGATCGACTGCAGCTTCCCGGTGACCGGCCCCCGGCGGCCTTCGCCGATCGTGCGGTCGTCGAGTTCGCGGATCGGCGTGACCTCGGCCGCGGTGCCGGTGAAGAAGGCCTCGTCGGCGCAATACATCTCGTCGCGCGTGATGCGTTTTTCCTGAACCCGGATGCCGTTGTCACGGGCGATCTGGATCACCGAATTGCGCGTGATCCCGTCCAGGCAGGAGGCCAGGTCGGGCGTGTAGACAACGCCGTCCCGGACGATGAAGACGTTCTCGCCGGCGCCTTCGGAGACGTAGCCCTCGGTGTCGAGCAGCAGCGCTTCGTCGTAACCGTTGGCGGTGACCTCCTGGTTGGCCAGGATCGAGTTGATGTAGTAGCCGCTGGCCTTGGCCCGCACCAGCGAGATGTTGACGTGGTGCCGGGTGTAGGACGAGGTCTTGACACGGATGCCCTTGGCCAGGCCTTCTTCGCCTAGGTAGGCGCCCCACGGCCAGGCTGCGATGGCGACATGGATCGTGTTGCCGCGCGGCGATACACCGAGCTTTTCGGAACCGATCCAGGCGATCGGCCGGATATAGCAGGAGTCGAGCTCGTTGGCCTTGACCACCGCCTTCTGCGCCTCGCTGAGCTCCTCGGGCGTGAACGGCAGCTGCATCTGGAAGATCTTGGCCGAGTTGAACAGCCGACGGGTGTGTTCGGCCAGCCGGAAGATGGCCGTGCCAGCCTCGGTCTTGTAGGCGCGGACGCCCTCGAAGACGCCCATCCCGTAGTGCAGGGAATGGGTCAGCACGTGGAGCTTGGCGTCGCGCCAATCGACCATCTTGCCGTCGTACCAGATCAGACCGTCGCGGTCGGCCATCGACATGGAAATCTCTCCAGGGGATCGGGGTTGGGAATCGTGGTGAACGATCGAACCTCTCATTTTATCTCTGGATCGACGAAGCGATGAAATGTCCGCGGGTCGTCACCCAGCACGGTCTGCCAGAGCCGGGTTACCGCGGCCCGCTGGTCGATGGCGTCGTCGGGGGCGATGCGCGCGTACTCGCTGTCATTGAGCCGCAGGATGTGCTGTAGTCGGCGGTAATGGCGATAGGCATCGGCGACCTGTCCGGCAAGTCTGGTGTCGACCAGACCGGCGCGGGCGGCCAGGCCGAGCAGGGCGATGTTGCCGAGGTTGTCCTGCAGTTCCGGATGGTCGGCAGAATGGGCCAGCACCAGGTACTGGACGATGAACTCGATGTCGACCATGCCGCCGCGATCGTGCTTGAGGTCGAACAGCGGGCTGCGGTTCGGATGGCCGTCGTGCATCTTGCGGCGCATCTCGATCACGTCTTCGCGCAGCCGGGCCAGGTCGCGGCGGCGGGCCAGCACTTCGCGGCGCACTGCCTCGAACTGCGCGCCGATCGCAGGATCACCGGCGCAGAAGCGTGCCCGGGTGAGCGCCTGGTGTTCCCACGGCCAGGCCGATTCGCGCTGGTAGTTGCGAAAGGCCGCCACGGTGGAGACCAGCATCCCGGCTGCGCCGTTCGGTCGCAGGCGCAGGTCGATCTCGAACAGCTGGCCGGCCGCGGTGCGGGTCGACAGCCAGCCCGACAGGCGCTGGGCCAGCAGGGCGTAGGTTTCCGGAGCGCGCTCGTCATCGTCGTCGAACAGGAAGACCAGATCCAGGTCCGATGCGTAGCCGAGCTCCTTGCCGCCAAGCCGGCCGTAGGCGATCGCTGCGAAGCGCGGCATCTCGCGAAAGCGCTGGCGCAGCTGCGACCAGACGACGGTCAGCGCCAGGTCGAGCACCCGGTCGGCGAGCTCGCTCAGGTGGTCGGACAGGGTTTCGACGCTGAGCCGGCCTTCGAGGTCCTGGACCATCAGCCGGAAGACCTGGGCATGATGGGCTTCGCGCACCAGGTCCATCTGGCGTTCGACATCGGGCTGGTCGTCGAGCCGGGCCGATTCGACGCGGGTCGCCAGCTCGCGTGCCCATTCGGCATAGTCGGTCGGTTCGAGCAATTCACCGTCGAGCAGTTCGTCGAGCACGACCGGGTGGCGCATCAGGTAGTCGGCTGGCCATTTCGACCAGTCGAGCAGCCTGAGCACGCGCTTGAAGGCGGCCGGGAACTCCACCAGCAGGGCCACATAGGCGGGGCGCCGGCAGACCGTTTCGAGCAGATCGACCAACCGGACGAGGCCGTCGTTGCCGGTGCCCAGCCGCGGGGCTTCGGCGAGCAGCCGCTCGATGGCCTCGCGCGTCGAGGCCTTGGCCGAGGCATAGCGGTTGCTTGCGCGCAGCAGCGCATAGCGCCGCGCCACTTCCGGGTCGAGCCCGGCCGGGCCGGTGCCGTCGGGGCCGCCGGCATGGTCGGGATCGTCGTTCATGGAAGGCGCCAGCAGCTTGTCGAAGATGAGCTCGACGGTGTCGATGGCCTGGGTCAGCGCTGCTTCGAAGGCGGCCGGTTCGAGGCGCAGCATCGCGGCCACGTCGGCCCGCACGGCCGGATCGTCGGGCAGGCGGTGGGTCTGCGCGTCCTCACGATACTGCAGCGCGTGCTCGGTGCGGCGCAGCAGCCGGTAGGCCTCGGCCAGGCGGGCACTGTCGCCGTCGGAGAGCAAGCCGCGGTCGGCCAGCGCGGCGAGCGTGACCAGGGTGCGCCGGTCGCGCAGTCCCGGTTCGCGGCCGCCGCGCACGATCTGGAAGAGTTGCGCGGTGAACTCGATCTCGCGGATGCCGCCCCGCCCGAGCTTGACGTCGATGGCCTCCGGGTCGCGCGCGGCACGCCTGGCCACGCCGTTGCGGATCAACCGGTGCAGGTCGCGCAGCGCTGCGAAGGCCTCGTAGTCCATGTAGCGGCGAAACACGAAGGGCTCGACGATGCGGGTCAGGGCCTGTTCGTCGGCGGCCCGCGCGGTTTCGCCGGCCAGGCCCGAATCGGCGATCACCCGGCTCTTGAGCCAGGCGAAGCGCTCCCATTCGCGGCCCTGCGCATAGAAATAGGTTTCGAGCATGCCCAGCGGCACGACCAGGGGGCCGGAGTCGCCGTTCGGGCGCAGCCGGGTGTCGACGCGAAAGACGAAGCCGTCGGCAGTGATCTCGGACAGGATGGCGATCGCCCCGCGGGCGAGCCGGTGCATCCATTCGCTGCTGGCGATCCGGCCGTTCCCCCCGACGCCCTCGGTTTCGCCCTCGGTTTCGCCTTCACTGCGAAAGACGAAAACCAGATCCAGATCCGACGACACGTTGAGCTCGTGGCCGCCGGCCTTGCCCATGCCGACGGCCAGCAGGTCCTGCCGCTGGCCGTCACGGTCCAGCGGGTGGCCGTAGCGTTCGAGCAGCGGGGCGGCGGCCTGCTGCAGCGCCCGTTGCGTGCTCGCCTCGGCGAAGCCCGTCATGGCCCGGCAGACCTCTTCCAGGTCGGCCGCGCCGCGCAGGTCACGTTCGATCAGGGTCAGCATCAGCCACTGGCGGGCACGGCGCAGGCCGGTTTCGATGGTGACGCCGGGGGGGTCGAGTTCGGCACGGATCAGGGCGTCGATCGCTGCGGGGGTCAGCGGGGCTGCGACCAGCTCGGCCAGTCGCGCCTGCGATGCGTCCGCGCCGAGGCGGGCCGACAGTGCCACCAGCGAACGTCTGAAGAAACCGGAACGGGCCTGCGCTTCGAATTGCATCGTGGATCGCCACAGTGAAGTGCCGGTACCGGAGAAGCCGCCGGCGGTGGCGGTTATCCTAGCGCCTGCTGCCGTGTTCCGCAGTTTTCGAGACCGCCATCGTGCCGACCGCGCGAATTCCATCCGGCGCCCCGATGGGCCCCCCCGCGGGCACCCGAATCCTGCGGGGGCTCGCCGTGCTGCTGATCGGCGCGTATTTCGCGGCCGGTCTGGCCTATCTCGCGCTGCGCTACCTGGTCTGGCCGAATCCCGACTGGTGGCTGCCTCATGCCCGGCAGGTGCTGGCGGAAGCGATCGGGCAGCCGGTCCACATCGGTGCGCTGCGCACCGGTTTCGACGGGCTGCGGCCGTCGGTCGAGATCGACCGGGTGTCGCTGACCGGCCCCGACGGTGCGCCCGCGCTCGGTTTCGAGCGGGCATACGCCACGATTTCCCTGAGCAGCCTGCTGCTGGGCAAGCTGCGGATGGCCTCGCTCGAGGTAAGCGCGCCGGGTCTGCGGGTGGAACGTGCGACCGATGGACGGTTCAGTGTCGCGGGTTTCGACCTGCCGGCCTCCGAGGGGTTGCCCGGTGCGTTCGATGCCGGTGCGACCGGCGCTGGCGTGACCGACGGCAGCAGTGCCGACCATCGCGGGCTTGCATGGCTGTTCGCCCAGCGCCGGATCGTGCTGCACGGGGTGACGATCGACTGGGCCGACCGGCAGGCCGGCCAGACGCTGCGTCTGCAGGGGGCCGACCTGGAGCTGGGGTCGATCGGGCGGCGCCATCGGCTGTCGCTGCGCCTGCCCGAGGTGCCGGAGCTGGCCGGGCGGGTGGCGCTTGCGGTCGAGCTGCGCCGACCGGCTTTCGGCTCGATGCGCAAGCTGCTCGACGACTGGCGCGGCTGGAGCGGCAGCCTGTACCTGGCGGCCGAAAGTGTGGATCTGCCGGCGCTGGCCCGGCTGGTGCCGGCACGGCAGTGGTCGCCGGCGCTGCAGGCCGACGCGATCCGTGGGCAGGCGGGCCTGCGTCTGTGGGTCGATTTCGACGACGGACAGCTCGCCGATGCGCTGCTCAAGCTGGCAGCCGTCGACACGGTGCCGGGGGTGACCGGGCTGCGGTTCGACAGCGTCGACGCCGAAGCGAGCCTGCATCGCATGCACGATGATGGCTACCAACTGAGGCTGCAGCGACTGTCGCTGGTCGATGACGAGGGGCTGCGGCTGAGCCTTGCCGGCACAGCCCGGCAATGGCTGGATTTCGGACGCAATGGCCGTCTGGCGGGAGGTGAACTCGCGCTGGAGCGTTTCGATGCAGGCCGCTTGCTGGGGCTTGCACGAAGCTTGCCGCTGCCGGCCGATCTCGCCGCGGCGCTGGCGCCGCTGCAGGCCCGTGGCAGCGTCGAGCACCTGACCGCTTCGTGGCGGATGGCCGATGGCGACCGCGACGACCTCGACGAGCATCATCAACCGACCCTGGCCGGCTACACCGTTGCCGCCCGCGTCGAAGGCCTGTCGCTGGCCCGTGCCGGGCCGGCACCGGAGCCGGGCCGGCTCGGTCTGCCGGCTTTCGAGAACCTGTCCGGAACGCTGGACTTCAACGAAGCCGGCGGGCGACTGGCGGCGGCTGGGCGCAAGGTCGTGCTGATCTTCCCCGGCCTGTTCGCCGAGCCGGTCGTGCCACTGGAGGCGGTCGATGCACGTCTGTCGTGGCAGCATCGGCCTCGGCGGACGATTGTCGAGATCGAGCACCTGCGTTTTTCGAACGCCGATGCGGCCGGCGAGCTGGCCGGGCACTACGCCACCGGCGGCAAGGGGCTCGGAGAGGTCGATCTGAGCGGCCGGCTGACCCGGGCCCGGGCGACCCGCGTATACCGCTACCTGCCGCTGGTGATTGCCGAACCGGTGCGTGACTGGGTCCGCGATGCGATCCGGGCCGGTACCTCCGGCGATGTGCGTTTCGTGCTGCGTGGCGACCTGCTCGATTTTCCGTTCTCGCAGCCCGACAGCGGACTGTTCCGGGTCGAAGCTGCGCTCGCCGACGGCACGCTCGCCTATGCACCGGACTGGCCGGTGATCGAGAAGATCGGCGCTCGCCTGGTCTTCGAAGGCAACGGGATGGACATCGACGCCCGTTCCGGCCGCCTGTGGGGGGTGACCCTGGGCCGCACGCGGGCGGTGATTCCGCAGTATCACGACGCGCGCCTTCGCATCGAAGGGCGCGGGGCGGGTCCCGCGCAGGACATGTTGCGCTTCGTGCGCGAAAGTCCGTTGCGCACCGTAGCCGGCGACTTCGTGGCCGGCATCGCGGTCGACGGGGCGGCCGATCTCGATCTGAAACTCGATCTGCCGCTCGACCGGATCGCTGACACTCGGGTGACCGGAGCCGTGCGCCTGGCCGGCAACCCGGTCCGGCTGACCCGGTCGCTGCCCGTGTTCGAAGACGTGGCCGGGCGGCTCGAGTTCACCGAAGCCTCGCTGCGGCTGCACGAGTTCACCGGCCGTTTCGCGGGTGGACCGATCCGGGTCGAAGGCGAAACGCAGGGGTCGGGGCGCTTGCGCCTGCGCGGCAGCGGGCAGGCCAGCGCCGACGGCATCCGGCAGCTCGCCAACGATCCGCTGACCGCGACGCTGACCGGGACCGCTGACTGGCAGGCACGGATCGAGGCGGCCGGCGCGGCGCTCTCGATGACGATCGACAGCGAGCTTGCCGGCCTGGCCGTGAAACTGCCGGCACCCTTCGACAAGCCGGCCGCCGAACGCTGGCCGCTGCGTATCGAGGTCCAGCCGCTGCCGGACACCACCGACGGGGCGCCGGCTCGCGACCGGGTGACGGCCGTGCTCAAGGATGAACTGCGTCTGCTCATGGAGCGGGAGCACGATGCGGCGGGTGGCTCGGTACGGATCCGGCGCGGCATCCTGGCGATGGCCGCCGGGGCGCAGTTGCCCGAGTCCGGTTTCGCGCTCAGGTTGCGCGCTCCCGAGGTCGACCTCGATGCATGGTCGGCCGTGCTCAGGCCCGCGCTTGCGGCTCAGGAGACCGCCCCCGCGGCAGGCGCAGCCCTGTCGCTGCTGCCGACCGAGGTGTCGGTGCAGACCGACGTGCTGATCGTGGCCGGCAAGGCCCTGAACCAGGTGAACCTGGCGGCGACCCGCAGTGGCGACCTCTGGCGGGCGGACGTGCAGGCCCGCGAGATCGATGGCAGCTTCAGCTGGCGCGACGCGCTGCCGGGAGAATCGATCGGCACCCTGAACGCCCGCTTCAAGCGGCTGGAGATTCCGGCGGGGCGCGGCGACGACGTGGCTTCGCTGATCGACGCGGCGCCCCGTCGGATGCCGGCCCTGGACATCGCCGCCGACGCCTTCGTGCTCAACGGGCGCCCGCTGGGCCGGCTGGTGCTGCGGGCCGTCAACGCCGGCACGGACGCGGCGCCGATCTGGCGAGTCGAAACCCTGACGCTCGACCATCCCGCGGCGCGGCTGGCAGCGAGCGGCCGCTGGCGGGTTCCGCACGACGGGCAGCGGCGGGGCATGGCGCTCGATTTCGAGCTGGCGATCGGCGATGCCGGACGGCTGCTCGAAGTTTTCGGCTACCCGGGTACGATGCGCAGCGGCGCCGGCTCGCTGCGTGGCCACATCGCCTGGAACGGTTCGCCGTTCGCGATCGACTATCCGTCGCTGACCGGCGAACTGGGGCTCGCGCTGGGCAAGGGTGAATTCCTGAAGACCGAGCCCGGGATTGCGAAACTGATCGGAGTGCTCAATCTGCAGTCGCTGCGCCGGCGGCTCAGTTTCGATTTCCGCGACCTGTTCTCCGAGGGTTTCGCCTTCGACGAGATCACCGGCTCGGCGCGCATTGCGCAAGGGATCGCCGCGACCGACGACTTCACGATGCGCGGGGTCACCGCCCAGGTGCGGCTGTCGGGCACGGCGGGCCTGGCCGCCGAGACCCAGGACCTGCTCGTCGAGGTGCGCCCCGAGCTGAACGCCGGCCTGGCCTCGCTGGCCTATGCTGCACTGGCCAATCCGGCGATCGGGCTCGGCACTTTCCTTGCGCAATGGCTGCTGCGCGAGCCGCTGCGCGAGATCTTTGCCTGGCAGTACCAGGTGACCGGCACCTGGGCCGAGCCGCAGGTGGAAATCCGGTCGCGCCCGACCCTCGAAGCCCCGCCGGTGGGCGGCTGAGTTCCATGCAACAGGATGCCCGACGATGAGCCTTGCCCAGTCCGATTCTCCGCAATCCCCGGCCGCGACGCTGCGCGTGGCCGCCATCCAGACCGTGTCGGCCGCCTCGGTCGACGCCAGCCTGGCCGCCGTCGAACCGCTGATCGCCCGGGCCGCCGCCGACGGCGCGCGGCTGGTCGCACTGCCCGAGTACTTTCCGCTGCTCGGACGCACCGACCGCGACAAGCTCGCGGTGCGCGAGGCCGACGGCGACGGGCCGCTGCAGCGCTTTCTGGCCGGGCAGGCGCGCCGCCACCGGATATGGCTGGTCGGCGGGACGATTCCGCTGGCCGCGCGCCATCCCGGCAAGGTCCTGAATGCGACGCTGGCCTATGCGCCCGACGGCTCTCGGGTCGCCCGCTACGACAAGATCCACCTGTTCGGCCTGCGTAACGGCGCGGAGCGCTTCCAGGAATCCGACACGATCGAGGCCGGGCGCACGCCGGTCGTTGCCGATGTCGACGAAGCCGGCACCCGTTGGCGGATCGGGCTCAGCGTCTGCTACGACCTGCGCTTTCCGGAGCTTTACCGGGCGCTGGCGCCGGTCGACCTGGTCCTGGTGCCGTCGGCGTTCACTTTCAACACCGGCCGTGCTCACTGGGAGGTGCTGCTGCGAGCCCGTGCCATCGAGAACCAGTGTTACCTGCTGGCGCCGGCGCAGGGCGGGGTTCATGAGAATGGCCGGCGCACCTGGGGCCATTCGATGCTGGTCGACCCCTGGGGCGAGATTCTGGCAGTGCTGCCCGAGGGTGAGGGTATCGTTGCCGGAGACATCCGCCGCGAGCGGATCGAGCAGGTACGCACCATGCTGCCGGCGCTCGGTCACCGGGTGTTGTGAGGCCTGCACTGGGTTAGGATGCGCAGATGAAACCGATCGACTCCTCCATCGAACATCTGGCGATCGCGCGCCGGATCCTGCTCGAACCCGCCGGACTCGACGAGAGCCGGCTGACAGCGGCGCTGGCCGAGATCTTCCAGCATCGGGTCGATTACGCCGACCTCTATTTCCAGTTCACCCGCAGCGAGGGCTGGAGCCTGGAGGAAGGAATCGTCAAGGCGGGCAGCTTTGCGATCGACCGCGGCGTCGGGGTGCGGGCGGTGTCGGGCGACAAGACCGCCTTCGCCTATTCCGACGACATCACGGCCGAGGCGCTGCTGTCGGCAGCGCGTGCCACACGCACGATTGCGCGCAGTGGCGCCGGACGCACGCGGGTGGCGGCTGCGCTCAACCCGGTGCAGGGTCGTCTGCTGTACCCGGGTGACGATCCCATCGCACGCCACGAGGCGTCGCTGAAGATCGATCTGCTGGGTCGCGTCGAGGCACTCGCCCGGGCCCGCGACCCGCGCATCGTCCAGGTCATGGCTGGCCTGGCCGCCGAGTACGACGTCGTGCTGGTGGCCCGCTCCGACGGGGTGATTGCCGCCGACGTGCGGCCGCTGGTGCGCCTGTCGGTGACGGTCATCGCCGAACAGGGTGGCCGCCGCGAGCAGGGTCACAGTGGTGGCGGTGGCCGCTTCGACCTCTCGTATTTCGACGATGAAGTCATCGCCGGCTATGTCGAGGATGCCACCCGGGCGGCGCTCACCAATCTCGAATCCCGACCGGTGCCGGCCGGCACGATGACGGTCGTGCTGGGCCCGGGCTGGCCCGGCGTCCTGCTTCACGAAGCCGTCGGCCATGGCCTGGAGGGCGACTTCAACCGCAAGGGCTCGTCGCTCTTCGCCGGGCGCATCGGCGAGCGGGTGGCAGCCAGAGGGGTGACCGTCGTCGACGACGGCACGATCGCCGATCGGCGCGGCTCGCTGAACATCGACGACGAGGGCAATCCCACGCAGCGCAACGTCCTGATCGAGGACGGCATCCTGCGTGGCTACATGCAGGACTCGCTCAATGCCCGGTTGATGAAGGTGCCGGTCACCGGCAACGGCCGGCGCGAGTCCTTCGCCCACTTGCCGATGCCGCGGATGACCAACACCCTGATGCTCAACGGCGATCGCGACCCGGCCGAAATCCTCGCGTCGATCGACCGCGGGCTGTACGCGGCCAACTTCGGCGGCGGCCAGGTCGACATCACGAACGGCAAGTTCGTGTTCTCGGCCTCCGAGGCCTGGTGGGTCGAGAACGGCAAGCTGCAGTATCCGGTCAAGGGGGCGACCCTCATTGGCAACGGACCGGACGCGCTGACCCGGGTCACGATGATCGGCAATGACTTGCAGCTGGATTCCGGTGTCGGAGTCTGCGGCAAGGACGGTCAGAGCGTGCCGGTCGGTGTCGGGCAGCCCACGCTGCGCATCGAAGGGCTCACCGTCGGTGGGACAGCCTGAGCGTCCGGGGACGGATGCCCCATCGGCGCCCGCTGCGCCCAGGCGCAGCGGGCGGCGCCGTGGCCTGCAGGTGCTGGCCATCTTCGTTGTCATTATCGTCGTCTGGGACCTGGGCCTGCGCTTCGTCGCACCGAAACTGGCGCGCGACGCGATCATCACCGGACTGGTCGACGCGACCGGCCGGCCGGCCCGGCTGGAGCGGGTCGAGATCGACCCCTGGGCCCTGGTGTTCAGGATGGAAGGGCTGGAACTTGGTGAAGCGCTCGACGGCAGCCAGGGTGCCGCCCGCAGCCATCTGCGGCTGGCAGGGCTGGAAGCCGACCTGTCCTGGCGTTCGCTGCGCCACCTCGCGCCGGTCATCGAGCGGCTGAGGATCGAGCGGCCCGAGATCTTCGTCGCCCGCAGCGCCGCAGGGGTCTATGACGGTGTCGATCTGGTCGCCGCGTTCAGCGCGCCGGACGACGCGCCTGCGCAGCCCGACGAGAGCCGGGCGCCCGCGAAATTCTCGGTCACCAACATCGCGCTGACCGATGGCAACCTCGTGGTCGACGACCGGTTGCTCGACCTGCGCCATCACGCCACCGGAATCGGTCTGCGCGTGCCCTTCATATCGAGCCTGCCGGTCGACCAGCAGATCGAGGTCGAGCCGGGATTCGAGGCGGTCGTCGACGGGGCGCCGATCCAGGCTGCCGGCCGGATGCTGCCTTTCGCGCCGGAACCGACCGGCGCGGTCGAACTGTCGATCGAGGCCTTCGATCTGCCACGCTGGCTTGCCTATCTGCCGCAGCAGTTGCCGGTCCGGCTCGTATCCGGGGCGCTGGCCGGGCAGTTCACCCTGAACTTCAGCGCGCCGCGCGACCGCCCGGTGCAGCTCAGCGCCACCGGGCAGGCGGCGCTGGGTGGAATCGAGATCCGCCAGCCCGACGACCGGCCGCTGCTGAAGCTGCCGGCATTGGAGGCCAGCGGCATCGCCTTCGATCTTGGCGGGTCGCGTAACGCCGGGTCGAACCCGACCAGCCCGGGCCTGGCTGGACCAAACCTGACTGGGCCGAGTCTGGCGGTCGAGCGCATCGCGGTCGACCAGCCCGAACTGGTGATCGCGCGGCGTGCCGATGAAGACGGTTTCCTCGAACCGGTGATGAAGGCACTCGCGCCGCAGCAGGCTGTGCAGTCCGGGCAGGTGGAACAGCCCGGGCAGGTGGAACAGCCGGAGCAGGCGGAACAGCCGGAGCAGGTGGCGGGCGGCACGATGGAGCAGCCAGGTGCGGCGCCATCCGGCGCAGCCGGCGATCCGGGTTTTACCTGGTCGATCGGGACCATCGCCATCGATGGCGGGCAGCTGCATTTCGACGACCAGGCCTTCACGCCGAAGCCGCTCCAGATCCGGCTCGACGAACTGGCCATCGAGCTGAACGGGCTGGCGGTGCCCGCCCGGGAACCTGCCAGCCTCACGCTGGCCGCACGTGCCGGCACTGGCGAGCGGATCGGTGCGAGCGCGCAGATCGATCTCGAGCCGCTGGCGGTTGCCGGCGAAGCGGAGATCGCCGAGGTGACGCTGGCGAACTGGAGCTGGCTGGCCGGTCCGGCGCTGGCGCTCGAAACGACAACCGGG
>JBAYOD010000077.1:0-12979 GCA_041678445.1 Burkholderiaceae bacterium | reverse complement strand
CCGGATCCAGCCGGCCGAACTGACGATCGCCCTGATCGATGCGGCTCGCGAGTCGGGCTTTCGCTCGGTCAACGTCGACCTGATCTACGGACTGCCGAAACAGACGCCCGAGCGTTTCCGGCGCACGGTCGAACAGACGATCGCCGCGGGCCCCGACCGGATCGCGCTGTACCACTACGCCCATCTGCCGACGGTGTTCAA
Source organism: Burkholderiaceae bacterium (assembly GCA_041678445.1). Classification (GTDB taxonomy): domain Bacteria; phylum Pseudomonadota; class Gammaproteobacteria; order Burkholderiales; family Burkholderiaceae_E; genus Zeimonas. Next base: position 12,778 of record JBAYOD010000077.1, on the reverse strand, counting down.
GCCGCAGCGCCGGATTTCCGAGGACGACCTGCCGGCATCGGCCGACAAGGCGCGGATGTTCGAGGAGGCCGTGCGCATGTTCGAGGCGGCCGGCTACCTGTACCTCGGGCTCGATCATTTCGCCAGGACCGACGACGAGCTGGCCGTGGCACAGCGCGAAGGCCGGCTGAACCGGAACTTCCAGGGCTATACCTCGCACGCCGGCGGCGACCTGATCGCGCTGGGCGTGTCGGCGATCGCCTCGGTCGGTGATGTCTATTCGCAACACGAGAAGCCGTTGCAGGCCTATTACGATGCCCTTGCCGCCGACCGCCTGCCGGTGGCCCGCGGTATCCGGATGAACCGCGAGGACTTCATCCGGCGCGACGCGATCGAGTCGCTGATGTGCCGGTTCGCCCTCGACTGGGGCTGGCTCGCGCGGCGCCGGGGCGTGGACGGCCCCCGCCACTTCGAGCGCGAACTGGCCGCGCTGGCACCGCTGGTCGAAGCGGGCGCCGTGGCCATCGACGACAGCGGGATCACCGTGCTGCCGCGCGGCCGCCTGCTGGTGCGGGCGGTCGCCATGGTGTTCGACGCCTACCTCGGCCAGGGTGGCCGGCCGGCCGGCGGCTATTCGCGGATCGCCTGAACACGACAAGGAGTCTCCCGATGGCCAGAATTCCCTACGTCAGCGCCGATCTCGCCGAACCGTGGGAAATCGTCGACGCCGTACGCGCCCGGCGCGGCGGCAGCCTGCTCAACCTCGACCGGATGCTGCTGCACAGCCCCGAACTGGCCCGCGGCTGGAATGCCCACCTGGGCGCCGTGCGCACCCGGCTGTCGCTGCCCGCCAGCCTGCGCGAACTGGCGATGTGCGTGGTCGCCGTGCTCAACGGTGCCGAATACGAGTTCATCCATCACGCACCGCTCTTCATCGAGGCCGGCGGCAGCCAGGCCCAGGTCGACGCGCTGCGCGATCCACAGCGCGCCGCCAGCGACACCGGCCTGTTCGATGCCCGGGAACGGGCTGCCCTGCAGGTGGCCATCCAGATGACCCGTTCGGTGCAGGTCGACGACACGGCCTTCGAGGCACTCGCCGCCCGGCTGCCCCGCCAGGCGCTGGTCGAGTTCATCGCCACGGTCGCCACCTACAACATGGTTTCGCGCTTCCTGGTCGCGCTGGGCGTCGAGCCCGAGTGAACCCGGCACCCTTTTCGGAACTTTCTCTGGACAAGCCCCGCGGCGTGAGGTAAGGTCGCGCCCGCATACTTGTTCAAGCAGACCCCACTCTCTCGTGTCAAACCCGTTGCCTTCGTGCAGCGCGGCCGTAACCCGGCCTGGAATACCTGGTTGTGCTCTCTTGATTTGTTTGCCACCGCAGGCGCGCCAAGCCCGCGGCGTTTTTTCAGTAACGCGTTATCAATGGAGCGCAACATGAGCAGAGCAACCGGCACGGTCAAGTGGTTCAACGAATCGAAGGGCTTCGGCTTCATCGCCCCCGACGATGGCAGCGCGGATCTTTTCGCGCACTTCTCGGAAATCCAGGGCAGCGGCTTCAAGACGCTGCAGGAAGCCCAGCGCGTCGAATTCACCGTGAAGCAAGGCCCGAAAGGCCTGCAGGCTTCGGCGATCAAGCCGCTGTAATCGGGCCCGGGTAGCGGCAGGCGCCCACGAGGCAGCCGCCGCAAGCGGATCCGCTGAGAACGCGCTGCCTGGCAGCGCGTTTTCTTTTGGCGCTTCGTTTCGTTCGGGGTCAACCTGCCTTGCGGAAGGTGAAGTTGATGCGCTGGCCGCCAAGCAGCGGGTGCGGCTCGCCCTTGAGCGGCAGCACGCCGTGATAGCGCAGGCGATCCTCGCCGCCCCAGACGGCGACGTCGCCATGGCGAAGCGACACCCGCGCCGCCCTGTCGCCACGCGCATGACCGCCGAACAGGAAAACCGCCGTCATGCCCAGCGAGACCGACACGATCGGGGCATCGAAATCCCGCTCGTTGCGATCCTGGTGCAGCGACAGCCGGGCGCCTGGCAGATAGCGGTTGAGCAGGCAGGCATCGGGCTCGAAGCCGTCGAAGCCGGCCTCGGCCGCCGCCGAGCGCGCCAGCGCGCTGAAAACCGCCGGCATGGCCGGCCACGGCCGGGCACTGTCCGGATCGACCCGGCTGTAGCGATAGCCACGCCGGTCCGAGGTCCAGCCCAGCGCGCCGCAATTGGTCAGCGCAACCGACATCGTGAAACCGCCTGGCGTGATCATGGCCCGGAACGGTGCCCGGGCCTCGATAGCCGCCACGGCGGGCAGCAAGCCGGCCACCGCGGGCAGGGCAAACCCGCGCAGCACGAAGGCGCAGGGCCCCATGCGCTCAACTTCGCCGGGCGCCGGCTCCGGAAAGAGATCCAGTGTCGTCATCAGGTCTTGCCAGCGACCCGGGGTCGCCGTCGTGATTTCTCAGCAGGGCGGCCAGCACCGCCACGATCGCCATGGTCAGCAGCAAGCGGCCGACCAGGATGATCCAGACGTTGGCGCCCAGGGCGAGAAGCAACAGCGTATCTTCGATCAGCGCGTGCGACAACGACAGCCAGGCCAGCGCCAGGAAGCGGGTCCGCTTCGAGAAGGCCCGGCGCTGGGCCTCCTCGATGATCAGCGCTCCGCCGTAGGTCAGCCCCAGCAGCACACCGACCGTGGTCACCGGCGCGGCCTCGGGCGGCAAGCCCGACACCCGGAGCACAGGCGCCATCACCGCCGTGATCCGGCGTGTCGCCCCGACCCATTCGAGAAAATCGAGCAGCACCAGCAGGAAGGCGATGATGAAGAAGGTCAGCCCCAGCGACAGGGCCGTGCTCGCCAGCCACTCGAGGAAGCCGGCATCGGGTTGCCCGCCCGCGCTGGTCAGCCAGTCCAGCGAAAGCGGCTCGGCCAGCACCCCGGTAACCCGGCATACCCAGGTAATGGCCGCGCCATACAGCAGGGCGGCACCGACCCGCAGGCCGGCAGTGGCCCAGAAGCTGGCGCCCGCCTGCCTGACGATGGCCTGCTCGACCGGCAGGGCATGGGCAAACAGAACCATCGCCGCCAGCGCACTGAACTGGCCGGTGCTGATTTCCAGGGTCGGCGCGAAACCGACCAGGGCGCCGATCGCCCCGTAGACCCCGACGAAGACGCTGGTCACCCAGATGATGCCGGCCTCCGGCGGCAAACCCAGCCAGCCGATTGCCGGTGCGATCGCATTCGCGATCGCGTCGACCCAGCCCATCCGTTGGCCCAGTTGCACGGCAATCATCACCGGCAGCAAGACCTTCACCAGAACGAAGAAGAGGCGGCGACTGCGCCGCAGCAAAGTGGTCAGGTAGCGCATCGGAGCCGGTATCGCAGGATGTGGCAGGCGGGATGTGGCGGGCAGCATGTGCCGGGCAAACCCGGGAGCATACCGCCAAGCCGGGGGTCGGCCGGGGCCGGATCCGGCCGGTCCGGCGGCCGGCCGGCACGCCGCGACTTGAAAAATCCCGCACAGACCCCTAGAATCAGCACTCGCTGGAGATGAGTGCTAACAATCGCACTGCTCCACGGAAATGTCGAAGGCCGGAACATCCGGCCTTCTGGTTTCATCTGTTCGCTTTTTACCCAAACCGGAGCCAAATCGCATGAAACTGCGTCCTTTGCATGATCGGGTGATCATCAAGCGCCTGGACAACGAGCGCAAGACCTCCTCGGGCATCGTGATCCCGGACAACGCCGCCGAGAAGCCGGATCAGGGCGAGATCCTCGCCGTTGGTGATGGCAAGGTCGGCGATGACGGCAAAGTCCGCCCCCTGGCCGTGAAAGTCGGTGACAAGGTCCTGTTCGGCAAATACAGCGGCCAGACCGTCAAGGTCGATGGCGACGAGCTGCTGGTGATGCGCGAAGAAGACATCATGGCCGTGGTCGAGTAAGCAACGAGATTTCGAGGAGTTAGACGAAGATGGCATCCAAACAGATTTTCTTCGCCGATGACGCGCGCAGCCGCATGATCAACGGCGTCAACCTGCTGGCCAATGCAGTCAAGGTCACGCTGGGCCCCAAGGGCCGCAACGTCGTGCTCGAGCGTTCGTTCGGCGCCCCGACCGTCACCAAGGACGGCGTTTCCGTCGCCAAGGAAATCGAACTGAAGGACAAGTTCGAGAACATGGGCGCCCAGATGGTCAAGGAAGTCGCTTCCAAGACCTCGGACAACGCCGGTGACGGCACCACCACCGCCACCGTGCTGGCCCAGGCGATCGTGCGCGAAGGCATGAAGTACGTCGCCGCCGGCATGAACCCGATGGACCTGAAGCGCGGCATCGACCGTGCCGTCGGCGCGCTGACGGAAGAGCTGAAGAAGATCAGCAAGCCCTGCACGACCACCAAGGAAATCGCCCAGGTCGGCTCGATCTCGGCCAACTCCGACGACGAGATCGGCCAGATCATTTCCGAGTCGATGGAGAAGGTCGGCAAGGAAGGCGTGATCACCGTCGAAGACGGCAAGTCGCTCGAGAACGAACTCGACATCGTCGAGGGCATGCAGTTCGATCGCGGCTACCTGTCGCCGTACTTCATCAACAACCCGGACAAGCAGGTCGCCGTCCTCGAGGAGCCGTTCGTGCTGCTGCACGACAAGAAGGTCAGCAACATCCGTGAGCTGCTGCCGGTGCTCGAGCAGGTGGCCAAGGCCGGCAAGCCGCTGCTGATCATTGCCGAGGAAGTCGAAGGCGAAGCCCTGGCGACGCTGGTCGTCAACAACATCCGCGGCATCCTCAAGACCGTCGCCGTCAAGGCGCCGGGCTTCGGTGACCGTCGCAAGGCGATGCTCGAAGACATGGCCATCCTGACCGGCGGCACCGTGATCTCGGAAGAGACCGGCATGACGCTCGAGAAGGCCACGATCGAGGATCTCGGCCGCGCCAAGCGTGTCGAAGTCGGCAAGGAAAACACCACCGTCATCGACGGCGCCGGCGACACCAAGGCGATCGAAGCCCGCGTCAAGGCCATCCGTGCCCAGATCGAGGAAGCCACCAGCGACTACGACCGCGAGAAGCTGCAGGAACGCGTCGCCAAGCTGGCCGGCGGTGTGGCCGTCATCCGCGTCGGTGCTGCCACCGAAGTCGAGATGAAGGAGAAGAAGGCGCGTGTCGAAGACGCCCTGCACGCAACCCGTGCGGCCGTCGAGGAAGGCATCGTGGCCGGTGGTGGCGTGGCGCTGCTGCGCGCCCGCTCGGCGATCAAGGTCAAGGGCGATAACAGCGACCAGGAAGCCGGCATCAAGATCGTGCTGCGCGCGATCGAGGAGCCGCTGCGCCAGATCGTCGCCAACGCCGGCGAAGAGCCGAGCGTGGTCGTCGCCAAGGTCCTCGAGGGCAAGGGTGGCTTCGGCTACAACGCCAGCAACGGCAGCTACGGCGACATGCTCGAGATGGGCGTGGTCGACCCGACCAAGGTCACTCGCACCGCGCTGCAGAACGCCGCTTCGATCGCCGGTCTGATGCTGACCACCGACGCGATGATCGCCGAGGCGCCGGAAGACAAGCCTGCCGGCGGCATGCCCCCGGGAATGGGCGGCATGGGTGGAATGGGCGGCATGGACATGGGGATGTAATCCCCGTCCGGCAATCGCCGACGGTCGGCCTGGCCCGGGAAACCCGGGCCGGCCACCACCCGAAGGCCTGGGTCCGGGATGCCGGACTCAGGCCTTTTTCGTTGCGATCAGCTGTGCGGCTCGCCGACGTAGATCTCGACCCGGCGGTTCTGGGCCCGGCCCGCTGCCGTCGAGTTGTCGGCAATCGGCTCGAACGAACCGCGGCCGTCGACACCGATGCGCGACGGGCTCACACCACGATCGGCCAGATACTGGCGCACGCTGGCCGCGCGGTTGACCGACAGCGGGTTGTTGACGGCATCGCTGCCGGTGCTGTCGGTATGGCCGATGACCTGCACCGTGGTGGTCGGATTCTCCTGCAGCGTCTGCGCGAAGCGATCGAGGATGGGGCGGAAGTTCGGCTTGATGTCGGCACGCCCCACGTCGAACGAGATGTCGCTCGGGATGTCGAGCCGCAACTGGTTGTCGGCGGTCTGGGTAACGCCGACATCAGTGCCGGCCGTGGCCTGCTCCATGGCGCGCTTCTGTTCTTCCATGCGCCTGGACCAGACATAGGTGCCGATGCCACCGGCCGCCGCGCCGAGCACCGCCGCATTGCGGGTCGCCGTGCCGCTGCCGCCGACTGCGCTGCCCAGGGCAGCGCCGGCCAGCGCACCGAGCCCGGTGCCGACAGCCGTACGCTGCTGGGTTTCGGACATGTTTCCGCAGCCGGCCAGCGCAAACGCCGAGACGGCAAGGATCGAGATCGCTTTCTTCATTGCATGCCTGCCTTTCGGGCCGGGAACGCCTGGGCGCGACCGGCTCAGTGGTGGAGGAATCGGAGATTCATTTTATCCAGATGCCGTGCATCATGGGGCAAGCCGGTGGCGGGCAGGCCGGCCGCCACCGGAGCGCCCGGCAAGCGCCGCTAGAATGCCCGATTTCCGATCACCGCCTTCCTCACCGCCTTCCCCTGGAGACTCGCCTTGGATTTCCTCTCATCGCTCGAACAGGCCTGGCGGAAATCGGACTCGATGCTGTGCGTCGGGCTCGACCCCGACCCCGCGAAGCTGCCCGCGACCCTCGGCGCGCCCGACGATCCCGACACAGTCCTGGCCTTCTGCCGGGGAATCGCCGACGCCACGGCGCCCTTCGCCTGCGCGTTCAAGCCCCAGATGGCCTACTTCGCCGCCGCCCGCGCCGAGACCCAGCTCGAAGCCCTGATCGCGCACATCCACCGCAAGCACCCTGGCATCCCGGTGGTGCTCGACGGCAAGCGCGGCGACATCGGCGCCACGGCCGAGCGCTATGTGATCGAAGCCTTCGACCGCTACCAGGCCGACGCCGTCACGGTCAACCCGTACATGGGCTTCGATTCGATCGAACCCTGGCTGGCGCGGCCCGGGCGCGGCGTCTTCCTGCTGTGCCGGACCTCGAATCCGGGCGGCAGCGACCTGCAGGCTCTCGAACTCGACACCGGCGAGCGCCTGTTCGAGCGGGTCGCCCGGCTGGCAGCCGGCGACTGGAACCGCGGCGGCCAGCTCGGTCTGGTGGTCGGCGCGACCTTTCCGGCCGAACTGGCCCGGGTCCGCGCCCTGGTCGGCGAAATGCCGCTGCTGGTGCCCGGCATCGGCGCCCAGGGCGGCAACATCGACGCGACGGTGCAGGCCGGACGGGCCCGCTCCAGCCCGGGCATGCTGGTCAATTCGTCGCGCGCGATCCTCTATGCGAGCGGCGGCGCCGACTGGGCCGAGGCGGCGGCTCGCGTGGCCCGTGAGACCCGCGATGCGCTGCGCCGGGCAGCCGCCTGATTCTTGACACGATGCCGCCCGCCAGTCAGAATGTACGGCTTGGCATCCGCTTCAGGCAGTCGGCTTCGGGCAGTCGCCGGAGCCCGTGTCCTGAACGACGGCACGACATGTGCCGGGCAGGCAACCCGTGGAGATGTAGCTCAGCTGGTTAGAGCGCGGCACTCATAATGCCGAGGTCGGTGGTTCAAGCCCACCCATCTCTACCACTCCCGGCGACCGAGGCGCAGCACTGGCGACCAAGGCGCAGCAATGCCCGTGACCCGCAAGCTCTATATCAAGACCTTCGGCTGCCAGATGAACGAGTACGACTCGGACCGCATGGCCGACGTGCTCGCCGAGGCCGAAGGCGTCGAGCCGACCGACGATCCGGCCCAGGCCGACATTATCCTGTTCAACACCTGCTCGGTGCGCGAGAAGGCGCAGGAGAAGGTCTTTTCCGACCTCGGCCGCGTCCGTTCGCTCAAGCGCGAGCGCCCCGGACTGATCGTCGGCGTGGGCGGCTGCGTGGCCAGCCAGGAAGGCGCGGCGATCATCGCGCGGGCGCCCTACGTCGACGTGGTCTTCGGCCCGCAGACGCTGCACCGGCTGCCGGAGCTGATCGCGCAGCGGCGCGCCAGCGGCAAGCCCCAGGTCGACATCAGCTTTCCCGAGATCGAGAAGTTCGACAATCTGCCGCCGGCCCGCGTCGACGGCCATACGGCCTTCGTGTCGATCATGGAAGGCTGTTCGAAATACTGCAGCTTCTGCGTCGTTCCGTATACGCGCGGCGAAGAGATGTCGCGCCCGTTCGAGGATGTGCTGACCGAGGTTGCCGGGCTGGCCGCCCAGGGCGTGCGCGAGATCACGCTGCTCGGCCAGAACGTCAACGCCTATCTCGGCCCGATGGCCGATGGCGAGCCGGCCGACTTCGCGCTGCTGCTCGAATACGTTGCCGAGATTCCCGGCATCGAGCGCATCCGCTACACGACCTCGCACCCGAACGAATTCACGCAACGGCTGATCGACGCCTATGCGAGCCTCCCCAAGCTGGTCAGCCACGTCCACCTGCCGGTGCAGTCGGGGTCCGACCGCGTGCTGGCGGCAATGAAACGCGCCTACACCACGCTCGAATACAAGTCGATCATCCGCCGGCTGCGGGCGGCCCGCCCGGACATCAGCCTGTCGTCGGACTTCATCGTCGGCTTTCCCGGCGAAACCGAGCAGGATTTCGAACGCACGCTGAAGCTCGTCGACGATGTCGGCTTCGACCAGTCGTTCTCGTTCGTCTACAGCGCCCGCCCCGGCACACCGGCAGCCGACCTGCCCGACGACACGCCGCAGGCGATCAAGCTCGATCGGCTGCAGCGGCTGCAGGCAGCGATCGACGCCAATGCCGCGCGAATCAGCGCGGCGATGGTCGGCACCGTGCAGCGCGTGCTGGTCGACGGCCGCGCCCGCAAGAACGCCAGCGAACTGTCGGGCCGCACCGACAACAACCGGGTCGTCAATTTCGCCGGCCCCGAGCGGCTGCTCGGGACTTTCGTCGACGTCCGGATCACCGCCGCCCTGCCGCATTCGCTGCGCGGCGAAGTCATCACCCGCGAGCATGCGTCCTCGCTTCCCCTGTGATCTCCCCCTTGAAAGCCAAGACACTGGAATTCAGCCCGACCCCCGCCGACAACCGGCGGCTGGCCAATCTGTGCGGACCCCTCGACCAGAACCTGCGCCAGATCGAGGAAACCTTCGACGTGCGCATCGCGCGCAAGGGCGACGTGTTCTCGATCGACGGCCCGGCCCCGGCAGCCCGCCAGGCACGGGCCACGCTCGAGCACTTCTGGACGCTCTCGGAGAACCCGCTGTCGCTCGACGACATCCAGCTCGGCCTGGTCGAGCGGCGCGCACCGCTGGCAGGCGGCGTGCAGCCCGACGAGGAGGAGTCACCGGTCCTGCAGACCCGGCGCAGCGACCTGCAGGGGCGCACGCCGCGCCAGCGCGAATACCTGCGCAAGATCCTCTCGCACGACATCACCTTCGGCATCGGCCCGGCCGGCACCGGCAAGACCTATCTGGCCGTGGCCTGCGCGGTCGACGCCCTCGAGCGCGACCTGATCCAGCGCATCGTGCTGACCCGGCCGGCAGTCGAGGCCGGTGAGCGGCTGGGCTTCCTGCCCGGCGACCTCGCCCAGAAGGTCGACCCCTACCTGCGCCCGCTGTACGACGCGCTCTACGACCTGCTCGGCTTCGAGCGCACCGCGCGCATGTTCGACAAGCAGGCAATCGAGATCGCACCGCTGGCCTACATGCGCGGGCGCACGCTGAACAACGCCTTCATCATCCTCGACGAAGCGCAGAACACCACGCCCGAGCAGATGAAGATGTTCCTGACGCGGATCGGCTTCGGTTCGCGGGCGGTCGTCACGGGCGACGCCACCCAGGTCGACCTGCCGCGCGGCCAGGCCTCGGGCCTGATCGAGGCGCGCCGGGTGCTGCAGGGCCTGCGCGGACTCAGCTTCGTCGAGTTCGACAGCAGCGACGTGGTGCGCCATCCGCTGGTGGCCCGGATCGTCGACGCCTATGAGCGCTTCGCGAGCCGGCAGGACTGAGCCCCGCAAGCGGCCGCCGGCGCTGTCGCTGGCCCTGCAGCGCGGCGACGGCATCGCAGCGCTGCCGGCCTCGCGCGCCCAGCTGCGCCGCTGGGTGGCCGCCGCGATCGACGCCGACGCCGCGCTGACGCTGCGCTTCGTCGGCGAAGCCGAAGGCCGGCAGCTCAATCACGCCTACCGGGGCCGCGACTATCCGACCAATGTCCTGAGCTTCGTCTACGCGCTTTCGGCCGAAGACATGGCGCCGGGTGCGCCCGGGCTGCCCGAGGTCGTTGCCGACATCGTGATCTGCCTGCCGGTGCTCGAGCGCGAGGCGCGCGAACGCAACATTCCGCTGGCCCACCACCTTGCCCACCTGGTGATCCACGGCGTCCTGCACGCCTGCGGCCACGACCACGAACACGACGAGCCGGCGCAGATCATGCAGGCGCTCGAAACCCGGCTGCTCGGGCGTTTCAGGATTCCCGACCCCTACCAGGGCTGAGGCCCGAGGCTTGCGCCGGCCGCCGGATCGCTTCATCCTACGCCAGACCCCGACACAAGGGAGGCATGGATGTCAGCCCACCCGAGCGTGAACCTGCGCACGCTGGCCTTCGTCGGCCATGCGGGCGTCGGCAAGACCACCCTGATCGAGGCACTGCTTGCCGCTACCGGGGCGATCCCCAGCGCGGGCAGCGTCGCACGCGGCGATACCGTCTGCGACCATGACCCGCTCGAGAAGGCCAACGGCCATTCGCTGCAAGTGGCCTGCGCGCACTTCGAGCGCGATGGCGTGCGGGCACATCTGCTCGACACTCCGGGTTATCCCGACTTCGCCGGACGGGCGCTGGCGGCGCTCGACGCGGTCGAGACGGTCGCCCTCGTCGTCGATGCCCGGCGCGGCATCGAGCCCGGCACGCGGCGCACCGGCCTGCTCGCCCAGACCCGCGGGCTGTGCCGGATCGTGATCGTCAACCAGATCGACGCCCCCGACACCGACCTGTCGGCGCGGCTCGAAGAGATCCGTGCAGCCTTCGGCCGCGAATGCCTGCCGGTCAATCTGCCGACCGGCGGGGGTAGCGGCGTCGCCGACTGTCTGGCCGGACCGGGTGAACCGCCCGAGGCACCGGGCGAGACACCGGCCGGACCGGCGACCGATTTCGATGCGGTCGGCCCCGCCCACAGCGCGCTGATCGAGCAGATCGTCGAGCTCGACGACGCGCTCACCGAGCGCTACCTGGCCGGTGAAGAAATCGACGAGACCGTGCTGCACGATGCCTTCGAGCACGCACTGCGCGAGGCGCACATCGTTCCGGTGCTGTTCACCTCGGCCCGTACCGGCGTCGGCATCACCGAGCTGGCCGATTTCATCGTGCGGATGTGTCCGAGTCCGCTCGAAGGCAATCTGCCGCTGTTCGAGCGCTGGCCGGCGGGCGAAGCGCAGGATGCCGAGGCCTTCACCAGCAGCCGGGCAGCCGACGACCACGTGCTCGCCCATGTCTTCAAGGTCGAGGTCGACCCCTACGCCGGCCGGATCGGCATCGTGCGCGTGCATCAGGGCACGCTGCGGCCAGGCGCCGCGCTGTACGCCGGCGAAGCGCGCAAGGCCGTGCGCATCGGCACGCCCTACCTGCTGCAGGGCCGCGAGCAGACGCCGCTGGCGGCAGCCGGGCCCGGCGAGATCTGCGCGCTGACCCGGCTCGACGAGCTCGGTTTCGACATGGTGCTGCACGACGCTCCCGAGGATGCCAGCATCCATTTCAGGCCGCTGCCGATCCCGCACGCGGTCTATGGCCTGGCGCTGAAGACCGTGCGCCGGGGCGACGAGCAGAAGCTCGCCAAGGTGCTCCAGCGGCTCGTGCTCGAAGACCCGAGCCTGAGCATCGAACACGACCCGACGACGCACGAGGCCGTGATTCGCGGACTAGGTGAGCTGCACGTGGACGGGGCACTCGAACGGATCCGCTCGACCTACCAGGTCGAGGTCGAGGTCCATCCGCCCACCATCCCGTACCGCGAAACCCTGACCGGGGCGGCCGAGGGCCACCATCGACACAAGAAGCAGAGCGGCGGCGCCGGCCAGTTCGGCGAGGTGTTCCTGCGGGTCGCGCCGCTGGCACGCGGCGAGGGTTTCCGCTTCGACAACGAGGTCAAGGGCGGCGCGATTCCCGGGCCGTTCATCGGAGCCGTCGAAAAGGGCGTGCGCCAGGCGCTGACCGAGGGCGCAGTGGCCGGTTTTCCGGTCCAGGATGTCGCCGTCACGGTCTACGATGGCAAGACCCATCCGGTCGACGGCAAGGAAATCGCCTTCATCACCGCCGGGCGCAAGGCCTTCCTGGATGCGGCAGCGCGCGCCCGCCCCGTCGTGCTCGAACCGATCGTCGCCCTCGAGCTGTCGATCCCCGAAACCGCGATCGGCGCAGTCAGCGGCGAGTTGTCCGCGCGCCGTGGCCAGGTCTCGGGTTCGGGCGCTGCCCGCGCGGGCATGGTGACACTGAGCGCACGGGCGCCGATGGCCGAACTCGACGATTTCCAGGGCCGGCTGAAAGCGCTGACCGGCGGCCAGGGCGGCTATACGCTCGAACTGCTCGGCTACGAAGAAGCTCCGCCCCCCGTCCAGGCGCGGCTGCGGGCCGCCTGGAAACCGGCCGACGACTGATCCCCGTTCGCATTCGAACGGCAAGGGCAGCCAAGGTGCGAGAGGCTTTGCCTGGCCGGCGCCGGTGCTTGGCCCCGCTGCGCGGGGCTGCCCTCGGTGCTCGGGTTCCTGGCTGCGCGGCGTAACTCGCTTCGCTCCCGCCGCTTGCGCGTCGCTCGCTGCGCTCAGACAGGACGCCGCGAGAAT
>JBAYOD010000076.1:0-12982 GCA_041678445.1 Burkholderiaceae bacterium | reverse complement strand
ACCAATCGGGCGGCGCGGCGTCGGCAGGCTGCTCGCCGTCTGCGCGACCGGCGGCCTCCAGCGCTCCATACAGTCGCAGCAGAGCCTGGCGCGCCTCTTCGAGATGGGCGTCCGAGTAGTTCAGCGGCGAGCGGTAGTGCGCGCGCAGCATAAACATCCGGATCACTTCGGCATCGAACTGCCTGAGCACCTCGCGGATCGTGAAGAAGTTGCCGAGCGACTTCGACATCTTCTCATCGTCGATCCGCACGAAGCCGTTGTGCATCCAGTAGCGGACGAACTGGCAGCCGAGCGCGCCTTCGCTCTGGGCGATCTCGTTCTCATGGTGCGGGAACTGCAGGTCGGCACCGCCGCCGTGGATGTCGACGGTCTTCCCGAGTAGGCTGGTCGCCATGGCCGAGCATTCGATGTGCCAGCCGGGGCGGCCCGCACCGAAGCGCGAGGCCCATTTCGCCTCATCGGGCTCGCCGGCCTTGGCAGCTTTCCAGAGCACGAAGTCGAGCGGATCCTGCTTGGCGTCATCGACCGACACCCGCTCCCCGGCACGCAGGTCGTCGAGCGACTTGCCCGAGAGCCGGCCGTAGCGGTCGAAACGCCGAACCGCGAAATTGACGTCGCCATCGGGCGCCCGGTAGGCCAGGCCGTTCTTTTCGAGCAGATCGATCAGCCCGAGCATCTGCGGCACGTACTGGGTCGCGCGCGGCTCGTGGTCGGGCTGCTGCACGCCGAGCGCCTCGGCGTCCTCGTGCATGTAGCCGATGAAACGCTCGGTGAGCTCGCGCATCGTTTCACCGTTCTCGACCGCGCGGCGGATGATCTTGTCGTCGATGTCGGTGATGTTGCGCACGTAGGTGAGCGCATAGCCCGAGGCGCGCAGCCAGCGCTGCACCATGTCGAAGACCACCAGCACGCGGGCGTGGCCGACATGGCACCAGTCGTAGACCGTCATCCCGCAGACGTACATCCTGACGCGGCCGGGTTCGAGCGGAACGAAATCTTCCTTGCTGCGGGTGAGCGTGTTGTAGAGGCGAAGCATGTGGGGGGCGCAAGACGCAGCAGTCCTCTGACCATGCGTTGCTAGAATGCAAGGATGCAATCCAGTATAGCACCGGGGCTTCATGGCCCGGCTGCCCGGCGCGCCCTGTACGGTGCCCTGGTCGCCGTCTTCTGCATGGCTTTTCCGGCCGCGCCGCGCGCCTTTGCGCAAGACTTCCAGACGCTGCTCGAACCGTTCCCGGCACCGGCCATGTCGGATCCGCGAGCGGCTGAAACGGCGCTTGCCCAGGCCCAGCGGCTGGCCAGCGAGGGCCGGCCCGACGACGCGCTGGCCGCCATCGAGGTCGCGTTGCAGGAATCGCCATCCGATGCCCGGCTGCGCTTCCTCAAAGGCGTGATCCTCAGCGGCAAGGGCGAGGACAGTGCCGCCATCGAAGTGTTCCGTGGACTGGCCACGCAGTTTCCCGAGCTGCCCGAGCCGCACAACAACCTCGCTGCCTTGCACGCGGCGCGCGGCGAACTCGATCTGGCGCTGGCCGCGCTGGACGACGCGGTGCGTGCGCTGCCCAGCTATGCGCTGGCCCATGAGAATCTCGGTGACCTGCACCTGCAGCTGGCAATCCGCGCCTGGCAGCGCGCGGTTGCCCTCGAACCCTCGTCGCCGGCCGCCGTCAAGCTCGAGGCGGCCCGCGAACTGGCGGGCATTCCCCTCACACCGCCCGCTCGCCTGCCCGGCAGCCGCTGAAGGTCTGCCAACCTGGCCAAGGCCTGCCATCAACTCTCTGCCATCAACACTCTTTCAAGTACTTTCTTTCCCAGGAGCCCATGATGATCCGCAAACTCCCCCTGCTCGGCGCCGCCCTGCTGTTCGCGCTGGCCACCCCCGACGAGGCCGCTGCCAGCCAGCCCCAGGTGCTGGTCAAGACCTCGGCCGGCGAATTCGTCATCGAGCTGTACCCGGACAAGGCGCCGGCCACCGTCGACAACTTCCTGCAATACGTGAAGGACGGCTTCTACGCCGGCACGATCTTCCATCGCGTGATCGGCAACTTCATGATCCAGGGCGGCGGCTTCACGCCCGACTTCTACGAAGGCGCCACCCGGCCCAAGACCACCCGGGCGCCGATCGCGATCGAATCGAAGAACGGCCTGAAGAACGACACGGGCTGGGTCGCCATGGCGCGTACTTCGGACCCGAACTCGGCGACCTCGCAGTTCTTCGTCAACGTGGTCGACAACGGCGGCCTGAACCATCCGCAGCCAGACGGCTTCGGCTACGCCGTGTTCGGCAAGGTCATCCGCGGCATGGACGTCGTCAACCAGATCCGCGCCGTGCCGACCCGCTCGGTCGGCCCGTTTCGCGATGTCCCGACCGAGCCTGTGGTGATCGACTCGGTCTCGGTGATCGGCGCGGCCAACTGAGCTGCAGCCAGGAGGTCGGCTGCCGGGGGTCGCGCCCCGGCGCCGGCGCAGGCAGCCCGATCATGCTTTCCGGAAACGGCGTCGGACTCTTTGCGTCCGACATGCACCTGGGTGATCACGACCCCGACACCGCGGCCTTCTTCTTCGAGAAGCTGGCGGCGGCCTGGCCGCGGGCCACCCAGGTCTTCCTGCTCGGCGACCTGTTCGAAGCCTGGGTCGGCGACGACCAGCCCGATGGCATCGCCGCCGAGGCACTGACCCAGTTCGCGCGGATCGCTGCCAGCGGCCGGCGCCTGTGGCTGATGCGTGGCAACCGCGACTTCCTGCTCGATACCGCCCGCGACACGCCGCAGGGCGGATTCGCCGAACGCTGTGGCGCCGTCATGCTCGACGACCCCTGCGTCTTCGATCTGTTCGGCGAGCCGGTCGTGCTCACCCACGGTGATGCGCTGTGTACCGATGACACCGACTACCAGCACCTGCGCACCCGGCTGCGCTCGGTGCAATGGCAGCAGGCCTTTCTCGCCAGGCCGCTGCCCGAGCGGCTTGCCTTCGCCCGTGCGATGCGCACCGAAAGCGAGCGCTACAAGGCCGCTGCCGGGGCCCCGGCAGACGTTGCGCAAACCGCCGTCGATGCCCTGCTCAGGGCCTGCGGTGCCCGCACGATGATTCATGGCCACACCCATCGGCCCGCCTGTCACCGTTGGTCGGACGCATATGGGGACGCCTGCCGCTGGGTGCTGTCCGACTGGGACGCCCGCGACGGCCGGGGCGGCTTCCTGTGGGCGACGGCCGAAGGCCTGCGCGCAGCGTCCGTCTGAGCCGCGCTTCGGGCCTGGCCGGAGCTTCAGTCGACCATCCGGTTCAGCGACCCGGCGTCGAGCGGCTCGCAGCCATTGTCGACGTCGCCCCCCATCTTGCGCAGGCAACGCTGCAGCCCCTCGATCTGGCGATCCTGCTCGGCCACGTGATCGATCAGCCGGTGCAGCGCCACCGCCAGCGGGTCATCGGCGTCGCGGGTCACCGCGTAGGCCGAGAAGCCCATCCTGGCCGCCTGCTCTTCGCGGCGGCGCTCGGCCTGCTCAACGATCACCCGCGCCGGGATTCCGACTGCCGTGGCACCTGCCGGCACCGGCTTGAGGACGACCGAATTCGAACCGATCCCGGCGCCTGCGCCGATCGTGAACGGCCCCAGCACCTGGGCACCGGCGCCGACCACCACGTTCTCCTCCAGCGTCGGGTGGCGCTTGCCGCCGTTGAGCGAAGTTCCCCCCAGCGTTACGCCCTGATAAATCGTGCAGCCGTCGCCGACCTCGGCCGTCTCGCCGATCACGACGCCCATCCCATGGTCGATGAAGACCCTGCGGCCGATCCGGGCGCCCGGGTGAATCTCGATGCCGGTCAGAAAGCGTGCCAGGTGCGACACCCAGCGCGCCGGCACCCTCAGCCCGGCTCCCCACAGGTAGTGGGCAACGCGATGCAGCAGCACAGCGTGCAGACCCGGATAGCACAGCAGCACCTCGAGCGTCGAGCGGGCTGCCGGATCTTTCTCGACGATGTTGGCGATGTCTTCGCGCAGGCGTTCGAACACGATCGGATCTCTTCAGGAAACGGCAAACAGCGCAATGCTAGCGCTTGTCCGGCCGGCGTTCGCGCCGCGGCCCGTGGATATCGCCATCAGCGAGCTTGATGATCTGGGTACAGATGCCGCGCAGGATCGCCACTTCCTCGTCCTCGAGGCGGGTCCGGCCGAACAGCCGGCGCAGCCGTGGCATCAGGCGCTTCGGGTGGGCCGGATCGAGAAAGCCGATCTCGATCAGAGCCTGCTCCAGATGCTCGAACAGTGCCTCCAGCGCGCCGAGCGGAGCCCGGCGGCCTTCATGCGGCAGCGGGAAACTCGCCACAGCGACCTGCCCGGAAGGTGCCAGCCGGTCGATCGAACGCAGGCAGTAGGCCAGGAGCTGCGCCGCCTGCGCCAGGTTGAGCGAGTTGTAGTCCGGATCGCCCGGAATGCTGCACAGCAGCTGGCAGCGCGCCGCGTCTTCGACCGACAGGCCGGTGCGCTCCGTGCCGAACACGAACGCGGCCGAGGCCTGCGGCTGCGCGCACAGTTCGGCGCGCACCGCCGCGACGATCGGCTCGGGGGGCTGCGGCGGCGGACCGAATTCGCGCGGCGCGGCGCTGACCGCCACCGCCAGCGTGAAGTCCTGCAGGGCCTCGTCCAGCGAGGCGACGCACCGCGCTTCGGCGAGCACGTCCTGGGCGCCACTGGCGCGTGCGATCGCTTCGGCGCTGGCCAGCACCTCCGGCTCACGCGGATCGACCAGGATGAGCCGGCGCAGCCCCATCGTGCGCATCGCGCGGGCCACCGCACCCACGTTGCCGGGATGGCTGGGGCGCACCAGCACGAACGCGGTCTGCCCGAACCACGGCGGAGCGAGGCTGTGCAAGGCGGACAGGTCGAATCCCTTACAATGGCGGATTGCTCTCAGACGGACCAACAGGGTCCCACCGTACATGCATCCGATGCTGAACGTGGCGGTCCGGGCGGCGCGACGCGCCGGACGGATCATCAATCGCGCAAGCCTCGACCTCGACGTCGTGAAAGTGGCGCGCAAGCAGCGCAACGACTTCGTGACCGAGGTAGACCACGCGTCGGAACAGGCCATCATCGACACGCTGCTGACTGCCTATCCGTCTCATTCGATCTTAGCAGAGGAGTCCGGCCACTCGGCCAACGGCAAGAAGGCCGCTGGCCAGATGGCTGACGTTCTGCAGGCTGACAACATCTGGATCATCGACCCGCTGGATGGAACGACCAATTTCATCCACGGCATGCCCCAGTACGCGGTCTCGATCGCGCTGATGCAGCGTGGCACGGTCACGCAGGCGGTCATCTACGACCCGTCGCGCGATGAACTGTTCACGGCTTCGCGCGGTGGCGGCGCCTTCCTGAACGATCGCCGCATCCGCGTATCCAGGCACACGCGGGTCGAGGAAGCCCTGATCGGCACCGGTTTCCCGTTTCGCCAGATCGACGACCTCGATCGCTATCTCGACATGCTGCGTGCGGTCACCGGGAAGGCGGCCGGGGTGCGCCGCCCGGGCGCGGCCGCGCTCGACCTCGCCTACGTGGCTTGCGGCCGCTACGACGCCTTCTTCGAACCGGGCCTCGCCCCCTGGGACGTGGCCGCCGGCAGCCTGCTGGTCACCGAGGCCGGTGGCTTGATCGGCAACTTCTCGGCCGACGGCGACTATCTGTTCGCCCGGGAAGTGGTGGCCGGCGCCCCCAAGGTCTTCGCCGCGATGATCGCGCTGCTGCGCGGCATCCCGGCGCCTGCTGCGTAACCCGGCCCCGGCCATAGCGCCGGCCCGGCCACCTGGTACAAGGCCGGACGGCGGGCGCTCGAGCAGACCTCAGGCCGTCAGCCAGGCGAACAGCCCGTCGGCGTTCAGGCCAATGTCGAGCGTGAAGATCTGCAGCAGCCCGGCTTCGTCGAAAGTCCAGCCCTGGCGCCGTGCCTCGTCGAACAGCAGTTCGCGCACCCCGTCACGCAACAGCCTGCGCAGGGTTTCGCTGCTTGCCGGATCGCGCCTGGCCTCGCCCGGATCGCAGCGCCGGGCACAGTCGCCGGCCATCGCCACCAGGGCGTCGATCTGCCGGTGCAGATCGGCGGCCAGCCGGGGCACGTCACCGACCGGGCCGAAATGGGTCACGGCGACCGCCCGCGGCGCCAGTGCCGCGATGCGATCGATGGATGCATGCAGCGCCGGCGGATCGAACTGCACCGGGGTGGTCGACGGCACGACGAACTGCCGGCCGCTGTCGTCGAGTGCGCGATAGGACAGGCCGAAGGTGTCACCGGCGAAGACGACGCCGGCCTGACGATCGACCAGACTCAGATGGTGGCGGGCGTGTCCGGGCGTGTCGATCACCGTCAGGACCCGGCCGTTCAGCTCGAAGCCGAAACCGTCCGGTGCCGAGACGACCTGCGCTGCCGGCACGGGCACGATCTCGCCGTACATCCGGCGGGCGGCCTCGGAACCATAGACGGCCGCCGTGGCGGCAGCGAGCTTCGACGGATCGATCATGTGGCGTGCACCCCGCGGGTGCACGAGCAGCCGCGCACCGGGCAGTTGCTGCATCAGCAGGCCGGCGCCGCCGGCGTGGTCCAGATGCACATGCGTCAGCACGACCCAGTCGACCGCTTCGGGGGCCAGTGTCAGTTCCGAGAGCGCCGCAAGCACCCGCGGCACCGAGTCATTGACACCGGTATCGACGATGGCGACCCGGCCACGCTCGACGATCAGGTGGATCGCGTCGAGCCCGGGGTGAACGAAGCCCGAATCGACGACGTGGATACCGTCGCCGACGCTGCTCAGCATCCGACGCAGGCCATCAGCGCGTCGATGCCCTCGATCGGTTCGAAGCGATTGTTGCGCTGGATCAGCCGGGTCGGGCCGACCATGCAGCGCTCGGGCACCGGGTGGCGCTCATCGCCCGGGTAGGCAACGACCCGGCAGCCGTCGATCTCGAAGGGTTCGGGCTCGATCAGCGGCGGCCCGGCTTCGCGGGCCGCCGCGATGATCGCTTCGGTCGACGCGTACTGCGCCAGTTGCACGAGGCTCATGATCTGCGGCGGGCCGAGCACGATCCGGCCATCGCGATAGCGACGCAGCGCCTCGCGCGGATCGAGCCAGTCGCCAGCCACCGCCTCGTGGTCGTCGAAGCCGGCCTCCTGGCCTTCCGGCAAGGTCGTCACGAAAAACCGGGTGTCGAAGCGCTTGTTGCGCGCCATCATCGACGGAATGCGCGGGGTGATCCAGCGCGACCAAGGCACGAGATCGTCGGCGGCCAGTTGCAGGTCGTGAGCGGCCAGCACCTGGGCAAAGCCGAAGCCTTCGCGCAGCATCGCCCAGGCCCGTTCGCCCAGCGCGGCATCGGCGCCACGCGCGAGCAGCACCCGTGCCTCCTCGAAGGTTTCCCGGCAGGCTGCGTAGAACAGGCCGGCCGCCGTGTCCGGCGCGATCTCCGCTTCGCGCAGCCAGGCATGCAGCGCCGTCGGCTCGGCACCGACCCGCCCCAGGCACTCGCGCTCGCAGTCGGCCTGGTCGAGTTTGCCGCCCGGAAACACGTAGGCGCCCGCGAAGGCGGCCGAATCCTGGTGCCGGCGCAGCATGTAGACCTCGGGCCCGGCTTCGCCGTCGCGCAGCAGCAGGACGGAGGCCGCCGGGCGAGGCACGACGACGGGAGGAATCTGGCTGGTCGGAGTCATGATGCGAACCCCTGTGTTGGATCAGGGCTCGATTCTAGGTCACCGGCCGATCCCGCGGTTTGCGCCCAGGGTTCGCTGGCCAGACGTCCGGCCAGGTGGTCGATCAGGGCCTGCACCCGCGCCGGCCGGTTGCGGCCTGGCGGGGTCACGATATAGAGCGCGATCTCCGGCACCTGCCAGTCCGCCATCGCCACCTGCAGTTCGCCTGACTGCAGCGCTTCCCAGACCAGGAACTCGGGCTGCAAGGCCAGACCCAGGCCAGCATGCAAGGCCGGTGCCAGCGCATCGGCATTGTTGATTCGCAGATGGGCCGGCACGCGCTGACTGTATTCGCCGTGACGCGCGTGCCGGAACCGCCAGCTTTCACCCTCGCGCGAGTAGCTGTATTGCAGTGCGCGGTGGCCGGCCAGGTCGCGCGGATGCTGCGGATGGCCGTATTGCTCGAAGTACGCCGGCGTACCGACCAGCAGGATCCGCACCCGGCAAAGCCGCCGCGCCAGCAAGCTGGAGTCTTCCATTGCCGCGATACGCAGTGCCAGATCGAATCCGTTACCCACCAGGTCGACCAGCTGGTCACTGAGTTGCACATCCAGGCTCACGTCCGGATAGCGGGCCATGAACCCGGGCAGCAGAGGCGCCAGGCGCCCGATCCCGAACGACATCGGGGCCGCGACCCGCACCCGGCCGCGCAGCCCGCTGGACTGCTCGGCAAGCTCGGCTTCGACCGTCTCGCCCTCGTCCAGAATGCGCCGCGCCCGGTCCAGGGCCACTGCACCGCTTTCGGTCAGGCTCAACCGGCGTGAGGTGCGATGCAGCAAACGGACCCCGATGCGGGCCTCGAGCCGACTCACGGCCTTGGACACCGTGGCCTGCGACAGCGCAAGCTCGGCGGCGGCGCGGGCGAAGGAGCCCATCTCCGCAACCTTGGCGAAGATCGCCCAGGCCTCCAGATCAGGCAGTTTCTTCATCGTCTTTTCAAGGCATGAATGGAAACCATGAAATTCCATTCTTTCCATTTACAACATATCAGACCTTTCCTAGACTGTCTCCATTGCAAGGAAACGCTTCAGGAGAAACTCATGATCGAACGCCGCCCCTTCGACAGCCTCGGTGGTGCCAACCACGGCTGGCTCGACGCCAGACACCACTTCTCGTTCGCCGACTATCACGATCCGGATCGCGTACGCTGGGGCGCGCTGCGGGTCTGGAATGACGACACCATCCAGCCCGGCACCGGCTTTCCGCCGCACCCGCACGCCGACATGGAAATCATCACCTATGTGCGCGAAGGCGCCATTACCCACCAGGACAGCCTCGGCAACCAGGGGCGCACGGTGGCTGGCGACGTCCAGGTGATGAGCGCCGGTACGGGCATTCGCCATTCCGAGTACAACCGGGAGCCCGGTGTCACCCGCATCTTCCAGATCTGGATTCTTCCGGAGCAGCGCGGCCAGGCGCCATCGTGGGGAAGCAAGCCGTTTCCCGAGGATGACCGCTCAGGGCAGTTCGTGACCCTTGCCAGCGGCGTCGCCGGCGACGACGACGCGCTGCCCATCCGGACCGATGCCCGCGTACTGGGTGCCACCCTCAAGGCCGGCCAGAGCGCCGAGTATCGCTTCGCCGACAGCGGTCGCTACGGCTACCTGGTGCCCGCAACCGGCAAGGTCGAGGTCAACGGCGTTGCGCTCGATGCCCGTGACGGCGCCGCCATCCACGGTGAGGAACTGATCCGGGTCACGGCCAGCGAGGATGCCGAACTGGTGCTCGTGGACGCGGCCGGTTGATCCGGAATCTCCTAGAATAGGCCATCGTTTGACACCATAGGCAGGAGCCGGGCCTGGACCGCGTCACCAGCATGCGTGTTTTCGTACAGGCTGCCAGCGCTGGCAGCCTGTCCGGTGCTGCGCGCCGCCTCGGCATGTCGCCGGCCATGGCCACCAAGCATGTCGACGCCCTCGAACTGCGGCTGGGCGTCAAGCTGTTCCATCGCACCACGCGGCGCCTGAGCCTGACCGAGGTGGGCGGCAACTATCTGGAAGCCTGCCAGCGCATCCTTGCCGACATCGACGAGGCCGAGGCCGCAGCCGCCTCGCAACGGCTCAAGGCGACCGGATTGCTGCGCATGGCGGTGCCGCTGTCCTTCGGCAGTCGCTTCATTGCTCCGCTGATCCCCGAGTTCAGCCGCAACTATCCCGAGGTCCAGGTCGAACTCGGCCTGAGCGATGCGCAAGTCGATCTGATCGACGGCAAATGGGATCTTGCCATTCGCATCGGCCGGCTCAGCGACAGCCCGCTGCAGGCCCGCCGCCTGACCGACTGCGCCATGCTGATCTGCGCAGCCCCCGACTATCTCGATCGCCGCGGCATCCCGCGGCGCATCGCCGAACTGAGCCAGCACAACTGCCTCAGCTATACGCTGTCCGCCATGCAGGACGGCAAGCACTGGTCCTTCGGCACGCAGGGTGAGTTCCGCGTACCGGTCACCGGCGACTTGCGGAGCAACAACGGCGACGCCTTGCTGGCTGCCGCCGTGGGTGGCCAGGGCATCATTTACCAGCCGCATTTCATCGTCGGCGAGGCCGTGGACCGGGGCGAACTGACCGCGCTGGAACTGGACAAACCCCCGGTGGCGCTGGGCGGCATCCACGTCCTGTACCCGCGCGATCGGCGCCCGCCCGCCAAGGTCAGGGTGATGATCGACTACCTGGCCGAAGCTTTCGAGCGGAATCCACCCTGATCGGTCGAGGGAGCTGGCAGGCCGGAAACCCGCCTCGCTCAGGCGCTCTCGATCACCGGTTCGCAGCGGACCGGGAAGTTCAGCGAATTGGCAATGAAGCAGATCTCGTGAGCCCGGTGGTGAAGCTGCCTGGCACGCTCGAGATCGTCCCCGGCCCGGATCGTCACCCGGGGGCGCAGGACGACTTCGGTGAACTGCCCTGCCCCTTCCTCGACCATTGTCCCTTCGGCGTCGTCGACATAGGCAAGCACGCGGATTCCGGCGCCGACGCACAGATGCAGGTACGAGAGCTTGTGGCAGGCGGACGCTGCCGCCACCAGCAGATCCTCCGGATTCCAGCGACTCGCGTCGCCATGAAAGGCCGGGTCCGACGAACCGGAGATGGCGGGTTTGTCGCCCGATTCGATCGTGTGATCGCGGCTGTAGGCTTGATAACCGGAGGTCCCGCTGCCCTGGTTGCCGGTCCAGGCCACCGAAACCTGATAGTGATGTTCACGCTGTGCCATTGTGTACCTCTGCCAAAGAACTGGGTCGAATCCCGATCCGATGCCGATATGCTAGGCCACTCGCTTCTGCAAGGTCCGGGAGACCCCGATGGATACTTCCTTCCTGATGAACTACATCGACGTGATCGAAAAGGGCTCGATCGCAGAAGTTGCACGCATCAACGGTTTGACGCCGGCCGCGGTGAACCAACGGATCAAGAAGGTTGAAGACGAACTGGGTGTTCGGCTGGTCGTGCGTTCGGGCCGAACCGTCAAGGCAACAGCTCAGGGCGCCATCATCCTTGCGCAGGCGAAACGGGTCATCGAGGAACTGAACAAGCTGAAAGCCGCCAGCGAAGGACCGATCGTTTTCGGGCGACTGTCTCTGGGCGCTTTCGATTCGGCGATGAGTACGATGATTCCGCCGATGATGCAGTTGCTGGCTTCACGTTATCCAGACCTTGAAATCAGCTTGGTCAAGGCCTACTCGGGCCAACTCTACAGCAAGGTCTGTGATGACGAAATCGATGCCGCCGTAGCCATCCAGCCGCATTTCCAGTTGCCGAAGAATATCGAATGGCGCAGCCTGCGCAAGGAGCCACTGATCGTGCTTGCGCCGGCGAGTATCCACGAGCGCGACCCGCATCGGATCCTCCGGGAGAACCCTCTGATCTGCTATGAAAGAAAGCTCTGGGGCGGGCAGCTTGCAGAGAATTACCTCAGGCAGCATGGTATCCGGGCAAAGATCCGGATCGAACTCGCGACCATCGAGGTGATTGCCCGGCTCGTCCGCGCAGGCCTGGGTGTATCGCTCATTCCGGATGTTGCCGGCGATCTGCTGCGCGACCCGACATTACGCCGGATCAGCCTGCCGGACGCCGGCCATGTGCGTCATGTCGGGCTGCTCTGGAACCGCCATTCGATCCGTGCCACCCTGATCGAGGAGATCTACCAGATGGCCCGTACGATCAATACTTGATTGCACGCGGATCCGTAGAGCTCGTCAGTGCCGCGGGTATCAGCCTGCGAACAATCGCACCGCGCTACGAGGACACTTCGTTGAGAACGCCGACAAGCGCTTCGATCTGTTCATTGGTGTAACCGAGCTGCTCGCGAAGCACTTCCGCAGTGTGCTCTCCGATCAGCGGTGGCGCCTTCCGGTAGCGAACAGGGCTATCCGAAAAACGCATCGGGCTGCGCACCTGAGGCAGGGGGCCATGGATGGGATGATCCATCGAGAACCGGACTCCTCGCGCTCTGACTTGTGGGTCGTCGAAAACCTGCTCGACATCATTGATCAATCCAACCGGGACGCCAGCGCGATCCAGCAGATCCCGCCACTCTTCCCGGCCCCGCTGTCTCAGAATCTCCGCCACCAGCGGTACCAGCCGTTCCCGGTTGACGACTCGCGCTGAATTGGTCCGGTAATCGTCATGCTCGACCAGATCGGGACGGTCGACTGTCATGCAGAACTTCCGGTACTGACTGTCGTTGCCGATGGCAAGAACGATCTGGCCATCGGCTACATCGAAGACCTGATACGGCACCATGTTCGCATGGGCATTACCCGCCCGCCCCGGTACCTTGCCCGACAGAAAATAATTGAAGTTCTGGACACCGAGCGCAGCGACTTGGCAGTCGAGCATGCTGATGTCGATATGTTGCCCCTTGCCACTGCGTGTGCGCTCATGCAACGCCGCCAGAACCGAGGTCGTCGCAAACATCCCCGCCATCAGATCCGCGGCGGCGTTGCCCGCCTTCTGAGCCCCCCCTCCGGGAAGATCGTCGCGTTCTCCGGTGATGCTCATCAAGCCGCCTACAGCCTGGATGACGAAGTCGTAACCCAGCTTGTGCGCGTACGGCCCATCCTGGCCGAAGCCTGTGATCGAGCAGTAAATCAAACGTGGGTTGATGGTCTTCAGGGTTTCGTAGTCGAGTCCGTACTTGCGAAGCCCGTCCACCTTGAAATTCTCGACAAGGATATCTGCCTTGCCAGCCAGTTCGCGCACCGCCGCCGCACCGACCGCCGTTGCGATATCGATTGCAAGCGAGCGCTTGTTGCGGTT
>JBAYOD010000075.1:0-13027 GCA_041678445.1 Burkholderiaceae bacterium | reverse complement strand
CGACAGCACGGTAACGCGATCAGCCACGATGAAGGCCGAATAGAAGCCGACGCCGAACTGCCCGATCAGCTGGGCATCCTTCGAGTCGTCGCCCGACAGCTTGCCGAAGAACTCGCGGGTGCCCGACCTGGCAATCGTCCCCAGATGCTCGATCGCCTCGTCGCGCGACAGGCCGATGCCGTTGTCGGCAATCGTGATCGTGCGCGCCTCGCGATCGAAGTCGACCCGGATCTGCAGCGTGCTGTCGTCCTCGTAGAGCTCGGGCTTGTCCAGGGCCTCGTAGCGCAGCTTGTCGCAGGCGTCCGAGGCGTTGGAGACCAGCTCGCGCAGGAAGATCTCGCGATTGCTGTACAGCGAGTGGATCATCAGCTGCAGCAGCTGACGCACTTCGGTCTGGAAGCCCAGGGTTTCCTTGGTTGCGGCCATCGTCATGAAATCCCTTCGTGTGGTCGGTCGTCTGAAGTCGAAGCGGTGGCCATGGACGAAGCAACGCCCTGCGCCGGACCGCAGAAGCTCCAGATGGGGGCTGCGGCCCCCATATCAAGTCCTTTTCCGGTCGCTGCCCAGCCGTTCCCTGGCCGGGTGTTGCCCTGCGCGACTGGCCGGCCGAAGGCCGGCGCCGGGCCCGAATCGCGGGTCCGGCTTATCATCGGCATCATCGCTGCGCCGGAACCTGACCGGGACCGCCCGCAGCGCCCGAACCGACCGATCGACCCACAACGAGAATCCGATGAAGGAAGAGACACGTCAGAAACTGATGGGCGTCAGCACGGCGACCCTGTGCACGGCCCTGTACAAGCGCGGCCTGCGCAACCAGTTCATCCAGGATGTCCGTCCGCTGAACCCGAGCCTGCCGAACATGGTCGGCGAGGCCTTCACCCTGCGCTACATCCCGGCCCGCGAGGACCTGAATCCGCTCAGCGTCTTCCAGGACCGCGCCCACCCGCAGCGTCAGGCGATCGAAACCTGTCCGCCCGGCGCCGTCTTCGTCATCGACAGCCGCAAGGATCCGCGCGCTGCGTCGGCCGGTTCCATCCTGCTCACCCGGCTGATGCAGCGCGGCGTGGCCGGCGTGGTCACCGACGGCGGCTTTCGCGATGCGCCCGAGATCGCCGAGCTGGGCTTTCCGGCCTATCACAACCGGCCCAGCGCACCGACCAACCTGACCCTGCACCAGGCGCTCGACCTCAACGTGCCGATCGGCTGCGGCGACGTGCCGGTCTGGCCGGGCGACGTCGTCGTCGGCGATCGCGAGGGCGTCATCGTGATTCCCGCCGCCATTGCCGACGAGGTTGCCGAAGAAGCCGTCGAGATGACCGTCTACGAGGACTTCGTGACCGAGCGGGTCCGCGCGGGCCAGTCGATCCTGGGCCTGTATCCGCTGACCGACGAAAGCAACCGCGAGGTCTTCGCCGCCTGGCGCAAGGTCAACGGGCGCTGAGTGCCGGTTTTCGTTCGCGTCATCCGGGTGGGCAGGCAGCGACGAACATTGACCCGACACCTCAACGACTGGACTCGCGGAGGCACGTTCCTCAGCTGACGAAGTGCGACGCCACCAGCTCCGGCGTCACTTCCTCGAAGCGCGCCGGCAGCCACTTCGGCGCCCGGTCCTTGTCGATCAGCAGGGCCCGCACCCCCTCGCCGAAATCGTTCAGCCGCAGGAAGCTGCGCGCCAGCACCAGATCGAGGCGCAGGACCTCGGCGATCGACATCTGCCGCGTCCGGCGCAGGTACTCGAAGGTGACATGAGCAGCCGTCGGTGAGCCGTTCACCAGGTTGCCGGCGGGCTGCTCCAGCCACGGATTCGCGTCGGCCGCGGCCACCAGGGCGTCCCGCACGTCGGCCACGTTCGCCTGCCAGGCAATGGCACGGATTGTGTCGATCGACCGGGCGAGCTGCGATGCCGGCAGGTCGCCCTGCCAGCGCTTGTGTTCGGCCTGGCACAGGGCCGTCAGACGCGCGCGGTCGGCCGCCGCATCACCGCTCCAGTCCAGCCCCAGCATCGCGTCGAAGAAGCCGGCACGCGCCTGCTCGGGCACGAAGACGTCGGCCAGCCCGGCGAAGATCGCGTCGGCTTCATTGATCATCATCCCGGTCAGCGCCATCAGGGTTCCGGCGCCGCCCGGCACCCGGTTCAGGAACCAGCCGCCGCCGACATCGGGAAACAGGCCGATGTGGATCTCCGGCATTGCGATGCGGCTGCCTTCGGAGACGATCCGGTGGCTTGCGCCCACCGCCAACCCGACCCCGCCCCCCATGCAGATCCCGTGCGACCACGACAGCAGCGGCTTCGGATAGGTGTGGATCAGCAGGTCCAGCGTGTACTCGACCTCGAAGAAGGCATCGCCGTAGACGAAGCGTCCGGGCCCGCCGGCGCGGACCTCGCGGATGACGCCGGCGACGTCGCCGCCTGCGCACAGGCCCTTGGCGCCCTCGCCTTCGAGCACGACCGCGACGATACCCTCGTCGGAGGCCCAGGCCCGCAACTGGTCGAGCATCAGCTGGCACATCTGCAGCGTGAGCGCATTCACCTGCCGGGGACGGTTGAGCTTCATGAAACCGATCCGGCGGCCGGCGGCGGTTTCGCGTTCACTGCACAGCACCGGTAGCTGCTCAGTCATCTCGTTCTCTCCATGTCGAAGGTTCATGATTCGATGTTCAGACCACCTCGGGCACCCGCGTTCAGCCCGGCGCGCACCCCCGTTCAGGCCGGCTTGCGCACCAGCGCCAGGCTGGCCAGCTTGACGCGCGGCTCCAGCAACCGACCCTTGCGGGCGCGCGCGCCACGATAGGCAGCCAGAGCAGACGCGCTCAGCACCCGGTCGATCGCGCGACCGCCGCGCCCCTGGCCACGCAGCACGACGCCGTCGGCCCCGCAGACGATCGCCTGCAGCAGCGCCTCCTTCGGATCGAGCGCCATCAGGATGGTGCCGCGCCCGCCACTGCTCAGCTGACGGACCTCGGTCAGCGCAAAGGCCAGCCCACGGCCACCTTCGGAGACGCAGAACACGGTGTCCATCCCGGCGCCGAAC
Organism: Burkholderiaceae bacterium; assembly: GCA_041678445.1. GTDB lineage: Bacteria > Pseudomonadota > Gammaproteobacteria > Burkholderiales > Burkholderiaceae_E > Zeimonas. The sequence goes on along the minus strand of JBAYOD010000075.1, from coordinate 9,995 downwards.
AGCGCCGGGCGCAGCGGCGCATCGCCGTCGTCCAGGACCAGGAAGCTCTTGCCCTGGCGGGTCCGCCCGACCAGGTCGGCCGCCCGGCAGCTCAGGCCGTTGCCGCCGCGCATCGCCAGCAGCACCCCCATGGTATCGGCGGCAGCGAATACCCAGGCCACACGGCTGCCCGCTTCGAGATCGATCAACGAGGTCACCGGCACCCCGTCGCCGCGTGCCGACGGCAATTGCGAGACCGGCACCGAGTGCACGCGGCCGTTGCTGGCCACGACGAACAGGTGATCAGTGGTCATGACTTCGTAGGCGCCGTCGAAGCTGTCGCCGGCCTTGAACGAGAACTGCGTCTCGTCGTGGCCATGGCCCTGGCGCGCCCGCACCCAACCCTTGTCGGACACGATCACGGTGACCGGCTCCTCGGTGATGCGGACTTCGACGACCGCCCTTTCGGTGGCTTCGATCAGGGTGCGGCGCGCGTCACCGTAGCTTTTCGCATCGGCTTCGACTTCGCGGATCATCTGCCGCTTCATCGCTGCCGGATTGGCGAGCAAGGTCTCCAGCGCCTGCTTGCGGTCGGCCAGTTCGGCCAGCTCCTGCTCGATCCGGATCGCTTCGAGCCGGGCGAGCTGGCGCAGCCGGATCTCGAGAATGTCCTCGGCCTGCCGGTCACTGAGGCCGAAGGCCGCGATCAGCGCCGGTTTGGGTTCGTCGGACTCCCGGATGATGCGGATCACCTCGTCGATGTTGAGCAGCACCAGCCGCCGGCCCTCGAGGATGTGGATCCGGGCATCGACCCGTTCCAGCCGGTGGCGGCTGCGCCGCGTCACGGTCCGGGCACGGAACTCGCACCACTCGGACAGGATCTCGACCAGCGGCTTCTGGCGCGGCCGGCCGTCGCCGCCGATCATCACCAGGTTCATCGCGACGCTGGCTTCCAGGCTGGTCTGGGCCAGCAGCAGGTTCAGCAGCGTCTCCCGACCGATGCGCGAGCTGCGCGGCTCGAAGACCAGCCGCACCGCGGCATCCTTGCCCGATTCGTCGCGCACCGAGTCGAGCACGGCCAGCATCGCCTGGCGGGCCTGCAGTTGCTCGGGCGTCAGCGATTTCTTGCCGGCCTTGACCTTCGGGTTGGTAACGTCCTCGATCTCTTCGAGCACCTTCTGGGCCGACACGCCGTGCGGCAGCTCGGTGATCACCAGCTGCCACTGGCCACGGGCCAGGTCCTCGGTGCGGTGGCGCGCCCGCACCTTCAGCGAGCCGCGCCCGGTTTCGTAGATCTGGGCGATCTCCTGCGCCGGGCTGATGATCTGGCCACCGCCCGGGAAATCCGGCCCCGGCATCAGTTCGAGCAGCTCGGCCAGCGGGGTCCGCGGATTCTTCAGCAGGGCGACGCAGGCCGCGGCCACTTCACGCAGGTTGTGCGGCGGGATCGCCGTGGCCATGCCGACCGCGATCCCGGCAGCGCCGTTCAGCAGCACGAAGGGCAGGCGCGCCGGCAGCAGCCGCGGCTCCTGTGTCGAGCCGTCGTAGTTCGGCACGAAGTCGACCGTGCCCTCGTCGATCTCGGACAGCAGCAGCTCGGCGTAGCGGGTCAGGCGCGCCTCGGTGTAGCGCATCGCGGCCGCGCCGTCGCCGTCGCGCGAACCGAAGTTGCCCTGGCCGTCGATCAGCGGATAGCGCAGCGTGAAATCCTGGGCCATCCGGACCAGCGCCTCGTAGGCGGCCAGATCGCCGTGCGGATGAAAGCGCCCGAGCACGTCGCCGACCACCCGCGCCGATTTCACCGGCCGCGCGCTCGCCCCCAGGCCCATCTCGTTCATCGCATGCAGAATGCGCCGCTGCACCGGCTTCTGGCCGTCGCAGACATCGGGCAGCGCCCGCCCCTTGACGACCGAAATCGCATAGTCCAGATAGGCGCGCTCGGCATAGCGGGCCAGGGTCAGCGTCTCGTCGTCGGACGGCGCGTTCGCAAAGAGATCCTGTTCGATCATGGTTCCTGCCCGGCGCTCAGATGTCGACTTCGGCTTCGTTGCCATGCTCTTCGAGCCAGGCACGGCGCGCCGCAGCTTCGCCCTTGCCCATCAGCATCGTGAAGCGCTCGACCGTCGCGCGCGGATCGACATCGCCGAACCCGACCGGCGTCAGCCGCCGGGTGTCGGGATTCATCGTGGTTTCCCAGAGCTGCTCGGCATTCATTTCGCCCAGCCCCTTGAAGCGCGAAATCGACCAGCTGCCCTCGCGCACACCGTCCTTGCGAAGCTTCTCCTCGACATGCCTGAGCTCGTCGTCGTCCAGGCAGTAGAGCTTGCGCAGCGGCCGCTTGCCGGCCGCCGGCACGTCGACCCGGTACAGCGGCGGACGGGCCACACAGATGTGGCCGCGCTCGACCAGCTTCGGGAAATGACGGAAGAACAGCGCCAGCAGCAGCACCTGGATGTGCGAGCCGTCGACATCGGCATCGGACAGGATGCAGATCCGGCCGTAGCGCAGGCCCGACAGGTCGGGATCGTCACCAGGGCCATGCGGATCGACGCCGATCGCTACCGCGATGTCGTGGATCTCATTGTTGGCGAACAGCCGGTCGCGCTCGGTCTCCCAGGAATTGAGCACCTTGCCGCGCAGCGGCAGGATCGCCTGGAAGCTCTTGTCACGGCCCATCTTGGCGGAGCCGCCGGCCGAATCCCCCTCGACCAGGAAGAGCTCGTTGCGCGAGACGTCGGTGGACTCGCAGTCGGTGAGCTTGCCCGGCAGCACCGCCACGCCGGAGCTCTTGCGCTTCTCGACCTTCTGCGCGGCCCGGCTGCGGATCTGCGCCTGGCGAATCGCCAGCTCGGCGAGCTTGCGGCCGTACTCGACGTTCTCGTTGAGCCACAGCTCGAACTGCGAGCGCACCAGCCCGCCGACCAGCCGCACCGCATCGCGCGAATTCAGCCGCTCCTTGATCTGCCCCTGGAACTGGGGATCGAGCACCCGGGCCGACAGCACGAAGCTGGCCCGGGCGAACACGTCCTCGGGCAGCAGCTTCACGCCCTTGGGCTGCAGGCCATGCAGCTCGACGAAGCTGCGCACCGCACCGAACAGGCCCTCACGCAGGCCGGCCTCGTGGGTGCCGCCGGCCGGCGTCGGGATCAGGTTCACATAGGATTCGCGGACCGGCCCGCCTTCCTCGGTGAAGGCCACGACCCACTGTGCGCCCTCGCCTTCGGCGAAGCTGTCATGACCGGCGCCGATGTACTGCCCGGCCTCGAAGAACGGAATCAGCGGCACTGCGCCCGAGCCCGTCTGCAGCGTCTCTTCCAGATAGCCGCGCAGCCCCTCGGCATACTGCCAGCTCTGCCGCCGGCCGGCTTTCTCCTCGATCAGCGTCACCTTCACGCCGGGCAGCAGCACCGCCTTCGAGCGCAGCCGCTGGACCAGTTCCGCGAGCGGGATCGCGGCCGTGTCGAAGTACTTCGGATCGGGCCAGCAGCGCACCCGCGTACCGCTGCGCCGCTCGCCACGGGTCGCAGCCCGCGAACCCAGCGGGCGGACCCGCTCGCCACCGGCAAAGCCGATCTCGTGCACGCCGCCGTCGCGCCAGACCGTAACCTCCAGCCGGCTTGACAGCGCATTGGTCACCGAGACACCGACCCCGTGCAGGCCACCGGAGAAGCTGTAGGCGCCGCCGTCGGCCTTGTCGAACTTCCCCCCGGCATGCAGCCGGGTGAAGACGATCTCCACCACCGGCACCTTCTCCTGCGGATGAGGGCCGACCGGAATACCGCGCCCGTCATCGTCGACCGTGACGCTGCCGTCGGCATTCAGGCTGACCGTGATCTCGCGGCAGAACCCGGCCAGCGCCTCGTCGGCGGCGTTGTCGACGACTTCCTGGACGATGTGCAGGGGGTTCTCGGTGCGGGTGTACATCCCCGGCCGCTGGCGGACCGGTTCGAGACCCTTGAGGACGCGAATCGATGCTTCGCTGTAATCGATGCTGCGTGTGGCCATCGGAAAGAGGAGAAGGGATCGGATCGGGGAAACGGAGCGGGGGACGGAGCGGTCCGGAACGGCTCGGAACGAACCGGCCTGGAGCGAGCCGACAGCAGGCGGATCAGCGCGACACCGGAATGCCGCACATCTGCAGCAGGCTGGCGAAGTCGAACACCCGATCGGGGCTCAGATAGGCAAGGAAGGCCCAGACGGTGGCAAAACCGAGCACTGTGGCCAGCGCCAGCCAACCGACCGCACGCAGCGCACCCGGGGCCGTCACGATGGGCGCCGACCCGCATCCGGGCCGGGGACTAGAATGGGATCGGCATGTTCATGCTGCTTCATGCCCGTCATTCTACTGGTCCCCCGACATGTCCGATAAATCCGCTCCGCGCGCGCTCGCCCCTGAAACCCGCCTGATCCATGACGATCGCGAACTGGCCACCGACCACGCGCTGGCACCGCCGATCCTGCCCTCGACCACGCACGCGGCCAGCGACGCGGCCGAATTCGCCGAAATGGCCAGCCGGCCCCGGCATCCGCGCTTCTATACCCGCTACGGCAATCCGACCCACGAACGCGCCACCCGCCTGATCGCCGGCCTGGAAGGTGCCCAGACGGCCCTGATGACGGCCAGCGGCATGGGGGCGATCAGCACGGTGGCCTTCGGGCTGCTCAAGGCCGGTGACCTCGCGGTCGGCCAGACCAGCCACTACATGGGCACGACCAAGCTGTTCACCGAGATGTTGCCGCGCTTCGGTGTACGTACGCGGCTGGTCGACCAGACCGACACCGCCGGGCTGATCGCCGCGATCGGCGACGGCGCCCGCCTGGTCATGGTGGAAACCCCGGTCAACCCGACGATGGCCATCACCGACCTGGCGGCCGTTGCCCAGGCTGCCCGCGCCGCCGGCGCCATCAGCGTTGCCGACAACACCTTCGCCAGCCCCATCAACCAGCGCCCGCTCGACTTCGGGATCGACCTGGTCGTGCACAGCGCCACCAAGTATCTGGGCGGCCATCACGACCTGATCGCCGGGGCCATCGCCGGCCCCTCCGAACTGGTCGAACGGATCTGGGAAACCGCGATCGTGCTCGGCGCCACGCTGGGCGCCTTCGACGCCTGGCTGCTGCTGCGCGGACTGCGCACACTGTCGCTGCGCGTGGCCCGCGCCAACGCGAACGCCCTGGCGGTGGCGCAGTATCTGGAAGGCCATCCGGCAGTCGAGGCCGTCCATTACCCCGGGCTGGCCTCGCACCCGCAGCACGACCTGGCCCGCCGGCAGATGCGCGGCTTCGGTGGCGTGCTGGCGGTACGCATCCGCGGCGACTACGAACCGGCGGCACGCTTCGTGTCACGGCTCAAGCTTTTCACCAACGCCGTCAGCCTGGGCGGCGTCGAGTCGCTCGCCGTGCATGCCGCCGCAATGTGGGCCGGCACGCTCGACGACGAGCAGATGCGGGCAGCCGGCGTCGAACCGAACCTGGTGCGGCTGGCCTGCGGCATCGAGGCCAGCGAGGACCTGATCCACGACCTCGATCAGGCCCTCGGCTGAAGCCTTCAGATCTCCACCTGGGTGCCGATTTCGATCACCCGGCCGGCAGGCAGGCGGAAATAGTCCTTCACGCTGGTGCCGTTGCGCACCATCCAGCCGAACAGCGAACGGCGCCAGCCGAAGGGCCCACGCGGGCTCACCGACACGACGACCGGCTTGCTGGTGAAGAAGGAGGTCTCGTCCAGCCTGACGACCACCCCCTTGCGGGCGGCCAGCCGCAGGATGCCCTGGATGTCCGAATCCTCGCGATAGCCGAGGTGAACGATCAGGCGGACGATGCCATTGGCGCCGCGCATGACCTGGACCCGCTCGGCGTCAGGGACGACCGGCACCTCGTCGAACTGGGCCGTCAGAAAGAGGGTCGTCTCGTGCACGACCCCGTTGTGCTTCAGGTTGTGCAGGAAGGCGGTCGGACAGCGCGCCGACGATGACGAGAAGAAGATGGCCATGCCCGGCACCCGGGCAAAGCCCGACAGATCCATGCTGAGGCCGTCGATCGCGTTGCGCGGGCCGGCCTGCTTGCGCGCCTGCACGATCCGGACCCCGCGCCGCCAGGTGGTCAGCACGGTGAAGGCCACCACGGCCACCAGAATCGGAAACCAGCCGCCACCGGGAATCTTGGTCGCGTTGGCTGCGAGGAAGGCCGCTTCGGCCAGAGCGAAGATCAGGAACGGCCACCACAGCCAGCGCAAGGCCCGCAGCCCCTTGACCTGTGGCAGCGTCAGCAGCATCAGCACGCTGGCCAGCAGCAGGTCACCGGCCACCGCGATGCCGTAGGCTGCGGCAAGCGCCCCCGAATCGCCGAACTCCAGCATCAGGAAGACGACCAGACCCAGCATCACCCAGCTGATCACCGGGATGTAGATCCGGCTGTGCCGGTGGCGGGATGCGTGCACGACCCGCAGACGGGGCAGGAAGTTCATCCGGGACGCCTGCTGGGTAGCCACGAACGCGCCGGAAATCACCGCGCGCGACGCGATCACCGCGGCCACCAGGGCCAATGCCGTCAGCGCATAGACGAATTCGAGCGGCACCAGCAGGAAGAATGGGTTGTGGATCGCGCCCGGATTGCGCAGCACCAGTGCCCCCTGGCCGAAATAGTTCAGCGTGAGCGCCGGCAGCACGAGCGCGAACCAGGCCAGCCGGATCGGCCCCGGGCCGAACGGCCCCATGTCGGCGTACAGCACCTCGACGCCGGTCACGCACAGGAACACGGCGCCGGCAGCGACGAAGGCCAGCTCCGGATGCTCGAACATGAAGCGCAGCGCGTAACGCGGGTCGAGCGCGGCCAGCACCGTCGGCGTCTCGATGATGCTCAGCACCCCGGTGACCGCAAGCGTGCCGAACCACAGCAGCATCAGCGGACCGAACAGCGTGCCGATCGCATCGGCGCCACCGGGCTGGATCACGAAGACCACGACGACTACGGCGACCGAGACCGGCAGCACCAGCGGCGCGAGGTCCGGCGACGCCACCGCGATTCCCTCGACGGCCGCCAGCACCGAGATCGCCGGCGTGAGCACGGCGTCGCCATAGAACAGCGAGACGGCCAGGATGCCCAGCATCGTCGCGAACCAGAGCATCCGCGGCCGGGCCCGCAGCCGGTGCATGCACCACGACAGCAGCGCCAGCACACCGCCCTCGCCACGGTTGTCGAAACGCAGCATGATCGTCATGTACTTCAGCGACACGATCAGCATCACTGACCAGAAGATCATCGACAACACGGCGTAGACATTGGCTGGCGCCAGCGGCAGCCCGACACCCGGCCGGAAGGCCTCGCGGAATGCATAGAGCGGGCTGGTGCCGATGTCGGCGAAGACGACACCCAGGGCGGTCAGGGCGACCGCCGGCAGGCCGGAGCGAGTAGGCTGGCTCATCGACGCAAAGTCTACCGCGGCGGCCCATTGCCCGCCGCACGTTGCCGCCCGGGAGCCAAGCGACTATAGTGACCCATGCTGGTGCACCGTCACCGGCACCTCCCGCTTGGCAAGACTCGAGGAGGAGTCCATGAGCGAGTGCAAGCTCGATCACACGACGCCGCCTTCGCAAGACGCACTGGACAGGCCGATCCGCTGCAGGCACTGCGGCAGCCCGATCCCGGCCAGCAGCGCACTGCATTCCGAAGGCGCAGACTACATCAGGCACTTCTGCGGAGAAGACTGCCTGGCCCGCTGGTGTTCCGAAGACCCCGGCAGCCGTACTGCCGCAGCCCGCGCGCAACGCACGACATCCTGATGAAAACCCGCCCGGTTTTTCTCGACCTGTTCAGGATCGGTCAGCCGATCGGCGCCATCGCCTCCATCCTGCACCGCGCCTCCGGCCTGCTGCTGGTCCTCGCACTGCTCGTGCTGGCAGTGCTCTTCGAATACTCGCTGGCCAGCCCCGAAGGCTTCGCAGCCGTACGGCAGATCCTGGCCGGCCCGCTTGCCACCCTTGCCCTCATCGTGCTGGCCTGGGCCCTGGCCCACCACGTACTGGCCGGCATCCGGCACATACTGATGGACACCGGCACCGGCTGGCGTCTGGCGCAGGCGCGCCGCAGTGCCCTGGCGGTGATCGTCACGGGCCTGGTGTGCGCAGTGGCCGCTGCACTGGCCCTGATTTTCTGAGGACGATGACGATGGCCGGCGGCGAACGATTGCTCGGCGGACTGCGCGCCTGGACCTGGCAGCGCGTCTCGGCCCTCTATCTGCTTGGCTTCGGCCTGGTGCTCGCGATCCGCCTGGTGGCCACGCCGCTGGCCGACTACGCCCAGTGGCACGCCTTCTGGACCGCGCCCCCGATGGCCACCGCCACGCTGCTGGCCGTCGTCAGCCTGGCGGTGCATGCCTGGGTCGGCGGCCGCGACGTGATCCTCGACTACGTCCGGCCGCGCAGCGCCCGGCCCGTCGCCCTGGCCCTGCTGGGCCTGCTGATCGGCCTGGCAGTCGCCCGCTTCGCCGTGGCGCTGCTGGCCGCCCTGGGCTGAGCACAGGATTCTGATGGAAGGGCACTGACATGCGTTTCTCGGTCTACCGCTTCGATCCCGATCGGGACGACAAACCCCGCATGCAGGATTTCGATCTCGAACTGCAGCCCAACGACCACATGGTGCTCGACGCGCTGCTGCGCCTGAAGCAGATCGACGACTCGCTGTCCTTTCGCCGATCGTGCCGTGAAGGCGTCTGCGGCTCCGACGGCATGAACATCAACGGGCGCAACCGGCTGGCCTGCATCACCGAACTGCGCTCGCTGCGCGAACCGATCGTGATCAGGCCGTTGCCCGGTCAGCCGGTGATCCGCGACCTGATCGTCGACCTCACCCAGTTCTTCGAGCACTATCACTCGATCCGCCCCTGGGTCGTCGACAACCGGCCGATGCCCGAACATGAGCGGCTCCAGTCTCCCGAGGAGCGCAGCACGCTGGACGGACTCTACGAGTGCATCCTGTGCGCCTGCTGCTCGACCACCTGCCCGTCCTACTGGTGGAACCCGGAACAGTTCATCGGGCCGGCCGGCCTGCTGCAGGCCTACCGCTTCATCGCCGACAGCCGGGACCAGGCGCTCGACGAACGCCTGGACTTCCTCGAAGGGCCGTTCCGGCTGTACCGCTGCCGGACCATCATGAACTGCACCGAGGTCTGCCCGAAAGGGCTCGCGCCCTCGCACGCGATCGAGCAGATCCGCAAGCTGCAGTTCGGGCGCTCGTTCTAGCGCTCGAACCAGCCAGTCTGCCGGACGGCAGGCGTCGGCCTCAAGTCCCCTTCCCTCCGAACAACGCTCACGCCCACGCATCGCCCTCAGCGAACGAGTGTCGGAGATTTTTACACTACTTTCATTTCTGACCTACGGTTACTTCAATGTAAAATAATTATTTTATATTTATCAATCACTTATAATATTATTTTCAACCTGGAACGATTATTGCATTGTTTCATTCAGATGCTTGGCACTCGGTGCAAGCTTCCAGAACATCCAGCAACAGCTTTCCTGTCGATCCATAGGTATCAGTGATGACACGCATGACCAAAGTCAGTCTTGCCCTCGCCTCCGTTCTCGCCGCTACAGGCGTCCAGGCCGCTACGATCAACTACGATTTCGACTACCCGCTGAGCACTACCGAGATCGGGCACACCGGCACGCTCGGGCTGTTCGATTCTTCGCTGGGCACCCTGACCGGCGCCACGCTGACCCTGAACGGCGAAGCGCTGTTCTCCTACTCGGGGGAGAACGTGGCTGCCCAAACTCAGAGTGCGAGCATCACCTCGAGCACGACGCTCTCCTGGAGCAGTTCGCTCGGCGCGCTGACGCCGTACCTGACCGATCTCCTGCTCTCGGCCACGTCGGGCACCCAGAGCTACGCTGTCGGTGAAACCAAGAACTTTGGCCCGATCGCAGACGCCGACTCGGCGATCAACGATCTAGGTTCGATCCTCGGCGCTCTCCAGGCAAACGGCGGCGGCGACTTCACCCTGTCGTGCAGCTCGCTTT
>JBAYOD010000074.1:0-13277 GCA_041678445.1 Burkholderiaceae bacterium | reverse complement strand
GCAGGTGGGCAGCGATCGCTTCGAAGCCGGCGGCCACCGGCAACGGTCGCGCGAAACGGGCGCGCACGATCTCGTAGCCGGGCAGGGCGACCACTCCCGACGAGAATGGCATCCCGCCAGGCAGCCAGGCGTAGTCGCTTCCGGGCGAATTGTGTAAGGTTGGCACTCCAGTTCCCCTTCAATCCTTCAATCACGGCGTCCGCGAACTGCTGGACCGGACCCACTATGAGCGAGCCGGCCCCGCGGGGCAAGCGCCGCGCCTCAGGAATTCGTCGAGATGACCCAGATCCCGCAAACCATGAAGTTCGTCGATCACGGCGCCGGCGGCGCGCCCGAAGCGCTCAGGCTCGCCGAGGCGCCGGTGCCGTCGCCGGCGGCTGACGAAGTCCTGATCCGCGTCGTCTGTGCCGGCGTGAACCGGCCCGATGTCTCGCAGCGCCAGGGCAACTATCCGCCGCCGCCCGGGGCCTCGCCTTACATCGGGCTGGAAGTGGCCGGTGAAATCGCCGCGCTGGGCAGCGGCGTGTCGCGCTGGCGGGTCGGCGACCGGGTCTGTGCGCTGGTCAACGGGGGCGGCTACGCCGAGTATGTCGTGGCCCCGCAGGGGCAGGTGCTGCCGGTGCCGGCCGGGCTGTCGATGGAGCAGGCTGCGGCGATTCCGGAGAACTACTTCACCGTCTGGACCAATGTCTTCGAGCGTGGCCGGCTGACAGCGGGCGAGCGCTTCCTCGTGCACGGCGGCTCGTCGGGCATCGGGCTCACGGCGATCCAGCTGGCCAGCGCGCGTGGGGCAACCGTCTACACGACGGTCGGCAACGCCGACAAGGCCGCTGCCTGCACGCGGCTGGGGGCCGCCGAGGCGATCAACTATCGCGAACAGGACTTCGTCGACGAGATCGCTCGGCTCACCGAGCGGCGCGGTGTCGACGTCATCCTCGACATGGTCGGGGGCGATTACGTCTCGCGCAACCTGCGCTCACTGGCCATCGACGGCCGGCTGGTCCAGATCGCCTTCCTGCAGGGGAACAAGCCGCAGATCGACCTCACCCCGCTGATGGTGCGCCGGCTGACCTTCACCGGCTCCACGCTGCGCCCGCGCAGTTCCGCCGACAAGGCGGCGATTGCCGATGCGCTGCACCGGGAAGTCTGGCCGCTGCTCGAACAGGGCCGGGCGCTGCCAGTGATCCACCAGACCTATCCGCTGGCGCAGGCCGCGGCCGCCCATGCCCTGATGGAGTCGTCGACCCACATCGGCAAGATCATGCTGAAGGTCGCCGACGCTGGCGACTGACGCTCATCAGCAGGCCGGCGCCCAGGCCCAGCGTGACCATGGCGGTGCCGCCGTAAGACATCAGCGGCAGCGGCACCCCGACCACTGGCAGCACGCCGGTGACCATGCCCATGTTGACGAAGGTGTAGGTGAAGAAGATCAGGGTGATCGCGCCGGCGAGCAGCCGCGCGAACAGCGTCGAGCCGTTGGCGGCGATGATCAGCCCGCGGCCGATGATCAGCAGGTAGACCAGCAGCAGCGCGAGCGCGCCGATCAGGCCGAATTCCTCGGCGAAGACGGCGAACACGAAGTCGGTCGTGCGCTCGGGCACGAACTCCAGGTGGGCCTGGGTGCCCTGCATCCAGCCCTTGCCCCAGACGCCGCCCGAGCCGACGGCGATTCGCGACTGGATGATGTGGAAGCCCTTGCCGAGCGGGTCGGAGGCCGGGTCGAGCAGCGTCAGCACGCGCTGGCGCTGGTACTCGTGCATGAAGGTCCACAGCAGCGGCAGCGAGGCGAGCCCCGCGACGATGCCGCCGGTGATCAGCCGCCACGACAGGCCGGCGAGGAAGATCACGTAGATGCCGGCGGCGCAGACCAGGACGGCAGTGCCCAGGTCGGGCTGGCGCATGATCAGCAGCACCGGCACCGTCAGCAGCACGGCGGCGATGACGAAGTCGTACCAGCGCCGGGCGCCCTCACGGCGCTGGAAGTACCAGGCCAGCATCAGCGGGGTGGCGATCTTCATCAGCTCCGAGGGCTGGATCCGGGTGATGCCGAGATCGAGCCAGCGCCGGGCGCCCTTGGTGATGTCGCCGAACAGCGCGACCGCGATCAGCAGCAGGATGCCGGCCAGGTACAGCGGCACGGCCGAGCGCATGATCCAGTTCATCGGCAGGCAGGCGGCCGCCCACATCACGACGAAGGCGAGCGACAGGTTGCGCACATGGCTGAGCATGCGCCCGTCGTAGTCGATCGCTGCCGAATACATCGTTGCCAGGCTGATGCCGACCAGCAGGGCGAGGCCGACGGCCAGTGGCCCGTCGAACACCATCACCCAGGGCCGGATCCGGGTAAGCAGCGGGGGGTTCTGGATCATCGGGATGGGGTCTCCGCTGCCGCGATCTCTTCCGGGCCGGGATCTTCCGGCACGTCGCGCAGTTCGGCCTCGTCGGGCAGGATGGGCAGGGCGACGCCATCGGGCAGCTGGCCCAGCAGGATGTAGTCGAGCACCTGGCGAACCAGGGGGGCGGCTGCCTGTGCGCCGAAGCCGCCGTTCTCGATGATGGCGGCGATCGCCACCCGGGGCGCCTCGGCCGGTGCGAAGGCCACGAACAGCGAGTGGTCGCGATGACGCTCGTCGAGGCGGTCGGCGTCGTAGCGTTCGCCCTGGCGGATGCCGACGACCTGCGAGGTGCCGGTCTTGCCGGCCACCGAGTACGGGGCGTTGCCGAAGACGTGGCGGCCGGTGCCCGAACGGTTGACCTCGACCATGGCCGAGCGCACCAGCTCGTAGTCGGCCGGGCGGATCGGAATCCGGTGCTTCTCGACCCCGCCGATCTGCTGGCGCTCGCCGGTGCTCGGGTTCTCGACGACGCGCACCACATGCGGGACGATCACCTGGCCGCGGTTGGCCAGCGTGGCGGTGGCCTGGGCGAGCTGCAGGATCGTGAACGCGTTGTAGCCCTGGCCGATGCCGACCGACGGGGTTTCCCCGGGCAGCCAGCGCTGCTTGTAGCGGCGCATCTTCCACTCGGTGGAGGGCAGGATGCCAGCGGTCTCGTGGGCCAGGTCGATGCCGGTGAGCTGCCCGAAACCCCAGGGTTTCATCAGCGCGTGCAGCCGGTCGACGCCGATCTCGTAGGCGAGCTTGTAGTAGTAGGTGTCGCTGGAGACGACGATCGACTTGCGCAGGTCGACCGTGCCGTGTCCACCCCGCCGAGAATCGCGGAAGCGGTGGTTGCCCAGCTGGAAGTAGCCCGGATCGCTGATGGTTTCGCTGGCGTTGCGCAGCCCGGCGCTGAGGGCGGCCAGGCCCACGAAGGGCTTGTAGGTCGAACCCGGCGGATAGGCGCCACGCAACGGCCGGTTCAGCAGCGGCAGGTCGGGGTTCTCGTTCAGGCCCTGCCAGGTCTGCGTGTCGATGCCGTCAACGAACAGATTCGGGTCGAAGGTGGGGCTGGAGACCAGCGCCAGCACGTCGCCGCTGGCCGGTTCGATCACCACCAGGGCGCCGCGTCGGTTGGCGAGCAGCTCTTCGGCCAGCCGCTGCAGCCGGATGTCGATCGACAGGTAGAGCGTGGCGCCCGGCACCGGCGGCGTCTGTGACAGCGTGCGCACGACGCGCCCGCCGGCCGAGACCTCGACCTCCTCGGTGCCGGGTCGGCCGTGCAGGGCGTCCTCATAGGACAGCTCGACGCCGATCTTGCCGATGTGGGTGGTGCCCGCGTAGTTCGACAGCTGGCCGTTGGCGTCGAGCCTGCGCAGGTCGTCGACCGAGATCCGGCCGATGTAGCCGAGCACGTGGGCGGCGGTGTCGCCCAGCGGGTAGTGGCGGAACAGGCGCGCGCGGATCTCCACCCCGTGGAAGCGGTAGCGCTGCACGGCGAGCCGGGCGACTTCCTCGTCGGTGAGCCGGATCTTCAGCGGCAGGCTGTCGGCGCGCCGGTTTTCGTCGGCCAGGCGCTTGAAGCGCCGGCGTTCGAGCGCGCTGATGTCGACGATCTCGGTGAGTGCGTCGATGGTCTCGTCGAGCCGGGCGTAGCCGATCCGCTTGGGCGAGAGCTCCAGCGTGTAGGCCGAGACGTTCTCGGCCAGCAGCACGCCGTTGCGATCGTAGATCAGCCCGCGTGCCGGTGCCACCGGCAGCAGGGCGATCCGGTTGTCCTCCGCCTGGGCGTGGAAGTCGGCGTAGCGGTGGACCTGCAGCCAGGCGAAGCGCGCGACCAGCAGCCCGAAGCAGACGATCACGAACGCCAGCGCAACCGCCAGCCTGAGCCGGAGCTGGCGCAACTCGCGTTCGGGGTTGCGGACTTCGACCATCGCTCAGATCGGGCGGTTCTCGTCGCGATCGATGGCCCGGCGCTGCGGCGCGAGCAGCATCAGGTCGGCCAGCGGCCACAACAGGGTCGTCGCGATTCCTTCGAGAAACCAGGTCCAGCCCGGAAACTCGCTGCCGACCGCCAGCAGGACCACCAGCGTGACCGCCTGGGCGCCGACGAACAGGGGCAGCACGTGCAGCATCTGGGCCGGCATGTCGAACCAGGGCACCCGCCGGTGCAGGCTCATCGCGCCATACGACAGCAGTGTATAGGCCAGCGCGTGCTGGCCGAGCAGCGCGGCCTCGTGCACATCGAGCAACAAGCCGAACAGGAAGGCGATGCCGATGCCGACCAGCCGGGGCTGGTGAATGTGCCAGAAGACCAGCGTCAGGGCCATGAAGTCAGGCACCCCGGGCAGCCGGCCCCAGGGCAGCAGGCAGAGCAGGAAGGCTGCGATCAGCGAGAAAGTGATGAAGGCCCGGCTCGCGGGTAGCAGCAGATATTGCGGCGGCATCGGCATCGGTCGGCGTCCTTACCTCTTCGCCTCGGCGCTCGACAGCGGCCCTGCGGTGTCGGTCAGCAGGATCAGCAGCAGCTTGGTGCGCTCGACCATTGCCACCGGCAGCGCCTGGACGTGCAGGAAGGCCGAGGTGGCGCCGGGCGAGACCGAGCTCACGCGAGCCACCGGCAGGCCGGCCGGAAACAGTCCGTCGAGGCCCGAGGTGATCAGCTCGTCGCCCTCGCGGATGTCGCTGACCACCGGCAGGAAGCGCAGTTCGATCGTGCCCGGCACGCGTCCGCCCCAGGCGAGCGTACGCGAGCCGGTGCGGCGGATCTCGATCGGTACCGTGGCATTCGGATCGGTCACCAGGGTGATCTCGCTCGACAGCGGGTGCGCGCGGGTGATCTGCCCGACCACCCCGTGGGCATCGATGACCGGCTGGCCGGCGCGTACGCCGTGCTGCGAGCCGCGATCGACGACCAGGGTGCGCGCGAACGCATTGCGGGCATCGTACATGACCTCGGCCACAGTGGTGCGCACCGGCGTGCGCTCGCGCATGCCGAGCAGCTGGCGCAGCTGCGCGTTCTCGGAGGCGAGCTGTTCGGCCTGCAGCAGCGTGCGCGCGTTGGCCGCCTCGATGCGCCGCATCTCGGCATTCTCTGCCTGCAGCCGGTCGATGTCGGCGAAGTGGCCGGCGGCCGAACCGATCACGTCTCGAGGCATCAGCAGGGTGCGCTGGGCCGGATACAGGACGGTCGCGATCCCCTGGCGCAGCGTCGACAGCGTGTCGAAGCGTGCGTCGACGATCAGCAGCGCGATCGCCAGCAGCGAGAAGAACGCGAGACGAACGTTGGCGGACGGGCCCTGCTTGAAGAACGGCGGCGGGCTGCGATCCACACTACTCGTTGGTGAAGATGGTGACCAGTTTGTCCATCCGCTCCAGCGCCATGCCGCAGCCGCGTACCACGCAGGTGAGCGGATCTTCAGCGACCAGCACCGGCAGGCCGGTTTCCTCGATCAGCAGGCGGTCGAGGTCGCGCAGCAGCGCGCCGCCGCCGGTCAGCATGATGCCGCGCTCGGTGATGTCGGCGCCGAGTTCCGGCGGTGTCTGCTCGAGGCCGATCTTGACCGCCGAGACGATCTGGTTCAGCGGATCGGTCAGCGCTTCGAGGATCTCGTTGGAGGTGATGGTGAAGCTGCGCGGAATGCCTTCGGACAGGTTGCGGCCCTTGACTTCCATCTCGCGGATCTCGGCGCCGGGGAAGGCCGAGCCGATGTTGTTCTTGATCGATTCGGCGGTGGGTTCGCCGATCATCATCCCGTAGTTGCGGCGGATGTAGTTGATGATGGCTTCGTCGAACTTGTCGCCGCCGACCCGCACCGAGCCCTTGTAGACCATTCCGCCCAGCGAGATGACCCCGACCTCGGTGGTGCCGCCGCCGATGTCGACGACCATCGAGCCGGCGGCCTCGGACACCGGCAGGCCGGCGCCGATGGCCGCGGCCATCGGCTCTTCGATCAGGAACACCTGCGAGGCGCCGGCGCCCAGCGCCGATTCGCGGATGGCCCGGCGTTCGACCTGGGTCGAGCCGCAGGGCACGCAGATGATGATGCGCGGACTCGGCGAGAGCAGCCGCGACTCGTGCACCATCTTGATGAACTGCTTGAGCATCTGCTCGGTGACGGTGAAGTCGGCGATCACGCCGTCCTTCATCGGGCGGATCGCCTCGATGTTGCCGGGGACCCGGCCGAGCATCTGCTTGGCTTCGGTGCCGACGGCAGCGATGGTGCGCTTGCCGCTCGGGCCGCCTTCCTGGCGGATGGCAACGACCGAGGGTTCGTTCAGGACGATGCCCTTGCCGCGAACGTAGATCAGGGTGTTGGCGGTACCGAGGTCGATCGCGAGGTCGTTCGAGAAATACTTGCGGAGAAACCCGAGCATGTTGCTTCCGTTCTGGGTTCGAAGTTCGGGATTGTCGCACCCGGGAGCGTCGGGGCCGGGGCGTCTGCGCGGACGCCTTTCTCCGGGCCGGCGGCGGGCAGGTCTGGCGCGGCGCCTGTATTCTGGTGGCTGATGGACCGCGTGAATGATACCGTATAATTTGCGGCGGATTCAGCAGCTTTCTGCCACCGGGAAAGCGCGCGATTTATCGAAAGATCACCGCTGTTGTCCACCGTTTCAGCCCGGTTACAGTCATGCCGCTCACATCGTCCGACGTCCAGCGTCTCGCCACGCTCGCCCGCATCGATCTCGACTCCGACGAGGAGGCGCGCATGCTCGGGCAGCTGAACCGGATCTTCGATCTGATCGAGCGCCTCCAGGCCGTGGATACGACCGGGGTCGAGCCCATGACGCATGCCGCCGACCTGGCGCTGCGGCTGCGCGACGACCAGGTCACCGAACCCGATCGCCGGGCCGAGCACCAGGCCGTGGCCCCCGCCGTCGAGCAGGGCCTGTACCTGGTGCCCCGGGTCGTCGAGTGAGGGCGCCGACATGAAGCCCGATACCCGTACGCTTGGCCAGCTGCGCGCAGCGCTCGCGGCCCGCGAGCTGTCCGCGGTCGACCTGGCCGAGGTCTTCCTCGAACGGATCGCCGCCAGCAGGCTCAATGCCTTCATCGACGTCCAGCCCGAGTTGACGCTGGCCCAGGCGAGGGCAGCCGACGCCCGGCTGGCCGCCGGCGAGCGCGGTCCGCTGCTCGGAATCCCGATCGCTCACAAGGACGTCTTCGTGACCCGGGGCTGGCGTTCGACGGCCGGCTCGCGGATGCTCGAACACTACGTGAGCCCGTTCGATGCGGCGGTGGTCGAGCGCCTGGCCGCGGCCGGCGCGGTCTGTGTGGGCAAGACCAACTGCGACGAGTTCGCGATGGGTGGCGCCAACGAGAATTCCTTCTTCGGCCCGGTGCGCAATCCCTGGGATCCGGACGCGATCGCCGGAGGCTCGTCCGGTGGTGCCGCCGCCGCCGTGGCGGCGGGCCTGGCGCCGCTGGCCACCGGCACCGACACCGGCGGTTCTGTGCGCCAGCCGGCGGCGATGTGCGGGATCACCGGCATCAAGCCCACCTACGGGCGGGTTTCGCGCCACGGCATGATCGCCTTTGCTTCCAGCCTCGACCAGGGCGGGGCGATGGCGCGCAGCGCCGAGGACTGCGCCGCGCTGCTGAGCGTGATGGCTGGCTTCGATCCGCGCGATGCCACCAGCCTGGAGCAGCCCGGCGAGGACTTCACTCGCCTGCTCGGCCGGCCGATCGACGGGCTGCGGATCGGCGTGCCGCGCGAATTCGTCGGCGATGGCCTGGCCGACGACGTGCGGGCGGCGGTCCTGCAGGGGCTGGACGTCCTGCGGGGGTTGGGCGCAACGATCGTCGAGATCTCCCTGCCGAAGACCGAACTGGCGATCCCGGCGTTCTACGTCATCGCGCCGGCCGAGGCCTCGAGCAACCTGAGCCGCTTCGATGGGGTGCGCTACGGCTACCGTGCCGCCGACTACACCGACCTGGAATCCCTGTACCGGCGCACGCGCGCCGAAGGTTTCGGCGCCGAGGTCAAGCGGCGTATCCTGGTCGGCACCTACGTGCTTTCGCATGGCTATTACGACGCCTATTACCTGCAGGCGCAGAAGCTGCGCCAGTTGATCGCCGACGATTTCCGGGCGGCCTTCGCCGGGGTCGACCTGATCGCGGGGCCGGTCTCGCCGACCGTCGCCTGGGCGATCGGCGAGCGTACCGACGATCCGGTGCGCAACTATCTGGCCGACGTCTATACGCTGCCGGCCTCGCTGGCCGGACTGCCCGGGCTGTCGATGCCGACTGGTTTCGGCGCAGGGGGCCGCCCGGTCGGCCTGCAACTGATCGGGCGCTGGCTCGACGAGGCCCGGCTGCTTCAGGTCGCCCACGGCTTCCAGCAGGCGACCGACTGGCACCTGAGGGTGCCGGCGTGAGCGGGCCTGCGCTGGCCGGCGTGCGCGCGGACCGGCAGGGTCCGGCATGAGCCGGCTCTGGCGTGTCGCGGCGGTGGCGGCCCTGGCCGGCCTGCTGGCAGCCTGCAGCCTGCCGGGGCTGCGCCAGACCGGGCCGCGTCAGCCGGGGTCACCGACGCCGATCGCCGATCGCACCATCGATCTCGATGGCCTGTGCGCGCGCACCGAGGTCGACGGCTTTCGCGAGCGGGCCCGGCTGCGGGTGCAGGCCAACCGCGTCACCGAGTTGTCGTGGGAGATGACGATCGGGCGCAAGGGCAGCTGCCGTTTCGATCTGGCCGGTTTCCGGCAGACCCGGGCAGGGCCGCACCTGGAACTGCAGGCGCTCGATGGCAGCGGCTGCCGCCTGATGGTCTGGCAGGAGCCGCGCCGGGTCACCCTGGCCCACACGGGCTGCGCCAATCGCTGCGTGCCGCGCGGCATCGACGACCAGGCCTGGCCGGCGATGTTCGATCCGCGCAGCGGCCGCTGCGCGCAGTGAGCGGTTCGCCACGGGCTGCCAAGTGCTGACAGGAATCTGAAATGCAGTGGGAAATCGTCATCGGGCTCGAGACGCACGTCCAGCTCGCCACGTCCTCCAAGATGTTTTCGGGCGCTTCGACCGCTTTCGGCGCCGAGCCGAACACCCAGGCCTGCGCGATCGATCTCGCTCTGCCCGGAGTGCTGCCGGTGGCCAATCGCGCGGCGGTCGACTGTGCGATCCGCTTCGGGTTGGCCGTGGGTGCGAAGATCGCGCCGCGCTCGATCTTCGCGCGCAAGAACTACTTCTACCCCGACCTGCCCAAGGGCTACCAGATCAGCCAGTACGAGATCCCGGTGGTCGCCGGCGGCGGGCTGCAGATCGCCTGGCAGACGGCCGACGGTGACGGCGCACCGACGCACGAGACGTTCGTGACGCTGACGCGCGCTCACCTCGAAGAGGATGCCGGCAAGTCGCTGCACGAGGACTTCCACGGGCTCTCGGGAATCGACCTGAACCGCGCCGGCACGCCGCTGCTCGAAATCGTCACCGAGCCCGACATGCGTTCGGCCAGAGAGGCAGTCGCTTACGCGAAGACGCTGCACGCGCTGGTGGTCTGGCTCGGCATCTGCGACGGCAACATGCAGGAGGGCTCGTTTCGCTGCGATGCCAACGTCTCGGTGCGTCCGCTCGGCCAGGCCGAGTTCGGCACCCGGGTCGAAGTCAAGAACCTGAACTCGTTCCGCTTCCTGGAGCGGGCGATCGACCATGAGGTGCGTCGCCAGATCGAGCTGATCGAGGACGGCGGCAAGGTGGTCCAGGAAACCCGCCTGTACGATCCCGATCACGACGAGACCCGCTCGATGCGCAGCAAGGAAGACGCGCACGACTATCGCTACTTCCCCGACCCCGACCTGCCGCCGCTGGTCATCGACGCCGGCTGGATCGAGCGGGTCCGTGATTCGCTGCCCGAGCTGCCGGCGGCGCTGCGCCAGCGTTTCGTCGACGACTACGCGCTGTCGGTCTACGACGCGACGACGCTGACGGCCTCGCGCGGCACGGCCGCCTATTTCGACGCCGTCGTCGCGGCGCTGCCCGACCAGGCCGGCGGTCGTTCCGAGCGCGCGCAGCGGGCCAAGCCGGCGGCCAACTGGGTGATGGTCGAGGTCGGCGCGGCGCTGAACCGCGATGGCATCGGGATCGAGGACTGCCCGGTGGCGCCGGCCCAGCTCGCCCGGCTGCTTGCCCGGATCCAGGACGGCCGGATCTCCGGCAAGATCGCGCGCGACGTGTTCGCCGCGATGTGGGCCGAGCCGGCCGACGGCGACGATCTGGCCGACCGGATCATCGCCGCGCGCGGCCTCGAGCAGATCAGCGACAGCGGCGCGATCGAGAAGATCGTCGACGAGGTGCTGGCCGCCAATCCGAAGTCGATCGAGGAATTCCGTGCCGGCAAGGACAAGGCCTTCAATGCCCTGGTCGGTCAGGTGATGAAGGCGTCGAAAGGCAAGGCGAATCCGGCGCAGGTGAACGAACTGCTGCGCGCGAAGCTGGGCTGAGTAACCGTCCGGCTGTCGCGTTCGCGGCATGCGTCGTTTGACCGCCCTCGTTTGACCGTCTCTTCGCCGCCTGCTTATCATACGGCCCCATTCGCCCGTTCCGCCTGCCCCTGCATCGTGCTGGCAGCGATTCCGGCCAGACCGGGGGTGCCATCAGTCAGGGGAAACGATGACCGCAGCCGAGACCTTGCGTGGCCTTCTGGCCAGCGGGCGCCTGGTTCAGGCGCCCGGTGCACCTGATCCCTTGACCGCGCGGCTGATCGAGCGGGCCGGGTTCCCGGCGGTCTACATGACTGGTTTCGGCGCGACGGCAGTCAGGCTCGGCCAACCTGATCTCGGCCTGATGACGCAGACCGAAATGACCGGCCTGGCGCGCGACATGGTGCGCGCCACCACGCTGCCGGTGATCGCCGACGCCGATACCGGTTACGGTGGCCTCGGCAACCTGCTGCGCACGATCGACGAGTACTGCCAGGCGGGCGTGGCGGCCATCCATCTTGAGGACCAGACCCTGCCCAAGCGCTGCGGCCAGTTGAGCGGGGTGTCGCTGGTGCCTGCCGATGAGCAGGTGCGCAAGCTGAAGGCTGCCGTGCATGCGCGCGGCAGCCAGCCGATGCTCATCATCGGGCGCACCGACGCGCTCGGCGTGTACGGGCTCGACGAGGCGCTCGAGCGGGCGCGTCGCTATTTCGACGCCGGCGTCGACCTCGTTTTCGTCGACGGCGTGAAGACCATTGCGCAGGCCGAAGGCATTGCACGGGGGTTGGACGTCCCGAAAGTGCTCAGTGTGGTCGACGGCAACGAAACTGCCGCGCTCACCGTCTCGCGCATCGAGGAGATGGGCTTCGACATCGCCTTCTATGCCTTGTCGACGCTGTTCTCGGCGGCCAGGGCGATCGCCGACACCCTCGATGCGCTGCGCCGCGAAGGCAGTACCCTTGGCCGCGCCGACCGGATGATGAGCTACGGCGAATTCAGCGAAGTGGTCGATCTGGCACGCTACCAGGGTTTCGAGAAGACGTTCGGCTGAGCCGATCGGGCATACCTTTTCGCGGGCAATGGATGAACGAACGATGAACGAAAGGAGAGAACGGATGAAACTGAAAACCGTGGTGGCCGCGATCGCCACCCTCACGGTCGCCTCGCTCACCGCTGGCCTGGCCACCGCCGATGCGCAGACGCCGACCCGCTGGCGGATGCACACCGCCTACAACAAGGCCCTGCCCGTTGCGGGCGGCACGGCCTTCCAGGTCGCCGAGTCGGTCAAGCTGATGTCCGACGGCAAGTTCGATATCCGGGTCTTCGAGCCGGGCGCCATCGTGGCCGGTGCGCAGTACTACGACGCCGTGTCCAAGGGCGCGGTCAACGCCGCCTACGGTTCGCCGGGCTTCAATGCCGGCAAGAATTCGGTCTATGCCTTCTTCGCAGCCGTGCCCTTCGGGCCGGGCACCGGCGAGATGCTGGCCTGGATGTACAAGGGCGGCGGGCTCGAGCTGGCGCGCGAGATCTACGCGAAGGACAACCTGTACATGATGCCCTGCGGCATCCTGCCACCCGAGAGCGCCGGCTGGTTCCGCAAGGAGATCAAGTCGCTCGACGACCTGAAGGGCATCAAGATGCGCTTCCTGGGCCTGGGTGCCAAGGTGATGGAGCGTTTCGGCGTGTCCACCCAGCTGCTCGCGCCCGGCGAGGTCTACCAGGCGCTCGAACTCGGCACGCTGGATGCGGCCGAGCAGTCGGTGCCGGCGATCGATCGCGGGCTCGGTTTCTACCGCGTGGCCAAGTTCAACTACTTCCCGGGCTGGCACCAGCAGTCGACCATCCAGGAGCTTCTGGTCAACCTCGACAGCTGGAACAAGCTGTCGGCCGGCCAGCAGAAGATGCTCGAGGCGGCCTGCCAGGAGGCCACGGTGATGCAGCTTGCCGACGGCGAGGCCGGGCAGGCGGCGATCATCAAGCAGAACGAGGCCGACGGTGTCACCGTCATGACCTGGTCCAACGAGTTCCTGGCCGCCTTCCGCAAGGAATGGGAAAACGTGATCGCCGAGGAAACCAGGACCAATCCGGACTCGAAGCGGGTCTGGGACAGTCTGCAGGCTTTCCGTACCGAGTACGCGGTCTGGGGTGACCGTGCCTACCTGAAACCCGGCCAGTAAGCCGGCAGGCGACATCGCAGAATCGTAGAAGACGACGATCGCGAGCGAGGTCGACCGTGACGATGATCCAATCTGCAAGCCGGCAATGCACGCGCTGCTGAGCCTGTCGGATCGCGTCGCGGCGGCCTGCCGGCGCATCGGGCGCGTCGGGTCGTGGCTGATCCTGCCGCTGATCCTGGTCATCACTTTCGACGTCATCACCCGCAAGCTGCCCTTCGTGCAGACCTTCGTCCAGGAAACCTGGCTGCATGCCTGGCTGTCGCCGACCCGGTTGCAGGAGTTCGAGTGGCACCTGCACGCGGTGATT
>JBAYOD010000073.1:0-13397 GCA_041678445.1 Burkholderiaceae bacterium | reverse complement strand
GATGTGCGCATAAGGGCGAGTGTCGTATTTGCGAATGATTATCGAATTCATTTCAATCTCCCTATTGATTGATGTTTTACTGTGATCCGGGCTTTTGTGCAGTTTTTCGGGCAGGAAAATCACCAGAAATCTCCAGCCAGTCTATCGAACAGGATCTTCAATATTCGGCAATACCCATTATCGAAACGAGCATATGAATTCCCGCTCAAAACGATTACCGATTTCCGATTCCAGTTGTTTTCCAGGTTTCAGGAACGAGTTCTGCCAAGACCATGAAAATCGGCTCCGCCCGGGACGAATCACCGGGGTCAGCGCTGCCTCAGCAGCGGATCCCCCGTTCCCCCACTGCCCGAAAGCCTATTCAAGTCATTGATATCCTGAGACATCGTTCCGACTGGCGCGTTGGGCCGATAATGGTTCAGCGGTCGCCCACGCGGCACCGGCTGTTGCCTTCACCATCGAGGAGATCTTTCATGACCGTCTACGCAACCCCCGGCCAGGCTGGTGCCAAAGTCCAGTACAAGCCCCGCTACGACAACTTCATCGGCGGCAAGTTCGTGCCGCCTGTGAAGGGCCAGTATTTCGACGTCGTCACTCCGATCACCGGCAAGACCTACACCCAGGCTGCGCGCTCCACGTCGGAAGACATCGAGCTGGCGATCGACGCCGCCCATGGCGCTGCCGAGGCCTGGGGCAAGACCGACGCCGCCACGCGCAGCAACATCCTGATCAGGATTGCCGACCGCATCGATCAGAACCTGGAGCTGCTGGCCTACGCCGAGACCGTGGACAACGGCAAGGCCATTCGCGAAACGCTGAACGCCGACATTCCGCTGGCCGCCGACCACTTCCGCTACTTCGCCGGTGCCCTGCGCGCCCAGGAGGGCGGCATCAGCGAGATCGATGCGACCACGGTGGCCTATCACTACCATGAGCCGCTGGGCGTGGTGGGCCAGATCATTCCGTGGAACTTCCCGATCCTGATGGCCGCCTGGAAGCTCGCTCCGGCGCTGGCTGCCGGCAACGCAGTGGTGCTCAAGCCGGCCGAATCCACCCCGATTTCCATTCTGCTGCTGGCCGAACTGGTCGCCGACCTGCTGCCGGCGGGCGTGCTCAACATCGTCAACGGCTTCGGGCGCGAGGCCGGCATGCCGCTGGCGCAGAGCAAGCGCATCGCGAAGATTGCTTTCACCGGCTCTACCAGCACCGGGCGCGTGATCGCCCAGGCCGCTGCCAACAACCTGATTCCGGCCACGCTGGAGCTGGGCGGCAAGAGCCCCAATGTGTTCTTTGCCGACGTGATGGACAAGGACGACGCCTTCCTCGACAAGGCCGTCGAGGGCCTGGTGCTGTTTGCCTTCAACCAGGGCGAGGTCTGCACCTGCCCGAGCCGCGCGCTGGTCCAGGAGAGCATCTACGACAAGTTCATGGAGCGGGTGCTCAAGCGCGTGTCGGCCATCAAGCACGCCAATCCGCTGGACACCGACACGATGATGGGCGCACAGGCCAGCAAGGAGCAGCTCACCAAGATCCTCTCCTATCTCGACCTGGGCCGCCAGGAAGGCGCGGAGGTGCTGATCGGCGGCGAGCAGGCCAGCCTGGGCGGTGATCTGGACGGCGGCTACTACGTGAAGCCCACGATCTTCAAGGGCCACAACAAGATGCGCATCTTTCAGGAAGAGATCTTCGGCCCGGTGCTGGCCGTGACCACCTTCAAGGACGAAGCCGAGGCGCTGGAGATCGCCAACGACACGCTCTACGGGCTGGGCGCCGGCGTCTGGAGCCGCAACGGCAATGTGGCCTACCGGATGGGCCGGGCCATCAAGGCCGGGCGAGTCTGGACCAACTGCTATCACCACTATCCGGCGCACGCGGCCTTCGGCGGCTACAAGGAGTCGGGCATCGGCCGCGAGAACCACAAGATGATGCTCGACCATTACCAGCAGACCAAGAACCTGCTGGTCAGCTACAGTGAGGACAAGCTGGGCTTCTTCTGATCGGGTCGTTCCTGATCGGTGCCGGTATCGGCAGGGGGGCGAAGCGATTCGCCCCCCTTTGCGATTCGCCGCTTTCCCCAGCCAAGTGGAGGTTTCATCATGGTCGAGCGCGTCATCGCCACGCCCGCCGCACTGGCCCTCATCGACGAGATGAAGGCGCTGCACGGCGACATCATGTTCCATCAGTCCGGCGGCTGCTGCGACAACAGTGCCGCCAACTGCTATCTGCCCACCGACCTGACCATCGGCGCCCAGGACATCAAGCTGGGCGAGGTGGGTGGCGTGCCGTTCTACATCGGCAAGGCGCAGTACGAATACTGGCAGCACACCCAGCTGATCCTCGACGTGATCGAGGGCACAGGCGGCACCTTCTCGCTGGAGAGCAACACCGGCAAGGCCTTCCACACTCGCTCGCGCCTGTTCACCGACGACGAGTGGGCCGAGATCGAGGCCGTCGTCGAGCACGATCTGGCCTGACACAACTGTTCGCGCCCGGACTGCGCCGGGCGCACAACGGGCCGACGGCGACACGGTGCCCGGCTCAGTCGTACGCGATCGTATAGATCAGATCCAGCGCGCTGGTTTTGCCGGTCTGTCCGCGCGCCGTCAAACGCCGGGTGATGTCGTAGAAGACGTACAGTGTGCTGGCCGCGCCGGACATGCCGGCCTCGTAGGTGACGTACAGCTGATCGGACAGACGCTTGCCGATCGCCACACCGCTGTCGCTCAGACCCACCTCGTCGAAGCCCAGACCTTCGGTCAGATTGCCGGCCAGCAAACCCAGGGCAGCCTGCTGCATGGCCTTGCCGTCACCGCCCCCGGCACCCGGGGCGCGTCCCAGCATCACCCACGAAAGGGTTTCGGCGTCGGGCAGCTGGGGCTCGGAATACAGTGCGACCCGCGGCGCCAGCGCGGTACCGGTGACATGGACGCCCGCGCGCACGGCGATATTGGGGCGCACGGCCAGCAGGTTCAGCGACGGGTTGCTGTAGGGGCCGTTGAACAGTGCGACGCCGGTTTCCACGTTCAGGGCCTGGCCCCAGGCACGGAAGCGGCCTTCGTCGGTGCGGATCTCGCCGACGATGGCAACCGGATCGTTGCCGCTCCTGGCGCTGCGAATGGTCAGATCGCCTTGCAGGCGTGTCGTGATGCCGTAGCCTTGCAAGGCGAAATCGCGCCCCAGGTCGAGTCTGACCTCCATGTCCATGGGTTGCGCGGTGCGCAGTTCGCCGCGAGCCTGGGGTGCGTCCTGTTGCGGCTGCTTCGGCTGGGTCTGCCGATCGCTGGCGCGCACGACGACCACGTCGTCACCCAGGGTGGGGGCGCCTGACTCGGGCAGCGTGATCGACGCACGATCGACGTGGAGGTCGCCACGTACACGCAGGCGACCGTCGGTCAGGCCGGCCGACAGTTCGCCGCTGAGGCTGACCTGCCGGTCGCTGCGCACCAGAACCTGCATGCGCTCCAGCCGGGTCTTCACATCCAGCACGATCCCCGAACCCTTCGCCGTGGCGCGGGCCACGCCGCTCCAGTCGATATGGCCACTGCTGACCATCCGGCCCCGCTCGGTCGGCGCCGGGGTGCGGTTGCCGCTCATGCCACGCACGTAGGCATGGCTGCCGGTTCCGCCTTGCAGCACCAGTTCCTCGATGTCGAGGCGGTGGCCGTTCAGTGTCGCGCGCAGGCGACCGTCGTGCAGATCGACACCGTCGAGCACCGAGCGCAGATTCAGGCCGTCGACCCGGATCGGCCCCTGCAGTTGCGGGGCCTGGACGGTGCCGGCGAGGGCCACTTCAGCGGCCAGGGCTCCGCCGACGCGCCAGCCCGGCGGGGCCAGACTGCCCCAGACGCCCAGGTCCTGAAACTGCGCCTTCACCTGTCCACCCAGGGGGGCATCGTCGGGCAGTGTCCAGCCGCCTGCCTGTTGTGCCAGACGGGTCTGCACCTGCCCCTGGAGGGTGCCAGCGCGTTCGCTGTCCCAGTCGAGCCGGGCCTGCACCTCGTTGCCGTTCGATTGCACGAGCAGTTCCAGCTTCCTGATACCGGCGGCCACGCCGCGCGCTGGTGTGGCGTCGTTCACCTCGATGCGTGTGCTGCTGCTGACCGCTTCGCCGGCAGCCTGTGCGGTCGGTTCACCCAGCCAGAGATCGCCGCTGTCGCGCCGGATGGATGCCTGCAGGCGCAGCGCCTCGCCCATGTCGATATCCCAGCCACCGCTGAGGACCAGCGACGACTGGATGCCCGCCGACGCGAGTGGCGAGCGATCGGGTGCCAGGGCATCGGCCCAGGCCGGCACCAGGCCGCTGAGCCGGCCGCGCGACTGGACACGAGTCGCGCCATTGGCCGCTTGCGAGAAACTGACTGGCTCCCAGCGCAGCGCCAGGGCTTCGCCCGGTTTGGCCACGCTTGCCGGCGGCGTGAGCGTGGCCTGGCCGGCAGTGGTGGTGATCTGCAGGGTAGGGCTGGGCCGCGCCGTGATCTGCAGGCCTTCACCGAGTTGCAGGCGCCAGGCCTGCTTCTGCCCGGGCAGGGTGGCCGCCGCCGCAAGCTGCTGCAGCGTGACTTTCCACTCCGGCGCGGCGGAAGTGCCAGCCTGCGCCATCTGCGCCCGGGTGGCCAGCATGGCATGCATGCCGTTGGCGGTCAGATCGCCTTCCGCAGCCAGCGTGGCGGCGGCCAGATTGCCATGCACCCGCGCATCGAGCTTCTTCACGGCGATCACCGTGGCGGACGGGGCCTGCCGAGGCCTTGCCTTGCCGCCTTCGGCATCTGCGCTCCGGGCGGGTTCGGCGGCAGGCAGCTCGATGTGCAGGCCGGCGCTTCGGGCGTGAGCGTTCAGGCGCAGATCCGGGTGTGCCGCAGGTTTCTGAAGGCCGTC
This sequence comes from Burkholderiaceae bacterium, assembly GCA_041678445.1. Taxonomy (GTDB): domain Bacteria; phylum Pseudomonadota; class Gammaproteobacteria; order Burkholderiales; family Burkholderiaceae_E; genus Zeimonas. The sequence goes on along the minus strand of JBAYOD010000073.1, from coordinate 8,522 downwards.
GAGCCATTGTTGCCAACCGCCTTGCCAGTCGGCCGCAAGCTGCACACCGCCCGTGGCCTTCAGTGCCGGCAGTGCTTCGCCGAGCACCGGCAAGGATCGCAGCCAGCCCAGCAGTTGCTCGGCCGACGCCACGTTCAGCGTCAGCTTGCCGCCACCGCTGGCTTGCTGCATGGCAGCATCGGCGTCGAGGCTGAGCCCGGGAGCCGTGGCCTTGATGGCAGCCTCGATGCGGTTGGCGTCCGGCAGCGCCACGCTCAGCCTGTCGGCATCGACCTTGACCTGGAATGCATCGAGGTGCATGCGCTCGACGTCGAGTTGCTTCGGCGACCAACGCCCCTTGGCCTGGATGGCGCGCACGTCCCAGCGGCTGCGCCTGCTCTCGCCTGCCCCGGTGGCGCTGCCCTGGCTGCCGATGGCCACATCGAAGTCCACACCGTTGTCCAGTTGTCCGCGGGCGGCCAGCGTGCCGCTCAGGTCGGGCACCTGCTGGGCGGCCAGTTCACTGTGGATCTGAACCAGCGGCAACTGCCGTACCTCGCCGCTTACATCGATTGCCTGTGTCAGCGGTTCGAAGTGACCCTGCAACTGGAGGCCGCCATCGCCCACCTTCACCTGCACGGTCTCCGCCGTCCAGCGATCGGGCGTGATCCGGCCTCTGGCCAGCAGTTGTGTCAGCGGCAGCCGCTGCCTGTCGATCAGACCGGGGGCGGCGTTGCGCACGTCCGCCTCGATCTGCCACGGCGCCTGCGTCAGATCGCCCGTTGGCGCCGCGCCGACATCGAGCGGGCGTATCGCGGCCGTGCCGGTGATCGTGGTTTCCGGCAGGCTGGCCAGCAAGGCTTGCAGATTCAGTTCGTGCAAGCCCAGCTGCAGATCGGCCGTGGCCAGTTGCTGCGGATGGACCTGGCCTTGCAAGTCGATGCGGCCCGCTGGCTGCTCGCCCTGGAGCAGCACCCGGGCCTGTTCGACGTCGACGCGCTCGGGTGCATAGCGCAGCCTGGCCTCCAGGCTGTCGACCGGCAAGCGCTGGGCCTCCCAGGCGCCCGGCGCACGGTTGCGGATCTCGACTGCCAGCTTCCACGCCGCGGAGGCCAGAGACGATTGCGCCCCCTGCGCGTTATCCGGGTCGATATCGATGCGGCCGTGGAGGTCGGTCACCGGGGCTGCAGCGTGGAAAGCCCGGGCGTTCAGATGGTCCAGTTGCAGATGGACCTGTTGGACCGGCTGGCTGCGCCAGGGGTGCAGCGCAGCCTGTCCATGCAGCGCTACGCCGGCTTGTCGGCCCTCTGCGGCCTGCGCGCCGCCTGCTGGCGTGCTGCCTGTCTGCGCGCCCCCTTGCATGACATCCGTCAGCAGTCGGGCGATCATTGCGGCAGCATCGACATCGGCACTGTATTCCTGGGCGTCGAGTCGCAGGTCGAGGCGTGCGGCATCGCCTCCCGCCAGCGTGCCGTCGGCCTGCAGCAGCACCTGCATGCGCAGCGGCACGTCGGGCACCGGATCGCTCAGCCAGGCGCCGATCCTGGCACGTACACCCTGATCGTGGGCGTTCAGCTTCACGTCCGCCCGGGCATGGCTCTGACCGTAGCGCAAGCTGGTCAACTGCAGGTCGTGCCAGGTGCCGTCGTAGCGGTACTGCGCGGCGATGTCATCGAGCGCCTGTACGGTGCTGCTGCCATCCTGCGCCACCGTCTCGATCTCCAGGCGGCCCACCTGCACCGGCAGTGTGAGCTGGATCGGCAAGGCCAGCTGTCCGGGCATGGCGAAGGGCTTTCCGGGAGGCTCTTCGGGCTGCTCCGGCTGCGGACTCAGCCTGACGTGGATGCGCTCGGCCTGCAGCGTACGCACGTGCAGCGCACGGCCCAGCAGCTCGGACAGGTTCCAGTCGATCTGCAACTGCTCGATGGCCAGGTCGGTGCCGGGCATCGCCCACTGCAGGCGCTGTACGGTGCCACCGCCGGTAATCGAGCCGCTCGCCGCTTCATAGGTCAGCTGCTGGCCTTCCGGCAGGTACTTCTGCGCCAGTTGCAGCGCGCGAGGCAGGGAGCCATCGCTGGAGACCCACCAGAGCAGGGCGCCCAGAGCCAGCAAGAGCCCCAGCAACAGGGCCGCCAGCAGCCACAGCAGGCGCTTGAACCAGCGCCAGCCCGAGCGCGGCGGTGGGGCGACAGAGGGAGAACCGGATTCCATCGACCGCATCAGAAGGAGAAGCCCAGCCGCAGATGCAGGCGCACTTGCCGTCTTTCGACGCCGTAGGCCACATCGGCCTGCATGGGGCCGACCGGGCTGTTCCAGCGGATGCCGGTGCCGACACCGGTCTGGACGTTCATGTCATCGAGGTCGTCGGACACCGAGCCCAGGTCGATGAACAGCGTGTGCTCCCAATCGGTCTGGTTGCCCATCAGCGTGATCGGGCGCTGCCATTCAAGGCTGCCGACTGCCACATAGCGGCCGCCATAGAGCTTGTCGGCGATGGAGCGCGTGCCGATGCTCCGGTAGCCGTAGCCGCGCACGGTGATATCACCGCCAGTCAGGAACAACAGGCTCGAGGGCAGTTGCGCGTGGTCGTCGGCCACCACGGCACCCAGCTCGCCGCGCAGCGCCAGGCGGCTCTGGCGCCCGTTTTCGTCGCGCTGGCCCAGCGGCCAGAACTGCAGCGCATGCAGGCGAAGGCGCAGGAATGGATCGCGCTTCGGCGTCAGCGTGAAACCGGCGCCGGCCTCGGCACCCAGGCCGTAGCCGGCGGTCGGGTTGATCTTGTCGTTGAAGTAGCGCCCGGTCCAGTCGTAGTTGGCCATCAGCGAGGATGCGCTGCCGGGCGCATCGCCTCCCTGGACCTTGCTCATGTCGTACTGCAGGAAGTAACGCCGGTCGATGTGGCCCACGTTCTTGGTGCGTCCGCCCTGCAGCGACACCGAGTTGGATTTGAAATCCCCGACTTCGGTCCGTTCCAGCCCCGCACCCAGGAACCACGCCCAGCCCGAGCGCTGGGGCATGTCCGTCCACATCGTGGAGGCTGCCTGGCTCTTGGCATCGAGCGAAAGACGGCTGACCGCGCGCCAGCCCAGTGGCCAGAGCTGGTTGTGAACGTGGTCGATCGACACGCGCGGCCCGGCGTCGGTGGTCAGGCCCACGCCGAACACCACTTTCTGGTACCTGGCCTCACGCAACTGCGCAATGACGGCGGCCCGCTCCGGATCGCTGTCTTCAGTGTCCAGCATCAGAAAGGCCGAGTCGAAATAGCCGCTGGTGGCCAGCCGCTGCTGGGCATCGAGCAGGGCCTCCTCGCTGTAGTCGGCACCGGTGGGCAGGCGTGCAATGTTCAGGATGCCCTGGGCATCGTAACGTTCGACTCCGGTGAGCCTGACCTCGCCGAAGCGGTAGGGCGGGCCCGGATCGTAGTGCACGCGCAGGCTGGCCCGGTTCTGGTCGGCATCGATGGCGGCCTGGCTGTCGGCGATGCGCGCGGTCGGGTAGCGCACTTTCTGCAGTTCGCGCAAGCCAGCGTTCTTGGCCGAGCTCCAGTCGGGCTGGGTGAAGCTGTCGCCGTCCCGGAGCGGCCACGTTCGCTGGATGCGCTCGCGCTGAGCCGCCGCTTTCGGATCGCTGTTCATCGGGTCGGCGAAGCTGATCGAGTGGCTGGCCACCTTGGTCTGCTCGCCCGGTTCGACCTCGATGACGATGGTGCGAGGCTCGGCGCTGCCTTCGGTGGCCGCGTCTACGCGCAGCGTCAGTTCGGGGTTGAAGTAGCCAAGCGCCGCGAGCAGGTCGCGTGCATTGGCATCAGCCTCGGCCAGCAAGCGGTTGAACTCGGTGGCCTGCAGATCGGGAAACCGTGTGTAACGTTGCAGTTCGAGGTGGCGTTCCAGATGCCGGGCAATGCTGCGGTTCTCGCTGACGACCTTCACCTGGAAGACCGGCTCGCCTTCGGTCGCCTCGACGGTGCTTTCCTCGAGCTCTTCTGCCTGCTCGCCACCATTGCCGCGCAACACGCCGCAGCCCTGCAAGACGACGATCATGAAAACGAGCAGGGCCTGCTGCAGGGTACGGGCAAGGGGAGGGTTTCGGTCTGCGCTCATGAGTTCACAGCGTCGGACCCGGTCAGTCGGGCCGCAACGCGAGCAGGCTGGTGTGCAGGCGCTGCAGCACCTGTTCGGCGGTGTTGCCCAGAAGCTTGCCGGCGGCGCCGGTGCGGCCCACTGTGCCCATGACCACGAGATCGGCCTTGAGCCTGGCAGCGATACTGGGCAGCAGACGATCGGGCGGCCCGGCCTTGACCACCACGTTCTCCGGGGGAATACCGTGCTCGCCGGCCAGGGCCGTGATCGAGGCGCCCAGTTTCGCCTGCGTGCGACGCTCCAGAGCCTTGATGTCGACCAGATCGAGATCCCTGGCGACGACCGACACCGGAATCACATAGGCCGCATGGACCTGCGCGCCAAGGGTTGAGCCCAGGTGAGCGGCGGCCGCCAGCACCTTGTGGTTCAGCCCGATCTGGACCGGATCGGTGGAGCCCGCATCGATCGTGGCCAGAATCCGCCGGCGCTTCCTGCGCGGCCTGCTGCCCGCGATCAGCACTGGTACGGGGCAGCGGCGCAGCAATTGCCAGTCGGTCGGCGTGTAGAACAGGCTTTCGCTGCGATGGCCGGCCTTCACGACCAGGTCAATGCCGTCGCGGGGCACGACCTCGACGATCCAGTCCGCGATGTCCGCGGTCCATACGGTCTCGATGCGTGCCCGATCGTCGCGGGGCAACTGTTCCGCAAGACTGCGCTTGAGCCATCGCCGCTTGTCAGTGAGCAGGGCCCGCTTGAGCGCGGTGGCTGCCGTTGCCGAGAGCAGGCCGGGCTCCGCCGCAGCATGTTCGTAGGCGAACCCGACGACGCGCAGGCGCCCTGTGTCAGCCGGAAGCAGCTCGAGCGCAGCGCGTACCGCGAACTGCCTGGGGTCTTCCCGATCCGCAATTGCCAGGATGTTGTCGAGCTTCATGGTCAGTGCGTAAATGCGGGACTTCCTTCGGTAATATATTCAGGTCGGGATGCGTTCTGACGGTGCGATGCGCCGCAACAACGTCGAAATGCTGCATCCAGGCCACTGATACTAACAGCCGCCTTCGGCCTGCCCGAAGGCGGTTGCAGTGGTGCTGCACCGGGGGCGCACCGGGGGCTTCGGGCTCCAGTTCGGGGAAACGGATGAGTCAGCCCAGCCTTGCCAGCGCGTTCCTGCAGAACTTCCTGGGCAGTTCCCCGCCCTGGTACAAGCACACCATCATCGGCTTCCTGGTGCTGAACCCGTTCGTGTTCGCCATCAGCCCGTACGTCGCGGGCTGGCTGCTGCTGTGCGAATTCCTGTTCACGCTGGTCATGTCTCTGCGCTGCTACCCGCTGCAGCCGGGCGGACTGCTGGCCATCGAGGCGATCGCGATCGGCATGGCGACGCCGCATGCGGTCTACGACGAGGTGGTCCGGGGCTTCGACGTGATCCTGCTGCTGATCTTCATGGTGGCCGGCGTCTTCTTCCTGAAGGACCTGCTGCTGTTCATGGTCACCAAGATGGTGGTCAAGATCCGCTCGAAGATGGTGCTGACCCTGTCGTTCACTTCGGTCACGGTGGTGTTGTCGGCCTTTCTGGATGCGCTGACCGGGATCGCCATCATCATCACGGTGGCGATGGGCTTCTACGGCGTGTACCACCGGGTCGCTTCCGGCAGGCATCTCGACCAGACCGGCAGCCCCGAAACCGGCCAGGACGCGCACGGTGCCGACCCGGTGCAGGCGCAGGGCAGCGGAAGCATCGACCACATCCACGCCATCCTGAGGGCGACAAGCTTCGAATGGGATCTCGTGCGGGTCGAAGACCTGGAGCAGTTCCGCGCCTTCCTCAGGAGCCTGGTCATGCACGGCGCGGTGGCGACCGCATTGGGCGGCGTCATGACCCTGGTTGTCGAGCCGCAGAATCTGCTGATCGGCATGCTCGCGGGCTGGAATTTCCGGGAGTTCTTCGTCCACATGGCGCCGGTCTCGATCCCGGTCGTCGTCGCCGGGCTCGTCACCTGCGCGCTGCTCGAGCGCTTCCGTCTGTTCAGCTACGGGGCCGAACTACCGGAGTCGGTGCGCACAGTGCTCATTGCTTTCGACCAGGCCGAAAGCAGCCGGCGCAATGCGCGGGATACGGCCGCGCTGATCGTCCAGGGGCTGGTCCTCGTCTTCCTGATCGCCGGGCTCGCCTTGCACCTGACCGCGGTCGGCATCATCGGCGTCACCGTGATCGTGCTGGCAACGTCCTTTCTTGGCATCGTCGAAGAACGTCGCATCGGCCACGCGTTCCACGAGGCGCTGCCGTTCACCGCACTGCTGGTCGTGTTCTTCGCGGTCGTGGCCGTCATCCACGACCAGCACCTGCTGAGCCCGATCTTCAGCCGTGTGCTCGAGTTGCCGCGCGAGTTGCAGCCGGCGGCGGTCTATGTCGTCAATGGCGTGCTCTCCACAGTCACCGAGAACGTGTTCATTGCCACAGTGTTCATCAACGAACTGACCGACGCCTTGAAGAACGGCATCATCGATCGCGCCCAGTTCGAGGTGCTGGCCGTGGCGGTCAACACTGGCACCAACGTCCCGAGCGTTGCCACGCCCAACGGCCAGGCGGCCTTCCTGTTCCTGCTCACCTCGGCGCTCGCACCGTTGATCCGCTTGTCATACGTGCGCATGGCGATCATGGCGCTGCCTTATACCGTCACCATGACGGTGACCGGCTTTCTCGCCGTGACCTGGATGCTCTAGACGCCAAGCAGTTGCCGGCCCAGTACGAACGCATCCTGGACACCTGCTCGCCCGTGCGTCTGCACCGCCAGCGACACACCCGAGAGATAGGTCTGGACACGTTCCTGGGGTGTTCCATGATGGCCGGGGTCGGTGAACTCGAAATCCCCGATGTCGTACATCTGGCGTGAAATCACCCCGAAATCCACCTGCTGGTACCCGTAGAGCTGGAGCGCCCGCGTGCCGGTGTACCAGCCCGCCATGTAATCGGCGTGCAGTTCCGGCAGCTTCCCCCGGACCATCGGGAAGCCGTTGAAGAACTGCACGATGTGCCCGAACTCGTGCGCAAAGATGGCCACCGCTGCGTGATCACCTGTACTGGACCAGGCGCCTCTGGAGAATTTCGTCAGCAGCGAGCGCATCAAGGCGACGCCGAAGCCGACCGTACCTTGCCCGTCGCCCCGCAGGCGCTCGGGCGTGGCGAAGGCGTTCGGTGAGTCGTCGTCGCGGTAGAAGCAGCACGCGGGGGAATGCCGGAAGAGTGGGATCATGAAGCCGTTGATCTCGCGCGCAAAAACCTGGTCGATCAAGGGGATGCCGCTGGTATCCAGGAGCCCGTAGCTGCCGTCCCGGGCCGCGCTGATTCCGGCCCGGGTCAGGTGACAGCCCTGGAAATGGCCTTTGTCGTGTCGGTGCCGGTCACTGGAATGAGGTCGCTCGTCGCGGTGTCGATCATCGGTTCCGCCAGCAGGCGGGGACGGGTGGCCTTCGCCGATCGTGCCGAAGCTGCCTCCCTGGGCGCGAGCGGCCGAGGCGCAGCAGTACGCCAGCCCGAGAAAACCGCCGAGAATCATCCGCCTGTGCATGTCCGGCCCGTCAGTCAGTTTTCATGGATAGCGAGACCCGGCGACGGGATTTGCTGGAAACCCATTCGGAGACGTCGATCGTCACCAGCTTCGGCCCCGCGATTACCTCGAAGCGGGTGCTGCGAGCGCCGCGCCGGTCCGAGGTTTCGTCCTCGCGGGCACCGCGAAAGCGCAGCGGGCAGGCTGCAACCGCGTTGGCCAGCCGTGGCTGCGCATCGGCCGGCGCGTCGCGCCAACTGCAGTAGAACACTGGCCGCCCGCGCTCCTGGATCGTGCAACGATCCCCGAAGAGTTTCAGCGGCGAATCGTAGATGTTCGTGTCCTCGTCACGAAGTGCAAACCTGCCGCGGACATCGGGGCTGGTGAGTCCGTTCGGAAGGTCGGCGAGGACGGCGGCGATGCCGTCGCACAGGGCATCGGCGCGGGCGCCTGCCGATATCAGCAGCAGCGCGAGAATCATCGGAATGGATCTCATCGGCGGGGGCCCCTCGATGGTGTGTTTCGCCTGGCTCAGCCGGCGGCTGGGCGGATACGGAGCCGATAGTCGCCACGGTTGTTGAGGCTGCGCGAGAAGCGCACCTTCTGGTCCGGCCCCTTGTATCTGCCGGCTTGATGGAAACTCTGTGCCCCTGCGCAGCGGGCGATCCAGCGATCGATCAGCCGCGAACCATCGGCGGCTGCCTGCTGACTCTCGTAGCGGTAGAGGCAATCGACCACACCACTGCCGTCCAGTTCGATGAGCTTGCAAGTGGCCGCGCCGGGAAGAAAGGCGTTCAGCTCGTACGTGGCGTCGCCTTCGAACTGGTCGAGCAGGCGGCCTCTCATCGTCGAGAAGTTGTCACCGGCGCTCGCGACGATACGGTCGAGCACCGTGCAGGGAGGATCGGTCTGGCCTTGT
>JBAYOD010000072.1:0-13525 GCA_041678445.1 Burkholderiaceae bacterium | reverse complement strand
TACGCGCCCGGCGCCCGAGCCGGAAGCTGAAGCCGAGGCTCCGGTGACGGTGTCCCCCACGGCTTCCGAGCCGGATGCGGAGGAGGCGGCCGAGAAACCTCGTCGGCGCAAGTCACCGGCCGGGTCCAGGCTGTCTGAAACGGGCAGCAAGACACGGGCGAAGACGAAGACCTCGTCTGGAACGAAGACCTCGACCGGGACGAAGACCTCGAGCGGAACGAAGGCGTCGGCGTCCGACAAGGTCGAAGACGGGGACGAGGCTCCGGCAGCTGCCAAGCCGCGGGCGGTGCGTACGCGCAAGACGGCCAAACCGGCCGACGCCGCATCGAAGGCCGAGGACCTTGCCGGTCCGCAGTCTTCCGGTCCGTCGGCCGAGGGTTCTCCCGACGATGAGCCGCCGAAACCGCCGCGGCGCGGACCGCCGCGGCTGACCCGCGTCAAGTAGCCGGCCGCCTCGCCACAGTCCGGCCCGGCCACCTCGCCACGGCCGGCGCGCCCCGGGTCAAATGCCTGCTGGCCGGCCAGTTGCCGCGGCCGTCCGGATCGCTTCACTGAGGGTTGCCCGGTCACCGATCTGGTTGGCCAGCAGCAGGACCAGTCGCGCGTTCATCGCAGCGGCCTGGGCTGCATCCATTTCGCGCTGGCTGTCCATCAGCTCCTTGTAGAAGCCGTCGGGATCGGGGATGTTGGGGGTGCGGATCAGCGGCATGTCGTCGTCCTGTCGGTCGGGGCGCGGCCTCAGGTGGCGATGGCCAGCGCGCGGGCCAGTGCAGCGCGGATCTTCGCTGCGTCGAAACGGCGCCAGCGGGCGGCCACGTACTGGTCGGGCCGGATCAGGTAGCAGGTGCCCGGCCGGCCGTCGTAGCGCGCAGCCAGCAGGCCCTGGCTGTCCTTGAAGTCATGTCCGGCGCACAGCAGCCGTGGCCTGACCGGGCCTGCGGCCAGCGTGTCGATCAGGCCGGCCTGTGTCGGGGCGGCGCCGAAGACGAGCAGGGTGAACCCCTCGATCAACTGCTCGAGCAGCCAGGCGGGCCGGCCTGCGCGTTCGATCGGTGCATCGGCGCAGTGGCTGCCCGGACGCATCGCGGCTTCGAACGTCTTTTCGTCGGGAGTGTTCAGCGGTGAGTCGACGTAGGGCGTGGGCGTGGACAGCCGGCCACTGTTGACCAGGCCGCGGGCGAAGGCTTCGGTGCGGGCGAGGTCGAGCACGGCATTGCGGTAGACGAGGCTGGCGTCGTTCTTGGGCGAGATGAAGTCGGTGGACCGCGTGGCGTGCAGCAGGTTGTCATCGGCAGCCGGTGCCCGTTCATCGTGGTAGCTGTCGAGCAGGGCTTCGGGCGCCTCGCCGCGGATCACCAGGGCCAGCTTCCAGGCCAGGTTGTCGGTGTCCTGAACGCCGCTGTTGGCCCCGCGGGCGCCGAAAGGCGACACCTGGTGGGCGGCGTCGCCGGCGAACAGTACGCGGCCGTGGCGGAAACGGTCGATGCGCCGGCAGGCGAACTGATAGATCGACACCCACTCGAGCTCGAAGTCGGCAGCGGGGCCGAGCATGGCGCGGATGCGCGGAATCACGTTCTCCGGTTTCTTCTCCTCGACCGGGTCGGCGTGCGGGCCGAGCTGGAAGTCGATGCGCCAGAGGTCGTCGGCCTGCTTGTGCAGCAGCACCGACTGGCCGCGATGGAAGGGCGGGTCGAACCAGAACCATCGCTCGGGAGGAAAGCCGGCCTTCATCGTCACGTCGGCGATCAGGAAGCGATCATTGAAGACCTGGCCGCCGAGGTCGGCGCCGACCATGCCGCGCAGCGCGCTGTTGGCGCCATCGCAGGCCACCAGCCAGTCGGCCTGCAGAGTGAAGCTGCCGTCGGGTGTGGTCACGGTCAGCGTCATCGGGGCCGACCGGGTGTCGAGTGCCGTGACCCTGTGCTTCCAGCGCAGCTCGATTGCCGGGTTCGCTGCGCAGGCCTCCACCAGGTACTCCTCGAGGTAGTACTGCTGCAGGTTGATCATCGCCGGCATCTTATGTCCGCGCTCGGGCAGCAGATCGAACGAGAACACAGGCTCGTCGCGGAAGAACACCTTGCCGACCTTCCAGTTCACGCCCTTGTCGATCAGCCGGGCCGCGCACCCCAGGCGATCCCAGATTTCAAGCGGCCGCTTGGCGAAGCAGATCGCGCGTGAGCCATTGCTGACCGTGTCGTTGTCATCGAGCACGACGACGCGCAGGCCGCGCGCGGCCAGATCCAGTGCCGCGGTGAGACCGACCGGTCCGGCCCCGACCACGATCACCGGATGGCGCTGCGGGCGGCCGCTCGCCTGTTCATCGGAGCAGCGGTAGGCGTAGCGGGGGCGGCTCTGCGGCATGCCTCGGTGTCTCCTCATCGTCATCCAGCCGCCGACTGTCGTAGAATTCGGCTCGGCGGACCCAGAGGTTACGCCAGCTTCGTGTTTCCCGCGCCGCTTTAGCTCAGTTGGTAGAGCAACCGCCTTGTAAGCGGTAGGTCGTCAGTTCGAATCCGACAAGCGGCACCAGGCTTCCTCGGCTTCCCGCAGCAGGGTGGCGAACTGCTCGGCCACGGTCGTTGGCCCCCGGATCGCGAACACGCTCTGGCCGGCGGCCTCGTAGATCGTGCGGGCGTCGTCGCGTTCATGCATGGCAGTGAAGGCATCGCCGGTCAGTGCCTGCTGGGCTGGCATGCTGAGCGGTTCGGGTGCGTCCGGCCCGGCCCAGGCGTCTATCCATTCGCTGCGGATCACCCGGCAGGGCTTGCCGCTGTGCGCGCGGGTGATCACCGTATCTTCGCTGCGGCCAGCGACCAGTCGTTCGAGTAGTCTGGGAGGCGTGTGGTTCTCGGCGGCGGCCATCCAGAGTGTGCCGAGCCAGGCGCCTTCCGCCCCCATGGCCTGGCAGGCCAGGATCTGTCCGCCGGTGGCGATTCCGCCCGCGCCCAGCACCGGCCGGCCGGCGGCGGCTGCAACGATCTGTGGAATCAGTGACATCGTTCCGATCGGACCGGTGTGCCCGCCGGCGTCGTAGCCCTGGGCGACCAGGACGTCGACGCCGGTGGCGATGGCCTTCTGTGCGTGGCGCACCGAACCCACCAGCGAAGCCGTCAGTTTGCCGGCAGCGCGAGCCCGCTCGATCAAACTGCTCCGGATACCGATGGCAGTCGCCACCATCTGCGCATTGCTGGCCAGCACATGTTCGGCCTGGCGCTCGAACAGCGCCTCGCTGCGTACCTGGGTGGTGAAGAAACTCGGCCGGCTGGCCTGTCCCAGACCGAAGCGCTGCGTGAGGTCGGCGACGAAGTCTCGATGACCGGCCGGCAGGCTTGCTTGCAGCGTTCCCAGGTCGCCGGTTGCCGGCACGTTCTGCGGCAGCATCAGGTCGACGCCGTAGGGCAGCCCGTCGAGCCTGCGCTCGGTTTCGGCGATGATTTCCGGTACTTCGTCAGGCATCTCGCGTGCCAGGCCGAGGACGCCGAAACCGCCGGCGCGGGCCAGCGCGACGACGACGTCGATCGAATGCGAGAAGCCGAAGATCGGGAAACGGATGCCGAGTCTTTTGCAAAGAGGGGTCGGGCGCAGGCTGGTCATCACGCGACTCAGTTGGGTTTTATGCCGGCAGCGGCCATGACCTTGCCCCATTTCTCGAACTCGGCCGCTACGTAGCGGTCGAACTCGGTACCGGTCTGTGGAGCCAGCTCCATGCCCAGGGTCTGCAGCCGGGCGGTCACTTCGGGCAGCGCAAGGATCGCGATGACTTCCTGCGACAGACGGTTTCTGATCGCGATCGGCACGCCCGCCGGGACCACGAAGCCGAACCAGGTTCCGACCTCGTAGCCGGGCAGGTTTGCGGCCTCGGCCACCGTCGGCAGATCGGGCAGTGCCTGGGCTCGGGTCCGAGTGGTAACGGCGAGACCCCTGAGCTTGCCCGTGGCGATGTGCCCTTTCGCGATCGCGGTCGTCAGCGGCATCATTTCGATAGTCCCGCCGATCAGGTCGTTGACCGCTTCGGGTTGGCCCTTGTATGGGACATGCGTGAACTTGACCCCGGCCATCTGACCGAGCAGCTCGGCTGCCAGGTGATTCGAGGTGCCGATGCCGGCTGTACCGTAGTTGATCGAGTGCGTCTTGGCCCGGACCAGCAGTTCTGGCAGGGTGTTTACCGGCACTTCGGGGTTCACGACGACTACATTGGGCACGATGCCGATGCCGGCGATGCCCTGGAAATTCCTGGTCGGATCCCATTTGGCGGCCTTGCTCAGGGCCGGCAGTACCGCATGGCCAGGACTGACGGCGAGCATCGTGTAGCCGTCGGGGGCGGCCCGCATCGCGGCTTCAGTGCCGATGGCACCGCCGGCGCCCGTCCGGTTCTCGACGATCACCGGCTGCCCCATGCGTTGGTGCAGGTGCTCGCCTACCAGGCGAGCGATATTGTCGACGATGCCCCCCGGAGTGAAGGGCACGATGATCCGGAGCGGCTTGTCCGGATAGTTATCCTGGGCAATAGCGGTGCCCGTGGCGAACAGGCTTGCCGCCATCAGAAAAATGGCGTGAACGGGTTTGTTCATTCTGGAGTCTCCTTCCTGGGTCTTTGCCGACCTGGTTGGGCTGGGATCAGCCCGTGGGTTGCTGCATCTGGTGAAACCATGGTCGCAGCGCCGGTTTCGCCAGCAACTGCCTGGCGATGTTCAGCTGGTGGATCTGTGAGGTGCCTTCGTAGAGCCTGAACAGACGGACATCACGGTAGAAGCGCGCGGCCACGTTGCTCGCCTCGTAGCCGCTGCCGCCGAACAGTTGCACGGCGCGGTCGGCCACCCGGCCGCACATCTCCGATGCAAACAATTTGCACATCGAAGCTTCCATCGTCACGTCCTCGCCGCGGTCGCGCCGGCGCGAGGTTTCGAAGACCAGTGTGCGAGCAGCTTCGATTTCAGTGGCGCTGTCGGCGACCAGTTGCTGGACGAGTTGGAAGTCGATGATCGGCTGGCCGAACTGGTGGCGCTCGCGTGCCCGCGCCACCATCTCGTCGAGCAGGCGGATGGCCGGCCCGACGCAAAGCCCGGCAAGGTTGATGCGCTGTTTGTTCAGCGCTTTCATCGCACTGCGAAAGCCCTTGCCCGGTACGCCGCCGAGTATCGCAGTGGCCGGTACTCGGCAATTCTCGAGGATCACTTCGCCGACCGGCGAGCCATGCTGACCGAGCTTGGCCATTTCAGGTGGCGTGCTCAGACCCGGAGTGCCGCGCTCGATCAGGAAGGCCGACACGCCGCGTGCCCCCGGCTCGTGCAGGTCGGTTCGGGCAAACACAGTGAACAGGCTCGCCAGCGGCGCATTGGTGATGAAGCACTTGTGGCCGTCGATGACGTAGTCGTCGCCGTCGCGTCGTGCGGTGGCCCGGACGGCCGTGGCGTCAGAGCCAGCCTCAGGCTCGGTCAGCGCGAAGCAGCCGGTCCAGTCGCCGCTGGCCAACTGGGGCAGATATCGCTGCTTCTGCTCATCGGTTCCGTCGACGATCAGGGCTTCCGAGGCGATGCCGGTGTTGCCGCCGAAGCGGGCGCGGAACACCGGAGCGGCCTGCGATACCACCATGTTGACCGTGGTCAGTTCCTCGGACGTGAGGCCTGCGCCGCCGAAGGTTTCCGGGATGCTGTGGCCGAACAGGCCGAGCTGGCGCATCCGCTCGACCAGTGGTTCCGGGATGACACCGGTGCGGTCGATCTCCTCCTCCAGCGGGATGCATTCATCGACGATGAAGTGATGGACATCGGCCAGCAGGGCGTTCAGTTTTTTGGGATCACGAATCATCGAACGGCTCGTCTCGGGTCGTGGGGTCAGCGGATGCCGCTTGCCTGCTCGACGCGCAGCGCGGCTTCGAGCAGGCGCGGAGCGACCTCGTCCGCCAGGAAATTCTTGTGGGGCAGCCGGTAGGCCGACAGGGTGGCGTTCAGGGCGACCGGGCCATCGCGCTGGCGCAGCGGCACGGCCACGGCATGCACTTCCCGGCGCCAGTCTCCTCGGGCATGACAGAAACCCCGCTCCCTGAACAGCCGTTCGTCGGCTTCCAGCATCGGGTATTCGGCCAGGAACCTCTCGGCGTCCTCGACCTTGAGCCGGTTCAGGATGGCGGTGCGCTCGCCGACGGGCAGGCCCAGCAGCAGCGCGCGCCCGATCGAATTCGACAGGATCGGCCGGCTGCTGCCGATGTCCGGTTGATAAGTGTTTCCCGAATCGGCACGAATCGTATCGACGTAGATGATGGTGAGGCGGTCGCGCATGCCGAGGTTCACTGTGCAGCCGGTGTCGCGGGCGATCTGCGCCATGAAGGGGCGGGCGATCTGGCGAACCTCGAGGCTCGCGAGCAGCGGATAGCCAAGGGCCAGCACGCCCGAACCCAGGCGGTACTTCTGGTACTTGTCGACGCGATCCAGGTAGCCGAGCAGGTTCAGCGTGTAAGTGAGACGCGAGACGGTCGCCTTCGGCAGCCTGGTGCGCTCGGCGATCTCCCGGTTGCCGAGAATGGGGTCGGCCGGTGTGAAGGCACGCAACACGTCCAGCCCGCGGGCGAGGTTCATCGCGAACTGCCGGTCGGTCACACGCTCATCGGCGGTGGTGAGTCCGGCAACATTGGTTGCGACCGGAGTCAGTGCGGTGTGCCCTGCTGTCCCCGCAGGCTCGCCATGCACTTGCTCGTTTGGGTTGTTGGGGGGCCGGGGCATTCTGGGGCTGTCTGCTCGCTGAAGGCCGCTGCAAGGTCAGAGGGCCTTTCAAATGGTTTTCCGGTGAACCGGTCGGTCATCATGATGTGCAGTCGTTCGGCAAGCGGTCAATCATGTGGGGCGACAGTTTCGCAGTGCGAAACTGTGTGTTGATTCAGTTGAAGGCGTCTGGCAAAACCGTGCAATTACGTTCCCCCGGGACACCTTTCGCGATGACTACCCAGACTGCAAGCCGCGGCGCTCTTCATGGTGTGCGCATACTCGACATGGCCACGGTGCTTGCTGCGCCTCTGGGGGCCACGCTGTGTGCCGATCACGGCGCTGATGTCGTGAAGCTTGAACTACCGGAAGGCGGAGATGCGTTGCGCGGCCTGGAGCCCGTCGAGAACGGCGTTCCGCTCTGGTGGAAGGTCGCCAATCGTGGCAAACGCGGCATTACGCTCGACGTTCGCAAGGGAGTGGGGCGGGAGTTGTTCCTGCGGCTGCTACCCGGGTTCGACGTGCTGATCGAGAACTTTCGCGCGGGCACGCTCGATCGCTGGGGGCTCGATATCGCGACGCTGCACCAAGCCAATCCGCGCTTGATCGTGGTGCGTCTGACCGGTTTCGGCCAGACGGGCCCTTACCGGGCCCGGCCCGGTTTTGCGCGGATCTTCGAGGCGATGAGCGGCTTCACCAACCTTACCGGAGAGGCTGGTGGCGCGCCGATGCACAGCAACTTTCCGGTCGGCGATGCAGTGGCGGGCCTGTTCTGCGCCTTTTCTGTCGCGGCGGAGATCGCGCGTTTGCGCGGTGACCCTCAGGCGCTGGGCGTCGAAGTGGATATCTCCGCCACCGAAGCGATGTTCCGCCTGCTTGATTCATTACCGGTCGAGTACGAGCGGCTTGGCCTGGTACGCCGCCCGGCAGGCAATCGAACCAGCTATACGGCACCGTCGAACATGTACCGGAGCCTCGACGGCATCCACTTTTCGCTGGTCGCCTCGTCCAATTCGATCTTCGCCAGACTCTGCGGGGTGATCGGGCGGCCCGAATGGGCTGATGATCCGAGGTTTGCCAGAAACTCTGCGCGCGTTGCGAATCTGGACGAACTCGACTCGGTGCTGGCGGGCTGGTTTGGAGATCGCAGTTATGACGAGATCGAGCCTGCGCTGGAGCAGGCAGGGATCCCTTTCAGCAAGGTCTACACGATCGAGGACATCATCGATGATCCTCACTACCTGGCACGCGAGGTGATCGTCCGGATGCCGGATTCCGACTATGGCAGTCTGCCGGGCCCCTGCATCGTCCCGCGCGTACCGGGGCGTGAACTGCCGATACCGAGGACTGGGCCGGCAACCGGCGAGCATAACGACGAGATCTATGCTCGGATCGGGCTGGGGCCCGACGAATTGGCGCGGCTGCGAGAGCAAGGGGTTGTGTGAGCCATCGAGCGGTGGATCGGCCCAGTACCGACAACGGATAAAACAACGATGGAGGCAGCGCCACGATGCAGACCAGAGAGGATTCGAGCCGCCTTTTCGGTGAGCATTTCCTGCACGAGTTCTCCGAAGACGAACAGGCAGTGCTGGCGAAGACACGACGTCTTGCGCGCGAATTGATCGGGCCGCAGGCTGCTCAGGTAGGCCGGGAGGACGTGTTCGCCTGGGAGACTTTCCGGCTGCTGGCCGACGAGGGCATCGTGGCGACGGCCTTTCCCCGGGAGTACGGCGGCAGCGATGCACGCCAGGTCCTGCGCATCCGGATCATCGAGGAACTGGGGCGAGTCTGCAGCGCCGCGGCGTCGCTGATCACCGGCACCGATCTGTCGAGCCGAGCCATCGTGGCGGGGGCGTCGGATGCCTTCAAGGGCCGTCTGCTGCCGGGTCTGTGCACGGGGGAAATTCAGTCGGCCTTTGCGCTCACCGAGCCTGGTGCCGGCACCGATGTGCGCGGCCTCGCCACGACCATTGATCGCGATGGCGAGTGCTATCGGATTAACGGCGAGAAGAAGTTCATCACCAGGGCCTCGACCGCCGACTGGTTCGTCGTGGTCGGGCGTGGCAGCGATGCGGCGGCCGGTTTCATCGCCGTGCTGGTGCCGCGCGCCAGTCCCGGCCTGACGGTCGGCCCCGATGAGGGCAAGCTCGGCTGGTATGGCGTGCCGATCGCCTCGCTGCGTTTCGACGACTTGCAAGTACCGGTCGATCATCGGCTCGGTGCCGAGGGCGACGGCTTCGCGCTTGCCCAGGATGCCCTGCTGCGGGCGCGGATCGGACACGCCGCGATGGCCTTGGGTCGGGCGATGGGCGCGGTCGAGATCGCAGCCGCCTATGCAACCGAGCGAGACAGCTTCGGCAAGCCGCTGGGCGCCCACCAGGGTGTGCAGTGGATGCTTGCCGAGATGTTTACGCGGATCGAGGCGACCCGTGCCCTGCTGACGGTGGCGGCGGCGAAATATGATCGTGGCGACGCCGATGTGGCGGCCTATGCCTCGATGGCCAAACTGCAGGCCACCGACCTGGGCATGCAGGTGATCACCGATGCCTTGCAGCTCACCGGAGGCCGTGGCTATCTGAAGGCATTCCCGCTCGAGCGCTTTTTTCGAGATGCCAAACTGAACCAGATCGGAGAGGGGGCCAGCGAGATTCACAAGACCGTTATTGGCCGCGACCTCGTGCGCCGCGTGCGCGACATGGAACGGCATCCCTGTCTGCGGGATGGTCCGCTTGAAGCGTATTGAGATCAATCGACCGCAGGGGCCGGGGTGCGAGCCCGGCCGGGAACACGGAGTCGGCAATGACAAGGCAGAATGAATCGGGAATTCCGTCGGGCTTTCGCGCGGTGCGCACGCATCGGGCCGGAGAGCGTACCGAAAGCCGGTTGGAGATCTTGACGCTCGACGAACTGAGTGCGGGTGACGTGGTGGTCCGCGTCCACTATGCCGGCGTGAACTACAAGGACAGCCTGTCCCTTCATGGCAAGGCACGGATCATCACCGATTTCCCTCGAATAGCCGGGATCGAGCTGGTCGGGGAGGTGGCGCAGTCGCGGAGCGGCGAGTTCGAGTCCGGGCAGATGGTGTTCGTGCATGGCTTCCAGACCGGTATTGCCTTCGACGGCGGGTTTGCCGAGTACGCTCGCGTGCCGGCGGCGCACTTGCAGCCGATTCCTGCTGGCCTGAGTGCCGAGCAGGTTGCGGTGCTCGGTGTGCCGGCCTTCACGGCAGCGATGGCACTGGAACGTTTCCAGTTGGAGGGACTGCGCCCGGGCAGCGGCCCGGTGGCGATCAGCGGGGCGGGTGGTGCGGTGGGTCTGGCCGCAATGGGCATTCTTGCCCGCACCGGCCATCAGATCACGGCGATCACCCGGCGGGCCGCACGCGGCGAAGCGCTTCGCGCGGCCGGCGCAACCGAGGTGCTCGAGGTCGATGCCTTGCTGTCGGTCCCGCAGCGGGCATTGGAGAAGGCACGTTTTGCGGCCGCCGTGGACAACGTGGGCGGGTCGATGCTGGCTTGGCTGCTTCGTTCGACAATGGACGGCGCCTGCGTGGCCTGTGTGGGTAATGCCGGGTCCAACAGCTTTGATGGCAGCGTGCTGCCATTCATCATGCGCGCGGTGAAACTGGTGGGCATCGTCGCGAATGCCCCGATGGTGCAGAGGCAGCGCCTGTGGGCGCAACTGGCCAGTGACTGGCGGCCCGATTTTGACCGGATCTTCCCGCAGGTCCATCGCCTCAGGCTCGACGACCTGCTCGATTACAGCCAGCGCCAGCTGGCTGGCGAAACGCATGGGCGGGCGGTGGTCAGCTTCGTCGACTGAGGACTGCCGGCGCCGGCCGGCCAGTACCTGCGAATCGTGTCCGACTGAAGTCATCGCAATCCGGCAGACTCCCCGAGCCGAACCTGGACCTGAGCCTGGTGTAAGGTAGCGATCCGCTCGCAGCCAGTGTTCCAAGGGAGCCCGGCCCTGGTTTCGCCGTCACAATCCTGTCTGATCGAAGAGGCCCCGCAGGGCGGGGTCTTGCGGCTCAGTGGCGCCTGGCGTTTGGCCAGGCTGCACGAACTGGATGAGGCGCTCGGGCACTGTGCGGCCGGGGGAGGGCCTGGACCGGCAGCCGGCCTCAGGGTCATCGATGGCGCGGCGCTGGCCGCGCTCGACACGGCGTCGGCCCTTCAGTTGTGCCGATGGCTGCGTGGCGTTGCCGGGGCCGATCCCGGTGCGCTCGTGCTGCAGGGTTTCGATCCGCACCATGAGCGGATCTTCCGGCAGGTGGCTGAAGCGTCTGCCGGGCTCGCGGAGGTGCCGGCAGACAGGCGCTACGGCGCGCTGGCACAGCTGGGGGCGGCGGCGCAGGAGCTGGGGGCGATGCTGGTCGGTCACCTGAGCTTCTTCGGCATGGTGGTCAGCGAGTCTGTGCGGGTGCTGCGTGCGCCGCAGCGCCTGCGTGTGCGTGAACTCGTGACCCAGGCGTCGCGTGTCTGCATCAGCGCCGTGCCGGTGGTGGCGCTGGTCACGGCGCTGATCGGGCTGGTGTTCGCCTATCTGCTGGGTCTGCAGGCCGAGCAGTTCGGCGCCAACATCTTCGTCGTCGATGGCGTTGCGCTGGGGATGACGCGCGAGTTCTCGCCGCTGATCGTGGCCACCATCGTGGCGGGGCGTTCGGGAGCGGCGTTCGCCGCCCAGCTCGGCACGATGCGCTTGAACGAGGAAACCGACGCGATCAGCGTGCTGGGTCTGTCGACGGCCCAGGTGCTGATCCTGCCGCGCATCCTGGCGCTGGTGCTGTCGCTGCCGCTGCTGGTGTTCGTCGGCGACGTCGCCGGGCTGGCCGGCGCCGCGCTGATTGCCGACACGATGCTCGACATCACGCCGTCGACCTTCATTGCCCGGCTGCACGACGCGCTCGCGCTGAAGCACGTGGTCATCGGCCTGGTCAAGGCGCCTGTGTTCGCACTGCTGGTCGGGGTGATCGGTTGCCGGATGGGCATGAGCGGGGATCGCGACACGCGGACCATCGGCGCCCACACTACCTCGACGGTGGTGCAGGCCATCGTCGGGGTGATCGTCCTCGATGCGCTGTTCGCCGTGGTGCTGCAGGAGCTGGGCCTGTGAGCGGGCAGGCTGTGACAGCCAGGCCTGCGGGGGACCGCTCCGTGGGCGCTCCAGTCATCGAACTGCGCGGCGTGTCGACGCGCTTTGGCACCCAGGTGGTCCACGACGGACTGGACCTGACGATCAGGGCCGGCGAACTGGTGGCGATCATCGGTGGCAGCGGCACCGGCAAGTCGGTGCTGCTGCGCGAGATCGTGGGCCTGCAGCGGCCGACTGCGGGGACCGTCCGCTTGCTCGGCACCGATATCTGGCAGGCGCCGGAGGCCGAACTGGCGGCTGTGCGCCGGCGCTTCGGGATGATGTTCCAGGACGGCGCGCTGTTTTCGTCGCTCACCGTTGCGGCGAATGTCGAGGTGCCGCTGCGCGAGTCCGGCCTGGTTCCCGAGTCGCTGGTCGCGCCGCTGGTCGCCCTGCGTCTGGCCCAGGCCGGTCTGCCGCCCGATGCCGGTGGCAAGATGCCGTCGCAGCTGTCGGGCGGCATGCGCAAGCGGGCTGCGATCGCGCGGGCGCTGGCCCTGGAGCCGGAGGTGCTGTTCCTCGATGAGCCGACCTCGGGCCTGGACCCCATCACTGCGCGGGCCTTCGACCGGCTGCTGGCCGGCTTGTGTGAGGATCTGGGCATCACGGTGGTTGTCGTCACGCATGATCTCGACACGCTGCTGTCGGTTGCGCAGCGCGTCGTTGTGCTCGGTGCAGGGCGGGTGGCCGGTGACGGCACGCTGGCCGAAGTGATGGCGGGCGACGATCCGTGGATCCGCGAATACTTCTCGAGCCGTAAGATGGCGGATGCGAATACCTCCTCCCGCTGAGCATGGAACCTGAATCCCGATATACGCTGATCGGTGTCGCGCTGCTTGCGTTGATCGCGGCACTGGTGGTCGCACTGCTCTGGCTCGGCACGGACGGTACCGGCGACTACCGACGCTATCTGATCCACTTCGAGGAACAGTCGCTCGACGGCCTGCAGCTGGGCAGCGACGTCAACATGCGCGGAGTCAAGGTCGGCCGCGTCCAGGCCTACGCGCTGTCGGCGCAGAGCATCAACCGGGTCGACGTGACGATCCAGGTGGACAGCGAGACACCGGTGAGCGTGAACACGACCGCGAGCATTTCGCGCAACCTGGTGACCGGGCTGGCCCGCATCGATCTGGTCACCCCCGGAGTGCCGGGCCCGGCGCGCGTCGAGATTCCGCATGGTGAACCCTACCCGGTGATTCCGGAGGGCACTTCGAGCCTGAGCCAGATTGCCGATGCGCTCGGCCGGGTGACGGCCGCCGGTGAATCGGCCCTGAGCAATCTCGACCGTCTGCTCAGCCCCGAAAACCGCGATACGGCGATGCAGACGATGACTGCATTGCGTGACCTGGTCGTCAGCCTGGAAGGACGGCTCGATCGTTTCGACGGCCTGGCCGACAACATCGAGCGCACGGCCGCGGCCTTCCGGGAGACGGCGGTCGCGTTCCAGGGGACGGCCCATGCGCTGGAAGCGTCGGGTCGCGAAACTTCCAGCGCAGTGGCCCGTGCGGGGGAACAGATCGAACCCCTGGCTGCCCAGGCGAAGGCCGTGCTTGCCGATCTGTCGTCGGCCGCCCGTGCGCTGCAGCGCGAATCCGCCACGGTGATCGACCGCCTGGGGACGGCGACCGACGCCGGGTCGATGGAGCTGCGGGTGACCGCCCGCGAACTGCGCGTGAGTGCCGAAGCGCTGGCCC
>JBAYOD010000071.1:0-13548 GCA_041678445.1 Burkholderiaceae bacterium | reverse complement strand
CTTGCCGCCGACTGTTTGAGCGAAACGAACGAAGCGAAGCGAAGGGAGTGCAGCGAGTTTCGGCGGCAGGCCACGAGCGCGAGCATCGGAGGGCACCCCGCGAAGCGGGGCAAGCACCCGGCGGGCGCCGAAAGCCTCGCCCCGCGTCCTGGCCCGCTGACGCCCGGGCTTTCGATCAGCCCGCCAGCACCTCGTTGAAGGTCGGGCTTGGCCGCATCACCGCATGGGTCTTGGCCGAATCGGGCTGGTAATAGCCCCCGATGTCGACCGATCGACCCTGAACCGCGGCGAGCTCGCCGACGATCTTCTCCTCGCTGGCGGCCAGTGCCTCGGCCAGTGGCTTGAACCGGGCGGCCAGTTCGGCGTCTTCGGTCTGTTCGGCCAGTGCCTGGGCCCAGTACATCGCCAAGTAGAAATGGCTGCCCCGGTTGTCGAGCTCACCGGTCCGCGGCGACGGTCCCTTGCTGTTGTCGAGCAGCTTGCCGGTGGCGGCATCGAGCGCCTTGGCCAGCACCATGGCCTTGTCGTTGCCGTTCTTCCTGCCCAGATCCTCCAGGCTCACCGCGAGCGCCAGGAATTCGCCGAGCGAATCCCAGCGCAGGTGGTTCTCCTCGACCAGCTGCTGGACGTGCTTGGGCGCCGAGCCGCCGGCGCCGGTTTCGTACATGCCGCCGCCGGCCATCAGCGGAACGATGGACAGCATCTTGGCCGAGGTGCCCAGCTCCATGATCGGAAACAGGTCGGTCAGGTAGTCGCGCAGGATGTTGCCGGTAGCACTGATGGTGTCCAGGCCGCGGATCACGCGCTCCAGCGTGTAACGCATGGCGCGTACCTGGCTCATGATCTGGATGTCCAGTCCGCTGGTGTCGTGTTCGCCCAGATAGGTCTTCACCTTGGCGATCAGCTGCGCTTCGTGCGGACGATACGGATCGAGCCAGAACACCACCGGCATGCCCGAGTTGCGCGCACGGGAGACGGCCAGCTTGACCCAGTCGCGAATGGCGGCGTCCTTGACCTGGCACATGCGCCAGATATCGCCAGTCTCCACGTTCTGGGACAGCAGCACTTCGCCGCTGTCGAGGTCGGTGATGTTGGCGACCCCGTCTTCGGGGATCTCGAAGGTCTTGTCGTGCGAGCCGTATTCCTCGGCCTGCTGAGCCATCAGGCCGACGTTGGGCACCGTGCCCATCGTGCGCGGGTCGAAGGCGCCGTGCCATTTGCAGAAGTTGATGATCTCCTGGTAGATCCGCGCGAAGGTGCTCTCCGGCATTACGGCCTTGACGTCCTTCAGGCGGCCGTCGGCACCGTACATCTTGCCGCCGTTGCGGATCATCGCGGGCATCGAGGCATCGACGATGATGTCGTTGGGGGAGTGGAAGTTGGTGATGCCGCGCGCCGAGTCGACCATCGCCAGTTCGGGCCGGTTCTCGTGGCAGGCGTGCAGGTCGGCCTTGATTTCGTCCTGCTTGCTCTCGGGCAGCGTGGCGATCTTGTTGTACAGGTCGATCATGCCGTTGTTGACGTTCACGCCCAGTTCGTCGAACAGCCTGGCGTGCTTCTCGAAGGCCTCCCGATAGAAGATCCGCACGCAATGGCCGAAGACGATCGGGTGCGAGACCTTCATCATCGTGGCTTTCACGTGCAGCGAGAACATCACGCCGGTCTTGTATGCGTCGTCGATCTCCTTCTCGTAGAAGGCGAGCAGCGCCTTGCGGCTCATGAACATCGAGTCGATCACCTCGTGTTCGAGCAGCGCAACCCTGGGCTTGAGCACGATGGTCTTGCCGCTGCGGGTGATCAGCTCCATCTTCACATTGCGGGGGCGGTCCAGCGTCAGCGACTTTTCGCCGTGGTAGAAGTCGCCGTGGTGCATGTGCGAGACGTGCGAGCGCGACGCCTGGCTCCATTCGGCCATGCTGTGCGGGTGCTTGCGGGCGTATTCCTTGACCGCCTTGGGCGCGCGCCGGTCGGAGTTGCCCTCGCGCAGCACCGGGTTGACCGCGCTGCCGATGCAGCGGGCATAGCGCGCGCGGATTTCCTTCTCCTCGTCGGTCGTCGGATTCTCGGGGAAATCCGGAATCGCGTAGCCCTTGTCCTGCAGTTCCCGGATGGCTGCCATCAACTGCGCCACCGACGCGCTGATGTTGGGCAGCTTGATGATGTTGGCATGCGGTTGCAGCGTGAGCTTGCCCAGTTCAGCCAGGCTGTCGGGCACCCGCTGGGCCTTGCTCAGGCGTTCCGGAAACTGCGCCAGGATCCGGGCGGCCAGCGAGATGTCGGCGGTTTCGACGGCAATGCCGGCGGCGTCGGCGAACTTGCGCACGATCGGCAGCAGCGAGGCGGTGGCGAGCGCCGGCGCCTCGTCGGTCAGGGTGTAGACAATGGTCGGCAGCGTCGTACTCATGCGGGTGACTTCCTTTTATGTTGTGGTGAGAGCGGGTGCCGTGATTATCGCCCCGATCGCCGCTGTCAGGCCGCTGCCAGTACTTTGCTGAAAACCGCGCTGTCGACGTTGCCGCCGGTCAGGGTGACCCCCACTGGCCGGCCTTGCGTGGTGTTGCGCTGCCGGATGGCGGCGGCCAGCGCCGCGGCGCCGGCGCCCTCGGCCACATTGTGAGTGTCGGCGAACAGGATGCGCATCGCCTCGGCAACCTCGTCGTCGGTGACGGCCACGACATCATCGGCTTCGGCGCGAACGATCGCGAGGGCCTGCGGATCGGCGATGCGGCAGGCCAGTCCGTCGGCCAGTTCGGTCGAGACGGGCGCCGCGACCACGTGGCCGGCGCGCAAGGAGTCGAGGTAGCTGGTCGCATGCGCGGACACGACACCCACCAGGGCGCTGCGGGCACCACAGGCGGCGCGTGCCGCAGCCGCCGCGCAGAATCCCGAACCCATGCCGATCGGCACGTAGACGACGGCCGGTTCCTCGCCGCCCGGAAAGCTCTCGAAGAATTCGCACCAGTAGGTCGAGACACCGAGCACCAGATCCCGGTGGAACGACGGGACCCTGTGGGCGCCCCGTTCGTTCGCAAGGTCGGCAGCATGCTCGGCGGCGGCCTGGAAGTCGTCACCATGCTCGACGAGGTTCACGCCCAGCGCCCGCATCGCGGCGTTCTTCTCGGTCGAGTTGCCGTGCGGCACCACGATGGTCGCCTGTATGCCGTGGCGGCGCGCGGCCCAGCCGATCGACTGGCCGTGATTGCCGCGGGTGGCCGACACGACCTCGCGCAGGCCGGGCTGCTCGCGCATGCGCGCCGCCAGGTAGGTGAGGCCGCCGCGCAGCTTGAAGGCGCCGGCCGGCGTGTGGTTCTCGTGCTTGACCCAGACCGGCATGCCCAGCCGGACCTGCAGCAGGGGCCAGGCGTACTGAGGCGTCGGCGCAACGACTTTGCGCACCAGGGCTCGCGCAGCGTCGATCTCCTCACGGCCGAATCGCATCCGGGACGCTCAGAGCTTGATTCGCGGATCGAGCCAGTCGCGCAGCGAGTCGCCGAACAGGTTGAACGCGAACACCGCCAGACTGATCGCCACGCCGGGGAACACGATCATCCACGGCGCCTGCTGATAGAAGTCGATTGCTGAGCCCGACAGCATCAGTCCCCAGGCGGGCGTGGGTTCGGTGACGCCGAGGCCCAGGAAGGACAGTGAGGCTTCGAGCAGGATCGCCTGGCCGACGAAGGCGGTCAGCATGATCAGGTAGGGCGCGACGATGTTGGGGACGATGTGGCGCAGGATGATCCGCAGATGCGAGAAGCCGGCCGTGCGGGCGGCGTCGATATAGGGCATCTCGCGGATCGCCAGCGCCGACGAGCGCACGACCCGGGCCACCTTCGGCACCATCGGCAGGCCGATCGCGATGATCAGGTTCCAGTCGATGCCGAAGACCACGTTCTTGCCGAGCACCGAAACCACGGCCAGCGCCAGCACGATGATCGGAAACGCCAGAATGACGTCCATCAGGCGCTGGATGATCATGTCGGTGCGTCCGCCGAAATAGGCGGAGGCTACACCGATCATCGCGCCGATCGAGGAGCCGATCAGCGAGGACAGGAAGCCGACCGCCAGCGCGGTCTGCGAACCGTGGATGACCCGCGACAGCACGTCGCGTCCGAAGTTGTCGGTGCCCAGCGGGTGCTCGAGCGAGGGCGCTGCGAGCAGGTTGGCGTAGTCGACATCCAGCGGATCGTAGGGAGCGACCCAGCGCGCGAAGATCGCGGCCAGGATCATCAGGATGATGACAGCCAGGCCAGCCGCACCCAGCGGCTGCTGGATGATGAAAGCCAGCGCCGGGTGCCGGCGCTTGGGCACCTTGTAGGTGATCTTGAGGGGGTTGGGTATTGCGCTCATCACCGGTAGCGGATGCGCGGATCGAGCCAGGCGTAAAGCAGGTCGATCACGAAGTTGATGATGATGAAGAAGCTGGCCACGAGCAGCACCAGCGCCTGGACCATCGTGAAGTCACTGCGCGAGACGGCTTCGACGAACAGCTTGCCGATGCCGTTGAGGTTGAAGACCTGTTCGGTCACGACCAGCCCGCCGATCAGGAAGGCGAACTCGAGGCCGACGACGGTGACCACCGGCAGCAGCGCATTCCTCAGCGCGTGCCGGATCACGACCAGGCGCTCGAAGACGCCTTTCGCGCGCGCCGTCCGGATGTAGTCTTCCTGCAGCACTTCGAGCAGGGTCGAGCGCATCATCCGGGTGGCCACCGCCGAGTAGCGGTAGCCGACCGCGAGCGCCGGCCAGATCAGCTGCGAGAGATTCTCGCGCGGATTCTCGAAGAACGGAGTGAACATGACTGGCGGGTGCCAGTGGAACAGCGTGAGCAGGGTCAGGATGATGATCATCCCCAGCCAGAACGAGGGGACGGCCAGGCCCGCAATGGAGATCACGCGTACCAGGTGATCGATCCAGCTGTCCTTGTACAGCGCCGACAACGTGCCCAGCGGGATCGCGATCAGCACGGCAAGGATCGTCGCCATGACGGCGACCTGCAGCGACAGTTGGAGCCGCGAGGCGATCTCCTGCGCAACCGGCTTGCCGGTCCACATCGAGACGCCGAAGTCGCCGGTCATCATGCCGCCGAGCCACTTGGCGAACTGCACGGGAACGGGTTGGTCGAGGCCGAGCCGCACGCGCTCGGCTTCAATGATTTCCTGCGAGACGTTGGCGCCTTCGCCGCGCAGCATGACCTCGACCGGGTCGCCGCCCATCATGCGCAGCATCAGGAAAACCAGGATCGCGACCCCGAGCAGGGTCGGAATCATCATCAGCAGGCGCTGGGAGATGTAGCGAAGCATCGATCGGTGGTATCGGGTGGAAATCGTTGCCGCGGGCCGGTTCTGCCGGCCCGCGGCGTCGCGCTAGCGCGGGTTCAGCGGTCGAGCCAGACGTTGGTCAGATCCTGGCCCACATAGTGGCTGGGCATCATGTCCCAACCCTTGAGCTCCTTGTGAAGCACGATGATCCGGTGCCACCAGATGGTCGGGATCACGTAGGCCTCTTCGAGCAGGTGCTTCTCGAACTCCGCCACGATCGCCTTGCGCTTGGCCTTGTCGAGTTCACCCGATTGCTGGTCGAACAGATTGTCGAGCTTGCGATCGGTATGGCCCGAGTAGTTCAGCGCCGAGCGGTCGGCCGACACGTACTTCATCAGCTGCAGGTTGGGCTCGTCCATGAAGTCGCAGTTGAAGTCGAGCGCTGCGTCGTAGGTCGGATTGCCGCGCTGCTGGGCGGCCAGGTACAGGCGCGTTTCGAGCTGCTCGTGCTCGACGTTCAGCCCGATCTGGCGCCACTGGTCGATCAGGAAGACCCCCACCGGCGTGTACGGCATCGCCACGTTGCGGTTGGTCAGCTTGAAGTTCAGCTTCTCGACTCCGGCTTCCTTGAGCAGCCGGCGTGCTTCCTCGCGCGAAGCCTTGATGTCGCGCGAGAAGCCAGGCAGCTTGGCCAGGTCGTCGTTCCCGGTGGCCAGTTCGTAGCCCGGACGCAGGACCCCGCCCACGTGCCGCACCAGCGCGATCCTTTGCAGCGCCTCGGCGCCGGCCCAGCGGTCGATCGCCAGCGACAGCGCGCGGCGCACGCGGGCATCGTCGAAGGGCTTCTTGCTGGTGTTGAAGCTCACGACCAGGCTGCACACCCACGGCGACTCGAGCACGACGGCACGATCGCCCAGGGCCTGGACGAGGCGGTCAC
This sequence comes from Burkholderiaceae bacterium, assembly GCA_041678445.1. Taxonomy (GTDB): domain Bacteria; phylum Pseudomonadota; class Gammaproteobacteria; order Burkholderiales; family Burkholderiaceae_E; genus Zeimonas. The sequence continues at coordinate 7,353 of JBAYOD010000071.1, read as the reverse complement.
GGTCGGCCGGCGAGTGGCCGCGGAACTCGGCCAGCACCTGCCCGGCCGACAGCGCGTTGACCATGGCCGCGCCGCGCATGAACACTGAGCGGTAACCATCCAGATAAGGCTTGCCGGGTTCGAAATAGTCGTTGAACTTGCGCCCGACCCAGTGTGAGCCGGCCTGGTGTTCGACGAAGGTGAACGGACCGGTGCCGAGGATGTTGCGCTCGGGGAACTTCGGATCTTCCTTGAGCTTGGCCGCGCTGTAGACGCAATCCCACGGCGAGGCAAAGTTGGCCAGCATCGAGGCGTTCGGCTTCGAGAGCTTGAACACCACGGTGTGCGCGTCCGGCGTTTCGATCGACGCGATGTCGCGATAGCTCTCCACCCGCAGCGAGCGCACGCCCTCGGACGGGTTGCGCAGCCGGTCATAGGTGGCGCGGATGTCTTCCGAGGTGAAGGCCGAGCCGTCGTGGAACTTGACGCCCTTGCGCAGCTTGAAGGTGAAGGTGAGGCCGTCGGGCGAGATCGTCCAGGATTCGGCGAGGTCACCGGTGACCTGAGGATAGTTCGGACCGTCGAACTTCAGCAGCGTCGAGTAGTGCGGCCGCACCGGATGGATGAACGCGAACGAACTCTGCGCGTGGCAGTCGTAGTTGGGCGGCTCTGCGCTGACTGCGAAGGACAGCGTACCGCCGGACTTCGGAGACTGGGCCAGCGCAGGACCTGCGACGGCTGTCAGGGCAAATGCCAGGGCGGCATATCGGAGTTTCATCAGAGTCTCTCTCCTGGGCTGTTTATCGGAAAAGGGCCGTAGAGCCCGTGACACGGCGCATCAGGTCTGGCGAACGATCCTGCCGTTGCTAGACCTTGATACACGCAGCGTAATGGTTCGGCTTGACTTCACGCAACTCCGGGACGGCTGCCTGGCATTCCGGCGTGGCGATCGGACAGCGTGTGTGGAAGACGCAGCCGCGCGGCGGATTGAGCGGACTGGGCACCTCGCCACCGAGCACCGAGCGCGCCCGCTCGCGTTCGAGATGCGGATCGGGGATCGGCACCGCGTTGAGCAGCGCCTCGGTGTACGGGTGCAGCGGATCGCTGTAGAGCGCGTCGCGATCGGCGATCTCCATCACGCGCCCCATGTACATGACGACGACGCGATCGGAGATATGGCGGACCACGGCCAGGTCGTGGGCGATGAACAGGTAGGTCAGCCCGAGCGACTTCTGCAGGTCTTCGAGCAGGTTGATGATCTGCGCCTGGATCGAGACGTCGAGCGCGGACACCGGTTCGTCGCAGACGATGAAGCGCGGCTCCAGGGCCAGCGCCCGGGCGATGCCGACGCGCTGGCGCTGGCCCCCCGACAGCTCGTGCGGATAACGCTCGGCCATGTAGTCGTACAGGCCGACCTTCTCCAGCAGTTCGGCGACCCGCCGCCTGGCAGCCGCCCGATTGGGCATCAGCCCGTGCACCAGGGTCGGCTCGGCGATGATCTCGCCGATCGTCATCCGGGGGTTCAGCGACGAGTAGGGGTCCTGGAAGATCACCTGGACCGAGCGCCGGTAGCGCTTCATCTGTGCGGCGTCGGCGCGGGTGATGTCCACGCCGTCGTAGACGATGCGCCCGGCCACTTCGCGTTCGAGCCGCAGCAAGGTGCGGCCCACCGTGGTCTTGCCGCAGCCCGATTCACCGACCAGACCAAGGGTTTCGCCGGCGTGCAGTCTGAACGAGACATCGTCGACGGCACGCACGACCGCACGGTTCTTGCTGCCCAGGCCGCGCCCGACCTCGAACCAGGTCTTCAGGCCCTCGACGAGCATCAGCGGCTCGCCGCTGAAGTCCTTCGGCGCCGCCGGCGGGTGTTCGATCTCGGGCAGCAGGCCGATTGCCTGGGGACCGCCTTCGGCCAGTTCACGGGCACGCAGGCAGGCCGAACCGTGGTCCGGTTCGATGATCTCGACCTCGGGCAGGCTGGCTTCGCAGGCGTCCTGGCGTGCCGGACAGCGCGCGGCGAAGCGGCAGCCGGGGGGCGGTGCCAGCAGGTTCGGCGGCAGGCCTTCGATGGTTTCCAGCCGGTCGCCGCGCGGGCGGTCCAGGCGTGGCACCGAACGCAGCAGGCCGACGGTATACGGATGCAGGGGTTTGGCAAAGACGGCTTCGGCGCTGCTCTGTTCGGCCATCCGCGCCGCATACATCACGTTCACGCGATCGGCGTAGCGCGCGACGATGCCCAGGTTGTGAGTGATCACCACCATCGCGATGCCGAGGTCGCGCGACAGCGTCTTCATCAGGTGCAGGATCTGCGCCTGGATCGTCACGTCGAGCGCGGTGGTGGGCTCGTCGGCAATGATCAGCTTGGGATTGCAGGCCAGGCCGATCGCGATCATCACGCGCTGGCGCATGCCGCCGGAGAACTGGTGCGGATACTGCTCGAGCCGGCGCTGCGGATCCGGGATGCCGACCATCTCGAGCAGTTCGACGGCGCGCGCGCGCGCCTGCTCCTGGTTCATCCCCTTGTGGATGATCAGCGGCTCCATCAGCTGCAGGCCGATGCTCAGCACCGGATTGAGCGAGGTCATCGGCTCCTGGAAGATCATCGAGATGTCGCGGCCGCGCAGCGCGCGCATCGACTCCTCGTCGAGGGTCAGCAGATCGCGCCCTTCGAACATGATCCGGCCGTGCACGACGCGCCCGGCCGGCTTGGCGAGCAGCCGCATCACGGTGAGCGCCGAAACCGACTTGCCGCAGCCCGATTCGCCGACCAGCGCCACCATCTCGCCGGGATAGACCTTCCAGTTGACCCCTTCCACGGCCCGCACGACGCCGCGCGAGGTCACGAAATGGACGTGCAGGTCCTCGACGGACAGCAGCGGACTATCGGAGGCGGAGAAGCGGGGTGCGGCAGGACCGGAGACTTCGACGACGGGGCTCTCGGGGGCTTGAATCATGCTTGCGGCACAAGGCGGGCCTGGGTGCAGGGACCGCTGTTTGTCTCCATGGTCGTTTTGATTGCGAGCGCAGTGTGCCACAGGTCGGCGGCTTGAGGAAACCGCCGGCAGGGCGAAGGCAGCGTGCTATTCTCTGGTCGCAGAAAAAACCCGGCTGACGATGAATCCGGCATGACGGTGTCACACCGATGTCATCGATGGACACCACAGTAGCGGGCTGGCCTCGTATCGGTCATGAAAATCATTGTGGAGTCACCATGAAACTGCTTCGCTGTACCCTGTCCTCGCTGGCCCTGGCGGCCGCGTTGCACGCTCCAGCCCACGCCCAGGTCGAAATCCAGTGGTGGCATTCGATGGGGGGCGCGCTCGGCGAATGGGTCAACGATCTCGCCAGCGATTTCAATGCCAGCCAGTCGAACTACAAGGTCGTGCCGACCTTCAAGGGCAGCTACGACGTCTCGATGACGGCAGCGATCGCGGCCTTCCGCGCCGGCAACGCTCCCCATATCCTGCAGGTGTTCGAGGTCGGCACCGCCACGATGATGGCCAGCAAGGGCGCCATCGTGCCGGTGGGCAAGGTCATGGCCGACGCCGGCCTGAAGTTCGATGCCAGCGCCTACGTGCCGGCCGTGGCGGGCTACTACACGGCGCCCAATGGCCAGATGCTGAGCTTCCCGTTCAACAGTTCGACGCCGGTGTTCCACTACAACAAGGACGCGTTCAAGGCGGCCGGAATCGACCCCGACAACCCGCCCACGACCTGGCCCGGGGTCGCACTGGCTGCGGCCAAGCTCAAGGCCAGCGGCCACAAGTGTCCGTTCACCACGTCATGGATCAGCTGGACGCAGCTCGAAACCTTTTCGGCCTGGCACAACGTCGAGTTTGCGACCAAGGGCAACGGCATGCGCGGTACCGACGCGCGGCTGGTCTTCAACAGCCCGCTGCACGTGCGCCACATCGAGAACCTGGCGAACATGGCCAAGCAGGGCCTGTTCATCTACAAGGGGCGCGGCAACGCCGGCGATTCGACCTTCGTGTCGGGTGAGTGCGCGATGATCACCGGCTCGTCGGCGCTGTACGGCAACATCAAGCGCAACGCCAAGTTCGAGAGCGGCATCGGCACGCTGCCCTACTATCCGGATGTGCCCGGTGCACCGCAGAACACCGTGATCGGCGGTGCCAGCCTGTGGGTGCTGGCCGGCAAGCCGGCTGTCGACTACAAGGGCGTCGGCCAGTTCTTTGCCTTCCTGTCCAGGGCCGAGGAAGCTGCCAAGAGCCACCAGCGCACCGGTTATCTGCCGGTGACCATTGCCTCGTACCAGCTCACCGAGAAATCCGGCTTCTATGCGAAGAACCCGGGTACCGACGTGTCGGTCGAGCAGATGATCCGCAAGACCACCGACAAGTCGCGCGGCATCCGCCTGGGCAACTTCGTGCAGATCCGGACCATCATCGACGAGGAAACCGAGAACATCTGGTCGGGCAAGAAGACCGTCAAGCAAGGCCTGGATGACGCCGTCAGCCGCGGCAACGAGCAGCTTCGGCGCTTCGAGAGGTCGGCCCGGCTCTGATAGAGATCGGCCCGGCTTGATCCGATGCCCGTTGCGGGCGGCCGGCGCCTGATGTGCCGGACTGGATGGGGCCCGCTGCGGCGGGCCCCTTGCCGTTGACGCGCAGCCGAGATGGAAAAACGAGTCCGCTTCCACAGCCGCTGGCTGCCCTGGGCCCTGGTCGCGCCCCAGATGGCCGTGGTGCTGGTGTTCTTCTTCTGGCCGGCCGGCCAGGCGCTGTACCAGTCCCTGCTGATCGAAGACGCGTTCGGCATGTCGACCGAATTCGTCGGGCTGGAGAATTTCCGGAACCTGATCGACGATCCGACCTATCTCGCATCGTTCAAGACCACGGCCGTCTTCTCGGTGCTGGTGGCCGGCATCGGCCTGTCGGGATCGCTGCTGCTGGCGGTGATGGCCGACCGGGTGATCCGGGGCACGAACGTCTACCGGACGCTGCTTATCTGGCCCTATGCCGTGGCGCCGGCGGTGGTCGGTGTGCTGTGGCTGTTCATGTTCGCGCCGTCAGTGGGCATCGTCAGCCATGCGCTGCGCGCCATCGGCTTCGACTGGAACCACCTGCTCAATGGCCGTCACGCGATGGCGCTGATCGTGCTGGCTGCCGTCTGGAAGCACATCTCGTACAACTTTCTGTTCTTCCTGGCCGGCCTGCAGAGCATCCCGAAGTCGCTGATCGAGGCGGCGGCGATCGACGGTGCGCGGCCCTGGCGACGGTTCTGGACGGTGCAGTTCCCGCTGCTTTCGCCGACCGCCTTCTTCCTGCTGGTGATGAACATCGTCTACGCCTTCTTCGACACCTTCGCGATCGTCGACACCTCCACCCAGGGCGGACCCGGCAAGGACACGTCGATCCTCGTCTACCGGCTGTACTACGACGGTTTCAAGGCGCTCGACATGGGCAGCTCGGCGGCCCAGTCGGTCGTGCTGATGGCCATCGTCATCGCGCTCACCGTGGTGCAGTTCCGTTACGTCGAGAAGAAGGTGCAGTACTGATGCTGCCGGAGACTACTGCCTGATGCCGCCGGAGGCCACTCATGGTTGAACGCCGGCCGGGGCCTGCCCTCATCGCCCATGCCGTGCTGTTGCTCGGCGTGCTGGCGATCGTCTTTCCGATCTACGTCGCGTTCGTTGCCTCGACGCAGACCTCGGAACAGATCGTCCAGCAGGTGCCGATGTCGCTGCTGCCCGGCGACAACTTCCGGGAGAGCTACGGCGTTGCCCTGCTGGGCGGCGAGACCAGCTACGGCAGCAAGATCGCGCCGGTCGGCCGGATGCTCTGGGTCAGCCTGGTGTGCGCGTTGTCGATCGCGATCGGCAAGATCGTGATCTCGCTGCTTTCGGCGTTCGCCTTCGTGTACTTCCGCTTTCCGCTGCGCTCGCTGTGCTTCTGGATGATCTTCGTCACGCTGATGCTGCCGGTGGAGGTGCGCATCGGCCCGACCTACGAGATCGTGGCCAACCTCGGCCTGCTCAACAGCTATACCGGGCTGATCGTGCCGCTCATCGCATCGGCCACGGCCACCTTCCTGTTTCGGCAGTTCTTCCTCACCGTGCCCGACGAACTGGTCGAGGCGGCGCGGATGGACGGCGCCGGGCCGATGCGCTTCTTCGTCGACGTGCTGATACCGCTGTCGATGACCTCGATCGCGGCCCTGTTCGTGATCCAGTTCATCTATGGCTGGAACCAGTACCTGTGGCCGCTGCTGATCACCACCAGCGCCGACATGTACCCGATCGTCATCGGCATCCGGAGCATGTTCACCGGCGGGGACGCCGCCAACGAGTGGAACGTCATCATGGCCACCGCCGTGCTGGCCATGATCCCGCCGGCGCTGGTCGTCATGCTGATGCAGAAGTGGTTCGTCAAGGGCCTAGTCGATACCGAGAAATAGGGCAGACGCATACATGGCGAGCATTTCCCTGCGCAGGCTGATCAAGCGTTATGGCCACGGGCTGCGGGCCAATCAGGTGATCCATGGCGTCGACGCCGAGATCGCCGACGGCGAGTTCATCGTCATCGTCGGGCCTTCCGGTTGCGGCAAATCGACCCTGCTGCGCATGGTTGCCGGGCTGGAAGAAGTGAGCGGGGGCGAGATCGCCATCGACGGGCGCGTCGTCAACGATGTCGAGCCGGCCGAGCGCGACATCGCGATGGTGTTCCAGAACTACGCGCTCTACCCGCACATGACCGTGTTCGACAACATGGCCTACGGGCTGAAGATCGCGAAGGTGCCCAAGCCCGAGATTGCGGCGCGGGTGCGCAAGGCTGCTCAGATCCTCGAGCTGGACGAGCTGCTCGACCGCAAGCCGCGCCAGCTCTCCGGCGGCCAGCGCCAGCGGGTGGCAATGGGCCGGGCCATCGTGCGCCAGCCCAAGGCCTTCCTGTTCGACGAACCCCTGTCCAACCTCGACGCCAAGCTGCGCGCCCAGACGCGGCTGGAAATCCGCAAGCTGCACACCGAACTGGGGGTGACCTCGCTGTTCGTCACCCATGACCAGGTCGAGGCGATGACGCTGGCACAGCGCATGCTGGTGATGAATGCCGGCCGGGTGGAGCAGATCGGCACTGCCGAGGAGGTCTACGCGCAGCCCGCCACCACCTTCGTCGCCAGCTTCATCGGTGCGCCGCCGATGAACCTCGTCCAGGGCATTGCCGACGGGGCGAACTTCATCGTCGATGGCCAGTCGCTGCCCCTGCCGGCACCCGCGCCGCGCGCCGGCGAGCTGATCGTCGGCCTGCGTCCCGAGCATGCGACGCTGACCGGCGGCAGCCAGCAACTGCCAGTGGGCGAAGCTGCTCACCGGTTACCACAGGCTGATGCCGGTGCCCATGCCGGTGCCCATGCCGG
>JBAYOD010000070.1:0-13596 GCA_041678445.1 Burkholderiaceae bacterium | reverse complement strand
GGTCGGGCGCTCGGGCCCGCCCAGCGCCGACACCAGGGCCGAGCCCATGATGCCGAACTGCAGATAGTGCTCGGGCTCGCAATCGACGTTGGCGCCGAGGTCGAGCACCGTGGTGCTGCCGCCGGTGCGGTTCGGCATCTGCGTTGCGATCGCCGGCCGGTCGATGCCTTCGAGGGTCTTCAGCACGAAGCGCGAGATCGCCATCAGCGCACCGGTATTGCCGGCGCTCACGCAGGCGTTCGCCCGGCCCTGGCTGACCTGCTGCACGGCAACCCGCATCGACGAGTCGCGCTTGCCACGCAGGGCAACCTGCAGCGAGTCATCCATCTCGACCACTTCCGAGGCATGGCAGAACTCGACCCGCTCACGCTGGTCGGCGGGCAAGGCCGGCAGGCCTGCCGGTACACCCTTGCGGCCGCGGCCGGTCGCCTGGATCAGCGCCTGTTCGATCGCTTCCGATGCACCGACCAGAATCAGCTCGACATCGGGCACACGCCGCAGGAACGACAAGGCCGCCGGTATGGTGACCGACAAGCCGTTGTCGCCTCCCATGCAGTCGATCGCGACGCGAACGCTCATCCTGTGGTCGGTCGGGCGGCCATCCGGGAGATCTGGTCTGCTCGCCGGCTGACCGACACTTGTTCGTGAACCTGCTTACTCGTCGGCCTTGGTCTTGACGACCTTCCTGCCCCGATAGAAGCCGTTCGGGCTCACGTGATGGCGAAGGTGGATTTCACCGGTGGTCGGCTCGACGGCGATCGACGGTTTCGAAAGAGCGTCGTGCGAGCGGTGCATGCCACGCCGCGACGGCGACTTCTTGTTCTGCTGGACAGCCATGTTCGGTCCTTTGCTCGGGCTTTTACTCGGGTGATCTTCGAAAAACCCGATGTTCGAAAAAAAAGGCTAATCCTCGATTATAGCTCAATGTGATGTTTTTCTGAGCGCTGCCAGCGCGGCAAACGGCTTGGGCCGCTCCTCGTCTTGCGCCGGTGGTTCACCGCCATCGGCCCCCGGGGGCAACGGGCAGTCCTCGTGCCGGACGATCGGCGGCAGGGCCATGATCGCCTCATCTTCGATCAGGGCGCCGAGGTCGAAGCGCTGCCCCCCGGCCAGCACGTCGTGGTCGACTTCATCGACATCCTCACGTTCGGCCTGATCCTCGCTGGCCACCAGCCGGAAGGCGCGCTCGGCCTCGATCCGTACCGGCACACGCTCCAGGCAGCGCACGCAGGGCATGCCGAACTCACCGTCGAGGGCCAGAAAGAGCAGATCGTCGTGGTCGCCGTCCGGACGCCGGCGCCGCGCACCGCGGGCGCGCCAGCGCAGTTCGCCGGCGCCATCGCTGAGCAGGCTCGCGAGGCGCTCGAGGTCGGCCGGAGTGAAACGCCCATGGCGCTCGCCGGCCGTGCGCGCGAACTCGGCCGTATCGATGCGCAGCGACGACCGGGCTTCGCCAGGCGGCGGATCGGCCGGGCGACGGTCGGGCGCCGAGGCCCGGCGCGGGTCGCGCTGAGAGGGTGGGCGGCGCTTGCTCATCCCGCGATGTCCTTGCCTTCGATGTCCTGGCTCATCCTTCAATGATAATGCGCCGATGCCCGAATTGATCCTGGCCTCGACTTCGCCCTATCGCCGTGAACTGTTGCAGCGGCTCGGCCTGCCCTTCGACGTGCTGTCGCCGGAGGTCGACGAGCAGCCACAACCCGGCGAATCGCCGCGCGCCACGGCCCTGCGGCTGGCCCGTGCGAAGGCATCGTCCGGCGCAGCGATGGCCGCCGCGGCAGGGCGCGACGCACTGGTCATCGGCTCGGACCAGACGGCCTCGCTCGATGGCAGCACCGTCGTCGGCAAACCGGGCAGCCATGCGCGCGCCCGCGCGCAACTGCTGGCGGCGTCGGGCCGGACGATGCACTTTCACACCGCCTTTGCGCTGGCCGGCAGTGACGGACGCATCATCGACGCCGGTGAAGTGCCGACACGGGTGCGTTTCCGCATGCTCGACGAAGCGACAGTGGACGCCTACCTGCACGCCGAGCGCCCCTACGACTGCGCGGGATCGGCCAAGGCCGAGGGCCTGGGGCTCACGCTGATCGAAGCCGTCGAAAGCCCTGATCCGACTGCATTGATCGGCTTGCCGCTGATTGCCGTGACCAGCGCCCTGTGTCGGGCGGGGCTGCCACCGCTGCCGGGACTGGGCGCCGGACGGCCGGACGGCCGGCGTAGCGAGCCCGCGACGACCGCTCCCGGCGTACTGTCGACCCGCCCAGGCGCCCTTCACCGCCCCGGCACCCTTCATCTGATCCCGACACCGCTGGGTGCCGACAGCAACCCGTCGCGCGTCCTGCCCGCCGACACCCTGGCCACCGTGGCCCGGCTGCGCCACTTCGTGGTCGAGAATGCGAAAACCGCGCGGGCCTTCCTGAAGGCTGCCGGCACCGGGCTGCCGCTGCAGGCCCTGCAGCTGGCCGAACTGAATGTCCACACACCGCCGGCCGCGATTGCCGGCTTGCTGGCGCCGCTGCTCGCCGGCGAGGATGTCGGCCTGCTGTCCGAGGCCGGCTGCCCGGCCGTCGCCGACCCTGGCGCCGCCCTGGTCGCAGCCGCCCACGATGCCGGCATCCCGGTCGTTCCGCAGGTCGGCCCCAGCGCCGTGCTGCTCGCGCTGATGGCCTCGGGGCTGAACGGCCAGCGCTTCAGCTTCGTCGGCTACCTGCCGGCGCAAGCCGATGCGCGAATTGCCCGGCTGCGTGATCTCGAACGCCGCTCGGCCAGCGGCGACGAAACCATCCTGTGGATCGAGACCCCGTACCGCAACCAGCAGATGCTCGATTCGGCGCTCGGCTGCCTGTCCGGCGAAACCCGGCTGGCCGTGGCTTCGGAGCTGACCCTGGGCGCCGAGTCGGTGAGCAGCCACCGGGTGGCCGAGTGGCGCCGCCGGCCGCCGGCAATCCCGCGCGAACCGACCGTCTTCGCCCTGCTGGCCGACCGCGCTTCGGTCAGCGCGGCGCCGTCCAGCCAGCCTGCCCGCCGGCCAGTACCCGGGCGAGGGTCTCGCCGGCGCTAGCACCGACCCGGCGCGCAAGCTTCTCGACCAGGTTGTGGCGCTGGGAGAAGTCGACGATCCGCTCGACCTGGATCACGTCGCGGGCCACAGAGGCCACCGAACCCAGTCCATCGGCCAGCCCGAGCTCGATGCTGCGCTCGCCGGTCCAGATCCGGCCGCTGAACAGGCCGGGATCGTCGGCCAGGCGCGCCGCCCGGCCTTCCCTGACCTTGGCAATGAACTGCTGGTGGACCTGATCCAGCATCTGCTGGGCATGCTGGCGCTGGCTGTCCGAAAGCGGTGAGAAGCTGTCCATGAACGCCTTGTCCTCGCCGGCGGTGAGCAGCCGCCGTTCGATGCCGAGCCGCTCCAGCGCCCCGGCAAAGCCGAAGCCCCCCATCACGACACCGATGGAACCGACCAGGCTGGCCTTGTCGACGTAGATCCGGTCGGCCGCCGCGGCAATGTAGTAGCCACCCGAGGCACCCACTTCCTCGATCACGGCATACAGCGGCGTATCGGCATGCAGCCCGCGCAGCCGGCGGATCTCGTCGAAGATGATGCCGGCCTGCACCGGGCTGCCGCCGGGACTGTTGACCCGCAGCACCACCCCGGCCGTGCGGGTGTCTTCGAAGGCCAGGCGCAACGCGGGCACGATCCGCTCGGCGGCATTCTCGCCGTCGGCACCGATCACCCCGTCGATTTCGACCAGCGCCGTGTGGCGGGCGCTGGTCTTGCCCAGGTCGCGGTCGAACCAGCCGCCGAACATCAGCAGGACCACCGACAGCCAAGCCAGCGTCAGCAGGCGCAGGAAGATGTTCCAGCGACGCGCCCGCTTGCGTTCGGCCACGGTCTCCATGACCAGTTTTTCGAGCACCCCCTGCTCCCAGCGGGTCCGGGCGGTTTCCGGGGCGCTGCGCGCCGCACTGGCAGGTCGGTCGCTGCCGGCCGGATCGTCGAAGTCTTGCGGAGATCTGCTCATCGTTTCGTCGTCGCCTCAGTGCGGGCAAAGGCGCCCGCATCCGCCCAGATCATGCCATCGCGCTCGCACACCGGCACCGCCAACAAGGCCGCACCGCGACAGGGGCCGGCCACACAGTGGCCCGAGTCTGGCTCATAGGCCGCCCCGTGCGTAGCGCAGACCAGCAGCAGGCCGGATTCGTCGAAGAAGCGCCCGGGCTGCCAGTCGAGTTCGACCGCCACATGGGCGCAGCGGTTCAGCCAGCCATGCGGCGCACCGTCGAAGCGCACCACGAAGGCCTGCAGCGGGTTGCCGTCGGGCCCGGCCGTGGGCAGTTCGAAACGCACCCCATCGCCGCCTTCGAGCAGCGCTTCACTGGCGCAGACCGCAATCCATTGCTCCGCCATCGTCAGGCGCCTGCCCGGATGCCGCGCAACAGTACGGCGCGCAACTCGGCCACCGTGTCGACGATTGCCAGCGAGGGTTCGCGGACCAGTTCGTCGCGCGGATGGGCGCCATAGGTGACCGCAACGGCCGCAGCGCCGGCCGAGCGGGCCATGCCGAGGTCGTGCGTGGTGTCGCCGATCATCACGGCGGCCGACGGCGTCATCTCCAGTTCCTCGCAAATGTCGCGCAGCATCCACGGATCGGGCTTGGGCAGGCCCTCGTCGGCGCAGCGCGTGGTCAGGAAGCGGCCGCGCCAGCCCATCTGGTCGAGTGCGCGGTCCAGCCCGGCCCGCGACTTGCCCGTCGCCACCGCCAGCCGGGCGCCCGCAGCGGCCAGGGTATCGAGCAGATCGGGGATGCCGTCGAAGGCTTCCAGGGCTGCATCGTCCTTCAGGTAATGGTAGCGATAGCGCTGCACGTACTGAGGCACCTGGCCGGGCTGGATCGACGGGACCGCGTAGCGGATCGCGTCATGCAGGCCGAGCCCGATGACATGGGCGGCCACCTCGCGCGCCGGCACCGGCAGGCCCAGATCGGCCGCAGCTGCCCGAATCGCATAGACGATCGCGGCGGTCGAATCGATCAGGGTGCCGTCCCAGTCGAAGACGACGAGCGGATAGGGTTGGTCAGACATCGGGCAACTCCGCCTTGCTCAGGAGATCGGCCGCCGGTTGCAGGGGATCCGCGCCCTCGGCCCGGCCGCTGCGCAGCAGGGCCGCGAAACTCTCGGGCAGCGGCGCGTTCAGTTCCAGCGCCTGGCCCGAATCGGGATGGCGCAGCGACAGCGACGCCGCATGAAGATACATGCGCCGGAAGCCGCGGGCGGCCAAGGCCCGGTTCAGCGAGTAGTCACCATACTTGTCGTCGCCGGCAATCGGAAAGCCGGCATGGCTCAAATGCACGCGGATCTGGTGCGTGCGGCCGGTCTCGATCCTCGCCTCCACCAGGGTGAAGGCGCCGAGCCCGGGCACCGCGAAGCGCTCCAGGCCGCGCACCCGGGTCACGGCTTCCTGGCCATCGCCGTGCACGATGACACGCCGGTCGCCATCGGGCGCCGACAGCCTGCGCAGCGGCGCGTTCAGGGTCTTGCTGCGCAGGGGCCAACGGCCGGCGACGATGGCCAGATAGTGCTTGGCCGGCGCACGCGCGCGCCACTGTGCCTGCAGCGCGAGCAGGGCTGCGCGACGGCGCGCCACCACCAGTACCCCGGAAGTCTCGCGATCGATCCGGTGGGCAAGTTCCAGGAAGCGCTCGGTCGGCCGGGCCGCGCGCAGCCGCTCGATGACCCCGCTCGAGACCCCGCTGCCGCCGTGCACCGCCACCGCCTCGGGCTTGTCGATCGCCAGCAGCCAGTCGTCTTCGTAGATCACCGGCAACCGCTCGGCAAGGCGCGCCCAGCCGAGGCGACCCTGCTCCCGGCCGGGCGTGTCCGTGCCGCCACCGGCGAGACCGGCACCCGGTTCGCTGCGGGCCAGGCGCACCGGCGGGATCCTGACACGGTCCCCGGCGGCCAGCCGGTAATCGGCGGAGCGGCGCCCGCCGTTCACTCGCAGCTGGCCGCTGCGGATCAGCTGGTAGACGTGGCTTTTCGGCACCCCCTTGCACTGGCCGAGCACGAAATTGTCGAGCCGCTGCCCGGCACGCGCTTCATCGACCGCAAGAATCCGCACCGGCGCCGCCTGGCCGTTCGTCCGCCCGTCCCTTTTGCTGGAACGATCCACGTTGGTATACTCCCGAAGTCGTGCGAAACCCGGTTGGTCCGGGCGCCGCGCCGGCAGGCAGTCCGCTGTACGACTCGCCGCTGGCCGCGTCGCCCTGGAAAACCACCCGAGCCGACCGGTATCGGCCAAATCCGGACCGGGGGAACCGAAGCCTGAATTGTACCGGTCGAAGCCCCGGCCTCACGGCCCGGACCCACAGGTCACGGCCGGCACGAAACTGGTCGACACGACGGAACGAACATGAAACCGCGGCTCCCTTGCCAGCACTTCGGCGGGGAGCGCGGACCGATGCGAAACATCCAGAAAGAGAATACCGGGGCGCCGGCCGACAGCCGCTGCCGCCTCGCCCACAGTCCAGTAGGTCCCCGAAGCCTTGCCTGCGCAGCCCACGTCCGACGAACCCGGGTCAACACCCCGGCCCGCTCCGGCCTGCGCGCACCGGTGAACCGCCGGCGCGCCTAGTGCCGGCACCCTCGCGGCCCGCCTGAACCCCTCTTTCGCGGCTTGCCCCTCGCAACGGCCCGCTGGCCGAAGCGCGCCGCCACGCTCCTGGCGCGCAACGGAGTCATTTGCATGAAGCGAATGCTGTTCAACGCCACGCACTCGGAAGAGCTGCGCGTGGCCATCGTCGACGGCCAGAAGCTGATCGACATCGATATCGAATCGGCAGGCCGCGAGTCCCGCAAGAGCAACATCTACAAGGGAATCATCACCCGCGTCGAACCCAGCCTCGAAGCCTGCTTCGTCAATTACGGCGAGGAGCGTCACGGCTTCCTGCCCTTCAAGGAGATCGCCAAGGGCTTCTTCAAGGCCGGGGTCGACGCCTCGAAGGCGCGCATCCAGGACGCCGTCTCCGAAGGCATGGAAGTCATCGTCCAGGTCGACAAGGAGGAACGCGGCAACAAGGGCGCGGCGCTGACCACCTACATCTCGCTGGCCGGCCGCTACCTGGTGCTGATGCCGAACAATCCGCGCGGCGGCGGTGTCTCGCGCCGGATCGAAGGCGAAGACCGCCAGGAACTGCGCGATGCCATGGACAAGCTGCAGTACCCGTCGGGCATGAGCCTGATCGCCCGCACCGCGGGGATCGGCCGCAGCGCCGAGGAACTGCAGTGGGACCTCGACTACCTGCTGCAACTGTGGACCGCGATCGAACAGGCGGCCGGCTCGGCACCGGGGCCCTTCCTGATCTACCAGGAATCCAGCCTGGTGATCCGCGCGATCCGCGACTACTTCTCGCCCGACATCGGCGAAATCCTGATCGACACCGACGACATCTACGAACAGGCCCGGCAGTTCATGGCCCACGTGATGCCGGACATGGTCAACCGGGTCAAGCGCTACCGCGACGACACCCCGCTGTTCTCGCGCTTCCAGATCGAATACCAGATCGAGACCGCCCATTCGCGGCTGGTGCCGCTGCCCTCCGGCGGCGCGGTGGTCATCGACCATACCGAAGCCCTGGTTGCCATCGACGTCAACTCGGCGCGGGCCACACGTGGTTCCGACATCGAGGAAACCGCGCTGCGCACCAACGTCGAGGCTGCCGACGAGGTGGCCCGCCAGATGCGCCTGCGCGACCTCGGCGGCCTGATCGTCATCGACTTCATCGACATGGAGAACGCCAAGAGCCAGCGTGAAGTCGAGCAGCGGCTCAAGGAAGCCATGCACTACGACCGGGCCCGCGTGCAGATCGGCAAGATCTCGCGCTTCGGCCTGATGGAGCTGTCGCGGCAACGGCTGCGCCCGGCGCTGGCCGAGGGCTCGCACATCACCTGCCCGCGCTGCAACGGCACCGGCGCGATCCGCGACATCGAGTCTTCGGCGCTGCACGTGCTGCGCGTGATCCAGGAAGACGCGATGAAGGAGAGCACCGCGGCGGTCTACGCCCAGGTGCCGGTCGACGTCGCCACCTATCTGCTCAACGAGAAGCGCAGCGAACTGAACAAGCTCGAAGCGCGGCTGAAGGTCGAGATCGTGCTGATTCCCAACAAGCACCTCGAGACTCCGCACTACAAGACCGAGCGGCTGCGCCACGACGACGACCGGCTGGCCACCTACCGGGCCAGTCACACGCTGGCCGAGGCGCCGGAAGAAGAGAACAGCTACCTCGAACGCAAGCTCGAAGCCGCCAAGCCGCGCCAGGAAGCGGCGGTCAAGGGCATCCAGCGGGAACAGCCGGCCCCTGCGCGGACACCGGCGCCGGCCGCGGCAAGCCCCCAGCCCATCGCTGTGGCCCAACCCATCCTCGGCCCCGACGGCCTGCTCGGCAAGCTGCTCGGCTGGTTCCGCAAGAAGCCGGCCAATGAGGCCGAAGCCATTCCGGCTGCGCGCACCGTTGCGACGGTCACGCCGGCGACCCCGGGTGGCCGACGCCGGGAAGGCCGTGAGGCCCGCGAAGGCCGTGATGGGCGCGAAGGACGCGGCGGCCGGGATCGGCGCGACGGCCGGCGCAGCGGCTCGGCGGATGGCGACAGCCGCCGGCGCAGCACACGCCGCGAAGAGGCCGGTGACGACACCGTGCGCAGCGCGCGCCCGGATCGCACCGAACGGGCCGAGCGCCCGGTTCGGGCCGAACGGGCCGAACGCGCCGAGCGTACCGATCGGGCTGAGCGTCCCGAACGGATCGAGCGGATCGAGGGCGTCGAAAAGACCGAGCGGACCGAACGCGCCGAACGCGTCGACCAGGCCGAGCGTCCCGAGCGCAGCGAACGCGGTGAACGGACCGAGCGCAGCCGGCGCGGCCGCGGTCGTGACAACGGCCGCAGCACGGCGTCGCCCGACACGACGGTCGGCGGACCCGGCGACCTCGCCGAATCGGCGGCAGCAGCCGTCGTTGCAACCGCCGCCGCCGAACTCCTGCCGGCTGCAGCCGAAACCGACGATACGCGGTTGAGCACGAGCCCGGCAGTCGACGGCGCGGCCGCCCCCGACAGCAGCCCGCCCGGACCGGCGGCCGCTGAAGACGGCCAGGCAACCGAGGCAGGCGAAGAACGCCGGCGCCGTCCGCGCCGTCGGCGCAGCGGCCGTCGCCCGGAAGGCGCTGCGACCGAGCAGGATTCCGCGGAGACGACGGTCGCTCAGGCCGACGAAGCGAGTTCTGAACAGCCGGCAGCAACCGAAGCCCTTGCCGACCCGGCACCGGCCGCTGACGCCGCGCCGGCTGCCCACGCCGATGCGGCAGTCGAAGCCCCGGCGGCCAGCGAGGCGACTCCGGGCATCGAGGCGCCGGCAGCGACCGGAACCCGCGCGGCCACTGGCGAAACCATCGAGGCCGGCAGGGCAGCCGAAACCGACGACACCGTCGCAGCCGCTGCAACGGCCGCAGCCACTGAAGCTGCCGAAGCTGCCGGTACGACCGAAGCTGCTGAAGCCGCTGGAACCGTCGAGTCTGTCGAAGCCGTCCAGGCGGCCGGCGAAGCTGCCGAAACCGCCGGCTCTGCCGCGACCGTCGAGGCTGTCACGCCCGCCGAAGCGGCTGTGACTGCCGAAGCGGCTGCGACTGCCTTGGCTGCTGCAACTGCCGTGGCTGCCGAAGCTGGCGAGACGGCCGAAGCGACCGACCCGGGAGCACCGGTACCGGCCGCCGATGACGGCACCGACAAGCAGGTGCTCGAAGCGATCGTCGCAACGGCCGGCCTGCAGTGGGTCGAGACCAGCGCCGCCAATGTCGCCGAGATCGTGCCGGAGCCGGTGGCGCCGCGCCCGGTACGCAAGCGCCGGCCGCGTGCGGTCATCGTCGAGGAACCGCTGCAGCAGGTCGAAACGACCGGTCCGGCGCCCAATGCGCAGGCCGGCTCGAACGACGACGCGAACCAGGCGGTCGGCTGAGCCTGTGATCCATGGCCGGGGCCGTCCCGCTCGGGATGACCCCGGCCAGCCGCGCAGAGCGCCCGCCCGCCGGCGGCGGCTTGCTAACATAGCGGCACAGCAATCGTCTTGCCCCGCGGGGCAAACCCATGCCCGAACGGATCATCCCCATCGCCGATCGGCGCTACCGCGCCAGGGTGCCCGAGATTCCGGCGGACGCCCCGCCGGCCTCGGGGCTGCTGGTCGACCAGCGCGGTCGCCGGCTGCATGATCTGCGCATCTCGGTCACCGATCGCTGCAACTTCCGCTGCACCTACTGCATGCCGAAGGAGATCTTCGACCGTCACTATGACTTCCTGCCGCAATCCTCGCTGTTGAGCTTCGAGGAGATCGAACGCGTCGTGCGCGCCTTCGTCGCCCACGGCGTCGAGAAACTCCGGCTGACCGGCGGCGAGCCGCTGTTGCGCCGGCAGGTCGAGAAGCTCGTCGAACGGCTCGCCGCCCTGCGTACGCCGGCGGGCGCCCCGCTCGACCTGACGCTGACCACCAACGGTTCGCTGCTCGCGCGCAAGGTGCGCGCCCTGCGCGACGCCGGACTGCGCCGCATCACGGTCAGCCTCGACGCCCTCGACGATGCCACATTCCGGAAGATGAACGACGTCGATTTTCCGGTCGCCGACGTGCTGGCCGGCATCGAGGCTGCCGACGCCGCCGGGCTGCGCCCGCTGAAGATCAACATGGTCGTTCGCAAAGGCGTCAACGACGGGCAGATCCTTGCCATGGCCGGTCACTTTCGCGGCACCGGCCACATCCTGCGTTTCATCGAGTTCATGGATGTCGGTGCCTCGAACGGCTGGCGGATGGACGACGTGGTGCCCAGCGCCGAAGTGGTGCGGCGCATCGCTGCGGTCTTTCCGCTCGAACCGGTCGAACCGAACTACGTCGGCGAAGTCGCCGCACGCTGGCGCTACGCCGATGGCGCGGGCGAGATCGGCGTCATCTCCTCGGTCACCCAGCCGTTCTGCGGCGACTGCACACGCGCCCGGCTGTCGACCGAGGGACGGGTCTACACCTGCCTGTTCGCCGACGCCGGCTACGACCTGCGCACACTGCTGCGCGGCGGCGCCGACGACCCGACGCTCGAAGCCGCCATCGGCACCATCTGGCAGGCTCGCAGCGATCGCTATTCCGAACTGCGCTCGGCTGCCGGCAGTCGCGGGCACAGGATCGAAATGTCCTACATCGGAGGCTGAGCCGGTGGCCGCCGCCCGCCCCGCTCTCAGCGATGCCCCGCAGCCGGGCACTTTCGAGGTCGAAGCCGTCGATGAACGCGGCGAGACCGTGCCGGCCACGATCGCCGACGAACACCGGCTGACGCTGCACCTCGACGAGCGTGAACTGGTCACGCTCGTCACGCTGGGCACGGCGCCCGCCCACCTTGCCCTCGGCTATCTGCGCAACCAGCAACTGGTATCGGATATCGACGAGATCGTCGCCCTGCAGGTCGGCCGGGACGCCGGTACGGTGAGCATCACCACGCGCGCGCCGGCCGGACGCGAAACACCCCTGTCGAACGACGACCACTCCCCGCCCGCCCGGCGGACTGTCGAGCCCGAACCTGAACCCGAACCTGAAGCCGAAGCCGGTGCCGCCCGGGCCCCGTCGGTCCGGCCGCTGACCGAGGAAACGCTGTACACCGTCAGCGCACGCGCGCAGGCAGCGCTGAGCCGCAACGATCCGGCCGGCGGCTTCCGCACCACGCTCGACGGCTGTGCGCTGTTCGCCAATGCGGGCGGCGAGCGCGGCGAACTCCTGCGCCAGGCCGAGGACATCGGCAGCGACCAGGCGATCGACACGATCGCCGGCTGGATGTGGCTGGAGAATGTCTCCGGTCACGACCGGATCCTCTACACGAGTGCACGGATCACCGGTGAAACCGTCATCCGGTGCGCACGCATGGACATCCCCTTCCTGCTGTCGCGCGACGGTATCACGCGACAGGCCTGGGACCTCGCCCGGCTCGCAGGCATCACGCTGATCGGCCACTGCCGGGGCCGTCACTACCTGCTGTACACCGGGCGTGAACGCTTCGTCCGGCTGCCGGTCACTGCGCTGGCATGAATGTGCGGGCAACCCGGGCTCCCACCCGGCTCACCGAAGCCGAGCGCTCGCTGATCACCGGCCTGGTGCTGGCTGGCGGCCTGAGCCGCCGGATGAGTGCCGAGGGCCTTGCGGCCGACAAGGGCCTCGCCCTGCTGGACGGCCGACCGCTGGCCGCCCATGTCCTGGCGCGGCTGGCACCCCAGGTCGG
Source organism: Burkholderiaceae bacterium (assembly GCA_041678445.1). Classification (GTDB taxonomy): domain Bacteria; phylum Pseudomonadota; class Gammaproteobacteria; order Burkholderiales; family Burkholderiaceae_E; genus Zeimonas. The sequence goes on along the minus strand of JBAYOD010000070.1, from coordinate 1,306 downwards.
CCCCGTGCTGATCAGCGCCAACCGCAACACCGATCGCTATGCCGCCTTCGGCCACCCGGTCCTCGCCGACGTGATCGATGGCTATGCCGGCCCGCTGGCCGGGGTGCACGCCGGCCTGGGCGCGGCCGACACTCCCTGGGTCGCCACCGCGCCCTGCGACACCCCTTTCCTGCCTGCCGACCTGGTCGCCCGGCTGTGGCTGGCCGCGCAGGCCGCCCCGGGCGGTCCGGCACGGGCTGCGGTCGCCCGCAGCGGCAGCGGGCAGTTGCAACCGGTGTTCGCCCTGCTCGATCGGCGCCTGCTGTCCGGCCTGCAGGCCTGGCTGGCTGCCGGCCATCGCAGGGTCGACGCCTGGTACGCCTCGCTGCCAGCGGTGGTGGTCGACTTCCCGGACGAATCGGCGTTTCTCGGCATCGATACGCCGGCGGAACTGGCACGGAGCCAGAGCAGATGAGCGCTCCGCGGACAGTGGCCCAGGTGCGCGCCACCATCGCCACGCTGGCCACCCCGGTACAGGGCGTCGAGCGCGTAGCCGTGCGCTCGGCCCTCGACCGGATCCTCGCCGCCGATCTGATCTCGCCGGTCGACGTTCCGGCCCACGACAACTCGGCGATGGACGGCTACGCGGTGCGCAGCGCCGAACTGGCCGCAAGCGGCCCCACCGTGCTGCGCATTGCCGGCACTGCCCGGGCCGGGGTGCCGTTCACCGGCACGGCCGCCCCGAGCGAAGCCGTTCGCATCATGACCGGCGCGCTGATGCCGGCAGGTTTCGACACGGTCGTCCCCCAGGAACTGGTCAGCGTCGACGGCGGGCTGCTGAGCCTGCCGGCCGGCCAGCGCGCCGGCCAGCATCGACGCCGGCGCGGCGAAGATCTGAGCCGCGGCAAGCCGGCGCTGCCTGCCGGCACGCGGATCACGCCGGCCGACCTCGGACTGCTCGCCTCGCTCGGCTTCGCCGAGGTGTCAGTGCGCCGACGGTTGCGCGTGGCCTTCTTCTCCACAGGCGACGAGTTGCGCCCGGTGGGCGAGCCACTCGCCCCGGGCCAGCTTCACGACAGCAACCGATATACCCTATGGGGTATGTTGACGCGCCTCGGCGCCCTGCCGATCGACCTGGGAGGGGTTCGCGACGACCCCGCCGCACTCGAAGCGGCGCTCGGTTCGGCCGCCGCCAGCGCCGACGTCGTCATCTCGTCGGGCGGCGTGTCGGTCGGCGACGCCGATTTCACCCGGGAGATCGCGGGCCGGCTCGGCGATGTCGAGTTCTGTTCGGTCGCGATGCGGCCGGGCCGCCCGCTGGCCTTCG